>JAILHV010000063.1 GCA_024695625.1 Treponema sp.
CGGCACACATCTTGAAAAGAAACAGGATCTACTAAAATCTGTTCTGCCAAAGAACAAATCTCATCAATTTCTGAAACACTTAAATCTCCGGGTTCTATAATATGCCTGCCTTTTAACATCCGGGGCTACCTCCTATTTCCTGTCAAACCGATTTTGCAGATTATAGCGCAAATTGCGGACAGGTTCAAGGATTTGGAATTTTCTGGACGGTGCTTTTTTATGTTCTACCATTCATTTTTTGGCTAATTCGACAGAAGGTGCCTATGCGCCACCGCCGTTCCGGGGTTCCGCGGGACCCTACCCGCTCCATTGCTCCGCAACCCGCTTCGCGGGCCCCTCCATGGCGGCGTAGGCTCCTAAAAAAGCTCTGCTGCGCTTTTGGGCTATTTTTTGTCAGCGATAAACGTAAATCCCAAAGAAATGCGCCTTATGTCTTTGCCAAAGAAATTTGCGTCCGTATAAGAAGCATAAAAATTAGCTTCGTTTTTAAGGTTAAAGTTAAGGCTGCAGGAAGGGGCTGCATACCATTCATTGTCAAAATATCCAGCCTTAATTCCCGCGTTTAGGGATATTGGTTCGTAACCAAGTACCAGGTAGGAACTTGCGTTAGGGCCAACTTTAAATGCCCACCTTCCAACGCAAAAATCACAGGCTACCCCAAGCTTAATGGCTGTATAAAAGTTGTTGCCAAAGTAAAGTGCCATTGTCATGTTTGCTGGATGGCTTATTCCAAAATAGTTTCCGTAAGAGCCGTCGTCATCCTGCTTACGGTAGTAAACCAGTTCTCCTGCGCAAACAAGACATGGTATAACTGTCGTAATCAAATAATACGGAACTGTAAAAATGCATTCAAGAATATCCGAACGGTGTTCTTTCATATAACGAAGTTCGATTTTGGTATTTCCGGGCAACCAATATAGCCCATCTGAGAAGTCAAAAAAGATGTCCCCTTTTATGCTGGCTTTTTTTTCTATACCAGCATCTTTTTCCGCTGCATCAGGGGTTTCCTGTCCAAACGGTGTGCTTTCCTGACTAGCCTGGCAATAGAGCGGCAAAGCCAAGGCAAAGAAAATGGCAAAAACAAACACTTTTTTCATAACCGGGCATATTATATAGAAAAGTTGTGCCCACGGCAATTATCCCAACCTTGCATTATTGTGCAAAAGGAACTATGATTTTGTAAAGTTTAACAAATCAGAATAATCTCCGGCATCTGCTTTTCTTAATGCTGCGATGTATTTTGTCCTTATTTCTGAAACATTCACAAGATTTACGTCTCCCCAATAAAGAGCTTTGCCTTCAAGCTGGAAAGACGCCAAATCTGCCATAAGGCGTGAAACTCTTCCGTTACCGTTGGGAAAAGGATGGATTTGTACAAGTCTGTGGTGAAGCCTTACTGCAATTTCATGATTTGAATAAGTATTGTTTGAAATCCAAAATTTAACATCATCAAAAAGCTGCATAAGCTTTAAGGGAATTTGATAAGGAGCAACACCAATATTCCGTTCTGTTTCACGGTATTTTCCTGCCCATTTCCACACATTTCCGAACATTTTTTTGTGAAGGTTTCTTAAAAATGAATCAGATAAAACGTCTTTATTTTTGTTTATTGCAAGCCAAATCTGTGCTTCGGCAATATTCCGAGCTTCTGCCTCGTTAAGTTCGGATCGGAGGGTTATCCATTTTAGTTTGAGCCCGTCTTTTTCTTCTGCAGTAAGCGGTGTTGAATTATCGTCTGCTTCAAATATATCCATGCGTTAATCCCATATTAGTTTTGTTTTGTTGTTTATAAAATCGTTAACCATATCTTCCGTCGTTTCTTCAAGGGAAATATCCTGATCCTCGAGTGCCATGTTCAAATTCACATTTTTTAGGATTTCCTTCGCTTTCATTTGAGCCTGTTCTTTTACAAAATCTTGGAAAGATGTTTTGGGCTTAAAGTAATACACAAATTCGCAGTTCAAAGCTACTGCCACTTTTTTCATGGTCGAAAGCTTGAGGTTTTCTTCATTTGATTCCATTTTTGCAATCCTGGGTTGGGTAACACCTAGCCGTTTTGCAAGCTGAATTGCAGTCATGCCAATAGCTTCTCTGACCGTTTTTATCCAGCTTTGGCCTCGAGGAATTACATTCTGACAAGACTTTAAATCTGCTGTTTTTTTGTCCAAAGCCCTTATTTGTATTATCCGTGTATCCATGTTTTATAACCTAAATATTATATTTTTGCTATATTATAATATATAAAGGTTATAAACTCAAGAAAAAATATAATTTATAAGTTATTTTTTTTACAACCTTGCATTATTGCGCAAAAGGAACTATGATTTTTTATATGGATGTACACATTTTAGAAATGCCGCTTGATTACGGTGGAAGAAGACACGGCTCTGATATGGGGCCGTCTGCCGTTCGCCTTGCTGGAATACGGGAAAAAATAGAGAACTTGGGGCACAAGGTCATAAGTGACCAGAATCCCATAAAAGTTACCGCGCAGGAATTTGCAGACATTGGCACTAACCCCAAGGCAAAATACCTTGAACCTATTGTGGATGCGTGTACCCTTCTTGCCAAGGAAGTTGAAGATGCCGCTTGCGACGGAGAGTTTCCCCTTGTTTTTGGCGGCGACCATTCAATAGTTTTGGGAACGCTTGCGGGGCTAAGTTCATTTTATAAGAAGAAAAATCTTAGGCTGGGCGTTTTGTATGTGGATGCCCACGGCGACTTTAACACTACAGAGACAAGCCCTACCGGAAACATTCACGGCGAATGTCTTGCGGCCAGTGCGGGCTACGGACTGCCAGAACTTGTTAACCTTTACCACGAGGGGCGCAAGGTTGACCCTGCAAACATCTGCTTTGTGGGCTTGCGCGACTTGGACAAGGGCGAAAAACTGCTCATGAAAGAAGCCGGAGTTACAGCCTTTACAATCAGCGACATAGACCGTATTGGCTTTGACCAGGTTCTAACAAAAGTAAAGCTCTTCTTTAAGACCCGCTGCGACGTAGTCCACATCAGCTTTGACATGGACTCCCTAGACCCTTCAATTGCTCCCGGTACTGGTGTGCCAGTCCCCGGCGGCCTAAATTACCGCGAAGGCCTCCTTTTAATGGAAGAAATGTGCCAGCTGAACATGGTAAAATCCATGGAAATAGTGGAAGTAAACCCCATCCTTGACGTGCGGAACCAGACGGCAATCATGGCGGTAAACTTGGCAGCGCGGCTTTTGGGGGAGACGCTGTATTAGCAATCCGACAGACGGTAGCAGAAAAAAGCACGGCAGGCACTGGAGGGGCCCGCCGCAGGCGGGTTGCCGTTAGGCAATGGAGGGGGTAGGGCACCCCGGAACCCCGCAAGCGCCACACACAAGGCCTGCAAGGCAGCGGAAAAAGCTTTCGGATTGGAAAGGCAAGCGCCGCAAATAATGTATTCACAAAGAGTGGCTTATTGTATATAATGTTTTAACTCTATGAAATACACTGTTTTAGATTATCTTGAAGCAACCTCAGAAAAATATGCGGATAAAACGGCTTTTGCAGATGTGCAGGAGAGCGTTAATTGGAAAGATTTTGTAAAAGATGCAAAGGCAATATCTTCTTTTTTAGAAAAATATTTTGACCCAAGGACGGCAGTTCCTCTTGTAACGGAAAAATCCGTGCTAACACTAAAGCTTTTTTTTGCGGCACTATACGCGGGATGCTTTTATTCATTTGTGGATGCGACTTTCCCGGATGAGCGCCTTCTTTCCATGATTTCAACTCTAAAAGCAAAGACTCTCGTTGTGGACCGTAAATTCCAGAAAAAGATAGAAGGCCTCGGATGCGACTGTAAGATTATTTATACGGATGATTTATTAAAGGAAGTAAAAGAGGCGAATGTTCCTTATAATCCTGTTCGCCGCAATCAGATTGTAGACGTTGACCCAGTTTATGCAAACTTCACCTCCGGCACAACCGGTATGCCAAAAGCTGTCCTTGTAAACCACCGCAACGTTGTTGATTTTATTTCATGCTTTGCAGAGGTCTTTGACATCCAAAGCTCAGAAAACCTTGCAAACCAGGCTCCTTTTGATTTTGATGTTTCGGTTAAGGATATTTTTACCGCAGTCTTTACCGGTGCCTCAGTTCATCTTGTTCCAAAGGCATTCTTTTCTTTTCCAACAAAGCTTCTTGACTATCTTGAAGAGCGCGAGATTACCACAATCATTTGGGCTGTTTCCGCAATGTGCATAATTTCTACTCTGGGTGGCTTTAAATACAAAAAACCGCTTACCCTAAAAAAGATTATGTTCTCCGGAGAAGTCATGCCGGTTAAGCAGCTTCGCATTTGGAAAGAAAATGTGCCCGATGCAAAATACATAAATCTTTACGGTCCAACCGAAATCACATGCAACTGCACCTATGCGGAAGTTCCACAGTCAATTGGAGAAGATTATGTTTTGCCGATTGGCATTCCTTTTCCCAATGAGCGCGTCTTCCTGCTGGACGAAAACGATGCGGTCATTACCCAAGCAGAAAAAACTGGAGAACTTTGCGTAAGCGGTTCTTGTGTTGCGCCAGGCTATTACAACAACAGCGAGCGTACGGCACAGGCCTTTGTTCAGAATCCCCTTAATTCCTCATACTTTGAGCGTGTTTACCGTACCGGCGACTTGGCAAGCTACGGCAATGACGGTCTTTTGTATTATGTTTCCCGCAAGGACACCCAGATTAAGCACATGGGGCACAGAATAGAACTTTCTGAAATTGAAGGCGCGGTAGAAAAGATTTGCTCAATAACAAGGGCTTGCTGTGTTTTCTCCCAGAACAAGATAAGCGCTTTCTATACAGGACAGGAAACAGACAAAAAGGAAATTGTTACGGCATTAAAAACATCCTTGCCTGTTTACATGATTCCAAGTAATTTTATTTATATAGAAGAATTTCCGCTTACAAAAAACGGCAAGGTGGACAAGCGGGCTTTGGAGGCAAAACTAAATGGTTAACGATGAATTCATAAAATCATGTGCGCAGAAATACGGCACACCGTTTTACCTTTTTGACTACGATGCCTTGCTTTCCCGCGTTCAGAAAATAAAGGAGATGTTGCCTTCAAATTCACGCCTTTGCTATGCCATGAAGGCTAACCCTTTTTTGCTTGATGCACTAAAAGAAGACCTGCAGCTTTTGTTTGAGGTTTGTTCTCCGGGGGAACTTTCCATTTGCGAAGCCGTAAAAGTAAATCCAGACCAGATTGTGTTTTCTGGTGTTGTAAAGACCAAGCAGGATATTGAAAGGGCATACAATCTTGGTGTTGGAACGATTACGCTGGAATCTTTTTTGCATGCAACATTCCTTGAGCAAGTTGTAAAATCTTCTGCCAATCCTCACCCCCAAGGAATAATCGTGCGCCTTACAAACGGCTGCCAGTTTGGTATGAACGAGGAATGCGTAAGAAAATCAATTGCCTTGCTTAAGGATTTGCCCGGAATAAAAATTCAGGGAATACATTTTTTTACCGGTACGCAAAAGAAGATGAAAAAGGTTGCAGAGGAAGTTGCTTTTATCCAAAACTTCTGCACGGAACTGCAAAAAGAATTCAACATCAACTTTGAGCGCATTGAATACGGCCCAGGATTAGCCTTTGACTATTTTTCTTCAGACGCTTATGCGCAGAACTTTAGCGACCTTGAAGAATTTTCTGCAATGATAAAGGATAGCCCATTTTTCTGGGTTGTTGAAAGCGGACGGTATGTAGCCTCCTCCTGTGGAACTTACGTAAGCTCTGTAATGGACTTAAAACAGAATGCAGAAGTTCCCGCCCTTTTTATTGACGGCGGAATAAACCACGTAAACTATTACGGCCAGATTATGGGGATGAAAAAGCCTCCCATTCATCTTATAAAGGCAGACAGCATGCCTCCATCAGACATAGAAAGATGCACAAAGGACATATCAACCAGCAACGGCTACACAATTTACGGCTCTCTTTGCACAACCGCTGACATCATCACCAAAGAATATCCCTTTGAATCCCAGCCCGGTGTAGGAGACCTGCTTTCTTTTGCAAACATAGGCGCATATTCCGTTACAGAAGGAATCTATCTTTTCCTAAGCCACCCCCTGCCCAAAATCTTAAGCTGCAAAAACGGTTCCGAAAAATTGCTGCGTGATTCTGTAGAAAGCTGGCCGTTGAACACTAGGAGTGATGCGGAATGAAAGGGGTGGAAAGAAAATTCGTCTTTATTTTTAAGTTTATAATTTTTTGCATAGGTTTTTATCTGCTGAATTTGATATTCGCCTTTGTACTAAAAAATGATTCAACATCTTATACAAGGATAATTTTTCATGAATTGCACCAGCAGAAAAATATAGACGTCCTGATTTGCGGGGCAAGCCATGTGAGCCATGATTTTTATCCTGCTCAAGCGGATAAAATTTTAGGTATGAATACATTTTGTTCTGGAACTCCAAGCCAGCCAATTGATGCAACTTATGCTGTAATTCAAGAAGCTGTTTCACAATGCCCGGTAAAACATATTTTTTTGGAGATGGATTTTGCAGTGGCCAACGGGGTGGTTTTTAAGAACCGCGATGGTTTAAGAACAAATTATCTTGTTTCCGAATATCTGAATAACAAAAAAGTGAAATTTAATTATCTTAAGGATGCTTCTGCTCCGAATCTTTATTTAAATTCTTTGTTGCCGTTGGGAAAAGAAAAATTCATAGATTTGAATCCAATTTCTATAGTAAAGAATTTTAGGTCCAAACTGACCGGCCAGTACTACAAGTATGATTATTCTTCTGCGGAAAATTATGTGGGAAAAGGCTGTGTCATGAGGACTGATATTATAGAAAACGGCACTTATTATTCAGACGGCGAAAAACCAATTGCGGTAAAAGATATTGGTGATGATTATAAAAATACTGTAAGAAAGATAGTGTCCTTTTGTGAGCAAAACAAAATACCACTTACATTTTTTGCCATGCCATGCAGTGATTTTTATCTTGCAGAAAAAGGAAATTATGATGAGTATTATAATTTTGTAAAAGACTTTACCGCTTCAATGGGGTATGAATATTATGATTTTAATCTTTGCAAAGAGGAGCATCTATATCTTGAGGATTGTGATTTTTGGGACGACAATCACTTGGCAAAAACGGGAATTATAAAGTTTACAAAAGCTTTCTGTGATTTTTTCTATGAAAATAATGCATATGATGATTTAGCTCATAAAAAATCAGATTGGTTTTATGATTCATATTCGCAAAAAACAAATGCTCAGCCAGAAAGACTCTATGGTCTTGAACTAAAAAAATCTCGGGCCTCAGACGGTTCTGCACAGATAAAAATTATTCCGCTAATAAATCATGGTGACAGTTCGACTGTGGCCTATGAAGTGTCTGCTGAGCTTAAAGACAGTAAAACTATTGTGATTCAACAAAAAAGTGCAAACGATACAATTTCTTTGCCGACAAATGCTGAAGGTAAAATAAAAATAAGTGCATGGTTTAATGGCAAGTGCCTTAATCATGTGGAAGAATATTTCAATACATCATTGTAAAGGATACAAAAATGAACTTGTTAAATTTTAAATCCTATTCTTTTGTATTCTTTTTAGTGGCATCATTGCTTTGTTATTATATAGCTCCTAAAAAGGTACAAAAATACATTTTGCTTGTAACGAATGCGATCTTTTACTTTTTCTCCGGGCCACTGAATTTTATATTCATTTTACTAACTGCAACTTCCACTTTTTTAGGTGCCAAAAAGGTTTTTGTCCTGAATTCTTCGGTTAAAGAAAAAAAAGCAGGAGGCATGCAAAAAGAAGATCTTAAAGATTACAAGCTTTTGGTTCAGAACAAAAAGAGACATGTGCTTGTCCTTATGATTCTAATAAATTTTGGAATCCTGTTTTTCCTAAAATATTGGAATGCAATAGCTACTTTTTTTGATACATGTATTAATGCTGATTTATCCTTTTTAAAATTTGGAACTGCTAAAACACTTTTGTTGCCTCTTGGTATTTCTTTTTATACATTCCAGACCATTGCGTATTTTATGGATGTATATAATTCAAAGTACGAAGCAGAACATAGTTTCTTGCAGTATGTCTTGTTTGTGTCTTTTTTCCCTCAGCTTGTTATGGGACCAATAAATCGTTATGATGCACTTGGCAAACAGTTAAAAGAAGAACATAAATTCAACTTTGAGAGTATTAAGCATGGGACACTTTTGGTACTTTTTGGTGCGGTAAAAAAGTATTGTATTGCAGATCTTCTTGCAGGACGTATTTCTTCTGTTCTTGATCACGATTATCCGAACCTTCCTGGGCTTTTTATTGTAATTGGCATATTAAGCTATGCAATTTATCAGTATGCTGATTTTTCCGGGGGAATAGACATGGTGATGGGGTTTGCAAAAATGTATGGGCTTGAAATGTCTCCTAACTTTCGCCAGCCATATTTTGCAGTTTCTCTTGCAGACTTTTGGAGGCGGTGGCATATTACACTTGGTACGTGGATGAGGGATTATGTCTTTTATCCCTTTGTTCTTACAAAGTCAATGCAGAATATTTCCAAGAATTTTATGAGCAAAAAAACTGAATGGGGAAAACATCTTGCGCGAACTGTTCCTGCTGGTATTGCAAATATTATTGTATTCCTTTTTGTGGGAGTATGGCATGGACCTGAATTCCACTTTGTTCTTTGGGGCTTGTACAATGGCCTTGTAATTGCATTAGGTGACTTCTGCAAGCCTGCCCTTGAACATATTAACCAGAAACTTCATATTCCGGTAAATTCTTTTGGATGGAAATTATTCAGAATTGTCCGTACATTTATTATTGTAAACATTGGCGGGTATTTTGACAGGATTGTTGACGTACCAAAAAGTTTCCTATATCTAAAGCGCACTATTACGAATTTTGGTTCTTTAAAACTTCTTTCCGATCAAGATTACATGAAGTCTGTTTTTGGCAGCCTTCGCTATGTGGAAAGTGAGCTTACACTTATTTTTGTCTCACTTATAATTGTTTTTGTGGTAAGCATCTTAAAAGAACACAAAATAAATGTTTACGAATCAATTCAAAAGAGAAACATCGTCCTCCGTTGGAGCGCATATTATGTTCTGATGTTGCTTCTTTTGCTTTCATTATCCTATGCACCAGGTAACCCGGTGTTTATGTATGCACAGTATTAGAGGGAAAATATGTCCATAATTTCAACAATTTTTATTTTATTCGTAGCGGCAGCAGTTATTGCATATTATGTTGTTCCCTGTAAAAAACGATGGGTTGTCATTTTGTGTGCAGGTATTTTGTTTTATGCATATTCAAGTATAAGAACTTTATGCTATTTTGCAATAACAATTTTCGTAACTTATTTTCTTGCAATTTTTATGCAAAAGATTCAGGAAAAATATGACACCCTTCTTTTGGCAGCAAAAGATAAAACTGAAAAAAAACAGCTTAAAGCAAAATGTAA
>JAILHV010000071.1 GCA_024695625.1 Treponema sp.
GGCCTGCCCAAAATACCACATTCCCAAGACCAACAGCGAATTTTGGGTCAACAAGATAAAGCGCAACCGGGAACGGGACGCAAAAGAAATCCAAGAACTTATAGAAGAAGGCTGGCGGGTTTGCCTTGTATGGGAATGTTCAATAACCGGCAAAAAGAGGGCAGAAAAAATCCGCAATGTAAGCGAAAAAATTTCCCTGTGGCTGGAAGAAGAATTTGACAAAACCTTCGCAGAATTCTAATATGATAGGCAGAATATGAAAAACAATCCAACAGAACAAAAGCGGGACAAAAAGATAGTAGCAGTCTCCATAATCAGCATTGCGGCAAACGTTGTGCTTGCATCCTTTAAGGCAGCAGCGGGCCTAGTCTCCGGCTCAATTTCCATAATACTCGATGCGGTAAACAATTTATCTGACGCGCTTTCTTCTATAATTACCATCATCGGGACAAAGCTTTCTCTTAAACCGGCAGATAAAAAACACCCCTTTGGCTACGGCCGCATTGAATATCTTTCCGCTTCAATCATAGCGGCAATTGTTTTGTACGCAGGATTCACTTCGCTAAAAGAATCAATCGTAAAAATAATTCATCCGCAAAAAGCAGAATACTCTACCGTAACCATAGCAATAGTTGCCACAGCGGTATTCGTAAAATTCATCCTTGGAGCCTGGGTAAAAAAGCAGGGAAAAGACACAGACAGTAAATCGCTCATTGCATCCGGTGAAGACGCAAGAAACGACGCCTTCCTTTCTGCAGGAGTTTTGGCAGGCGCACTAATTGCAAAGTTTACGGGATTTTCGCTTGAAGCATACATTGGCTGCATAATTTCGCTCTTCATTTTAAAAAGCGGAATAGAAATGCTAAAGGACACCCTGGACGACATTCTTGGCAGCCGCATTTCCAAGGATCTTTCTAGGAACGTCAAAAAAAATATCGCAGCTTTTCCCAATGTCCTTGGAGCCTACGACCTAAGCCTTAATTCATACGGCCCAGACAGGATGATTGGCTCCGTTCACATAGAAGTGCCGGAAAACATGACCGCAAAAGAAATAGACGACCTTTCCATAAAAATTACAACCGCCATCTACAAAGAAAACAAGGTGGCACTTTCCGCAATAGGAATCTATTCGCACAACAGCGACACTTCGGAAGCCGCAAAGTACCTTGAGGGCATAAAGGAAATTACGGACCAATACAAAGACGTAATGCAAATCCACGGCTTTTATCTTAGCAAAGAAGACAAGCTCATAAAGTTTGACATAATCATTTCTTTTGATGCAAAAGACCGCGAAGAGCAGTACACGGAAATCCACAAAAAAATCTGCGAAAAATACCCGGACTTTAAAATCCACATGAATCTTGATGCCGACTTGTCAGACTGAAAATAATCTTTTGTTACCTATTGACAATTATTGGTTTTTCCGATAACATGATATTATGCATTTTTGGAAATCGTTTTTTTATGATTTCCGCCTCCTTTAGCCTGTATCTATCCGTTGGATGGTACAGGCAATTTTTTTGCCCGCAGAAGATGGCAGAATTTTTGCATATAAAAGCCTAGCCCCGATTGGAAGGGCCCGCCGAAGGCGGGTTGCGGAACAGAGTGGAGCAATGGAGGGGTTGGGGCTCCGGAACCCTGGAAAGCGGGTAACAATTGGCACTTGCGCTTTGCATTTTAGGCAGGGGGTAAAAAAGGCATGCGCTCCAAAAAAGAAAGAGGTCAAAGATGGATTTTTTTGCAGAAGGAATTGCAGGCAAGAAGCAGATGTTGGACTTGGCAGACAAGTACGAAAACGCGGCTTTTATAAAAAATGACCCCTCCCAGTTTATGCACCGCTTTTCTGCCGTGGAAGACATAGAACTTGTTGCCTTTATTGCGGCAAACCTTGCTTTTGGAAGACGCGACCAAATTCTAAGCCACGTTCAGATGATTCTTGACCAAGCAAAAGGCCACCCCTCAGAATGGGTGCTTAGCGGCGCATACAAATCGTTTTTTCCTGAATCAGACAAATCTTTTTACAGGATGTTTTCTTTTAGGACCATGCGGATTTTTTTTGACGTGCTTTCCTCCATTTTGCAAAAGTCTTCGAGTTTGGGCGATTTTTTTCATACTGAATTTCTAAAAGCCTGCAAAGAAGCGGATTCTTTTTCAAGAAAGATTGCAAGGGCCAATTCCGGCTGCCTGCTTCTTTCTAAAGTGATTGCCTCTTTTTTTCCAAAGGAATGTTCCATTATTCCCCACGGAGAGTCTTCCGCAGACAAGAGGCTTCAAATGTTCCTTAGATGGATGGTAAGGGATTCTTCCCCGGTGGACATGGGACTTTGGAAGTGGTACAAAAAGACGGATCTCTTGATTCCCCTGGACACCCATGTTATGCAGGAAGCAACAAGGCTTGGCTTTTTACCGCCGGCTTCTTCCGGAAAGTGCCGTGCTGCCTCACTCAAAACCGCAGTTGAACTTACGGACAAAATGAGGCAATACTTTCCGAACGACCCCTGCCGCGCAGACTTTGCCCTCTTTGGGCTTGGCGTGGACAAAGGTTAAGCCGGTATTTTCTATTTTTCCAGAATCTTTACAAAAGGCGTGTCGTGCAGGATAAGGTAGCGGCTGGCATAGAGGGCAAAAAAGTCATCGTCCGTCAGCGTATAGCTCTTTATGTTGCGCTGGGTTGTGTCGGCTTCGGTAACCTTTCCCGCTTTGGAAACAATTTTTGTATTGTACTCGCGCCAGCCGTTCTTTGCATTGCCACGCGGGTAAACGGGAAGGCTCATGTCGTCATCCCAGCCAAATTCAGGATTGTAGTATTCGCTTACAAAGCAGTTCAATAGGGCAACGCTGTCCCACCACTTGAAAGATGTCGGCTTTCCGTGACCTTCCGTGCGGTAGATGTAAATATTGTTCTTCTTGCGCTTGTCTCCGGTAAAGCGGCAGTCGGAAAAGACAAAGCCCGGCTTGTTTGCCATAGCAGTGCTCTTTACAGCGTAACCGTCAAAGTCCCCGCGGTTGTCCTTTCTTATGCAGACTTCGCAGCCTTCAAAAAATACCGTGTCTGCATCGCCGTAAATAAAATCTGTGTCTCCGGTAATGTAGCAGTCCTTGAACCAGGCAAATCCCTTTGTACAAAGTGTATTCTGCCTTCCTTCCAGGCGCAGCCCCTCCGCAAAAAGAGTTCCGCTAGTATTGTCCCAGACAAGGGCCTCCGCTGCATCCGGCAGAATGTTACCTTCCATAATTGACTTGTTGTGCATGTTGATTATGGAAAAATTCTTAAGCGTAACGTTTGTGGCAAGTGCGCCCAAATAAAACACCGCACGGTTTTCCAGGCCCTTATGAAAGGCTTCGCAGTTGTCTGCCTGAATTACGCAGTCCGTATTCTTTGTTCCCGGCACGCTCTCCAAGACAAGGGGGTTGGGCATATTGTAGCGGACAGTCTCTTTGTAAATCCCCGGTTCAAGTGTCAGGTGGATTGGAGTATCTTTTGGCACGGCTCCAGTCATAATCATTTCCTTGATTTTCTTTAGGGAAGATGTGATGGCCACTGCCGAATTAGGGTTTACTGTAAGCTCTAACATAATGCGTATATTATACTTAATTTAAAGGAATTAATCAAATTTTGCGTAAGCATGCCGATTACGGAAGCGTACCAATTACGCCCTGCACAAACCAGTTCATGTTCCAAATATCATCATCGCTCATTCTGAATCCATCTGCAACCTTCAGCTCGCCATTCTGGTTGTGAATCGGTCCCTTAAAAATCTTAAGCGATCCGTTTATGATGCTTGCCTTTGCTTCGTTGACTTTTTCTTGGGTACCGTTTGCGCAAATTAGGCTAAGTGGAGCCAAGTCCGTCATTCCGGCTGCAAGACCTTCCCAGTAGGCACGGCTTTTCCATATTCCGTCAAGAATCTTATGGACGTCATCCAGAATGAATGTTTCCCAATGGAAGACCGGAGCAGTAAGGTAAGCCTTTGGAGCTGCATCAGGGGAATCAACGTTGTAACCTATTGCAAAAGCCCCCTTTCCCTGGGCGGCAATCTGAGTCGCGGTTGAATCCTGGTGCTGGGCAAGGACGTCGCATCCTTTTTCCAAGAGCTCTGCAGCGGCCTGCTTTTCCGTACTGGGGTCAAACCATGTATTCGTCCAGACTACCTCAACCGTAGCATCCGGGCTTACAGACTGAACCCCAAGCGCAAAGGCATTGATTCCGCGTATGCATTCAGGAATTGGATATGCGGCAACATAGCCTATTTTCTTTGACTTGGTCTTCATACCGGCAACAATACCGGCCAGATACCTTGCCTCGTAGACGCGGCCAAAATATGTGGAAACATTTGCAGAACGCTTATAGCCTGAACAATGGCCAAATTTTATGTAGGGGAATTCCTGGGCAACCTTTATAGTGCTGTCCATAAAGCCGTATGAAGTTGTATAAATTACGTTGCATCCCTCTTCAATAAGACCGCGGATTGCCTTTTCACAACCCTCGTCTTCCGGCACGTTTTCCACATACTTTGTCTTGATTCCCTCTGCCTCAAGGGCCAGCCGCCCCTGATCCTGGGCCTGGGTGTAGCCCTGGTCATTTATGGAGCCTATGTAAACAAAACCTACAAGAAGATTTTCCTTTGTAAGGGGTTCGTTCCGCTTTTTATCATTTTTTTTGCTGCACCCGCTCAAAACACAAAGAATAAGGCACAAAACTGTGCAAAACGGCAAAAGACGAGCAAATATTTTTTTCATTTTATGTAATCCCCCTAAGGAAATCAATTCTTAAAGTTTTAGGTAAACGGTGTAAAATAAAAAAAGCAGCAGCTACAATTTCTTGCAACCGCTGCCTTTTGGAACTATGCAACAGATAATGCTGCACAAAGTTGACTATTCTTCAACCTTGTATCCCTTGTAAGTAATAACTGTCTGATGGCGTGTGTTGTACTTGGAGTTGTAGATGTCCATATCCAAGTCCTTTGACAAGCTAACAGCCTTCTTAAACTTGTAGTTGCGGTTCTTTGCTGCGCAGTCGAACTGAACAGTGATACCGTCTGAACTTGCCTGGAAGTCAAAGTTCTGTGTGTTGTTGTCTGTAAACTTGTAGATCAAAGAACCTGACTTTGCATCGCGAAGAGTAATTGACTTGTTTGTTGCACCAACATCGAGTGTCCAGTCGCAGTCATACTTTTCATCGTACCATGTGCCCTGGATAGAACCAGAAACAGATGGACGTTCAACAGAAACTTCTTCGCTTGTTTCTTCTACTGTATCTTCTACTGTTTCATCTACAGTTTCTGGTGCTGGTGTAGAACCACAACCCACTGCAAAGAATCCCAAGAACAATACAGAAGTAACAAAAGCGATAGCGTGTAGCTTTTTCATAAAGAATACTCCTTATAATTAGTATAACCCTATTATAATATGATATTTTTTTAATATCAAGTAAAAAAGGCAAAATTTTGTGTTTTTTGGAAGAACGGTCTGGGAAACAACCAAGCCTACCCCCGATTGGAAGGGCGCGGGGTGGCAACCCCAGCGTTGCCAAAGGCAATGGAGCGCAAGCGGAACCCTGGAAAGCGGGTTAGCATATAAAATATGGTCCAAAAAATCAAAAATATCAAAAATCACTCTTTCTCCAACTTGGCCGCAAACTGAATACTGCGCTCGGTTTCAAGAGAGTCAAATTTTATCGTATAGCAGGAGGCCTTTTCATTGGTAAGGACAACCGTGCCTGCGCCAAAAACAGGATGAACTACCCTGTCGCCCGGGGAAAAGAGGTTCTTCATTTGGCTAAGGCGCTTTTCGTCGTAGTCGATAAGGCTTTGTGTTTGCTCCACAAGGTTTTTGTCCAGTTCCTTTACAAGCTCAAGATTCTGGAATCCTGCATCAAGAATGAATCTGCTGGGGTACTTAAAAATACCGTCGTTTGCCTTGCCTTCTGCATCGCTTAAGAAAAGCCCGTTTTTTGCCCGGGTAAAGGCAACGTATGCAATGCGCCTTTCTTCTTCCATGTCTTCGGGAGTAAGGACTTTGCGGCTGGGAAAAATTCCTTCGTTGAGTCCGCAAATAAAAACATAGGGAAATTCCATTCCCTTGGCAGCATGAATCGTAAGGAGCTTTACCGTATCTTTGCCTGATACTGCATCGGTATCAAGGTCGGTAAAAAGCGCAAGGTGGGACAAAAGCCCCGGAAGAGTAGCGTCGTCATCAAGGCCTTCTTCGTTCACCGCCCGCTTAAATTCCGCAAGATTGTCCAGCCTGTCCTGGTCTGCTTCAATGCGAAGAAATGCCTCGTAGCCGGATTCATCCAAAATTGCCTGAAGGATGTCCCCAAGCTTTGCCCGGCCACCATTTGCCAGCTGCCTAACCTTTTCCACGGCATCAATGTATTTTTGCGTCCCAGTTCCCTTAAAGACAGCAGACTCTCCGCCAACAAGTTCCTTTAGGGCATTGTATGCGCTAAGGTTGTGCTCCTCAGAATACTCTTTTATAAGCGCAATCTTTTGCTTGCCAATTTTACGTGAGGGCATGTTTATAGTGCGGTAAAAAGCCATGTCGTCTGCGGCAGTCAGCATCCTAAGGTAGCAGACGGTGTCCTTTATTTCTCTTCTTCCATAAAATTCAGTTCCGGCAAGAATGGAATATGGAATGTTCTTTTTTATTAGCGCCTCTTCCAAAGAACGGCTAAGGTAATGTGCCCGGTACAAGATTGCAATGTCCCGCAAATGGACTGTACGGGAATCCGGCTTTTTTTTAGAGCCACCCATTTTTGCAGAGCAATTTTCTTTTTCATCCCCATTCGCTTTGCCACCGCCATCTTTATCCTCAACAAGCTTTTTTATGGTACGGCAAATCCATTCAGCTTCTTTCTCTGAATCCGCCGCATGAAAATAAAGTGGCTTCTTTCCGTTAGCCCGTGTGGCAACAAGTTCCTTTGGGTAACGCACGGTGTTCTTGCTTATAAGTTCATTGGAAGCGGCCAAAATCTGCGGCCTACTGCGGTAGTTCTGCCTTAGCAAAATTGTTTTTGCATCGGGATATTTTTTGTCAAATTCCAGAATCAGCTTAACGTGGCTTCCCCGCCATGAATAGATTGTCTGGTCACTGTCGCCAACTATAAAAAGGTTCTTGTGCTTGGCAGAAAGAATCTGGGCAATGCGGTACTGCTTTTCCGAGACATCCTGGAATTCATCAACCATAACATACTGCATCCTCTCCTGCCACTTTTCACGCACATCCGGAAAGTTTTCCAATATGTAGGTTGCAAAATTTATAAGGTCGTTAAAGTCAACCCCAAAGCATTTCTTTTGTTCGTAAAGGTAGCGCAAAAAAATCTCGGTGTTCTGGTCAATGCCCTCTTCCTGCCACTTGGCCTTAAGTTCCTCGTTGTTCAGCTTGTAGATATAGTTAATGTAAGTGTCGGGCTTTACCTTTTTAGCTTCAAGAACCTCGTCAATCTTCTGCTGGACAGTCGTTTCCTTTAGGGTAAGGTGCATGTCGGAAAAAATCCTAAGCATTATGGAACGCCAGTCTTCCTTGTCCAGAATTATAAAATCCTTTGGAAAATTCAGAACATTAATGTCTTCGTGCAGCAACAGGGTACAAAAGGCGTGGATTGTACAGATGTAGCCCAAATCCATGTCGCCAAGCATTGAGCGTATGCGCCCCTTCATTTCGCCTGCAGCACGGTTTGTGAATGTTACACAAAGAATGTTCTTGGGACTTATGCCCAGGTCGCGGACAAGATAGCAGTAGCGGCTGGTAAGGGCACGAGTCTTTCCTGTACCCGCACCCGCAAGCACGCGGATATGGCCTTCCGTTGTAGTGGCGGCTTCTTTTTGTTCATCATTTAAAATAGAAAGAAAATCTTTCAATGGCTAAGGTTCCGATAAAGTTTCAATAAAATTCCGTTAAAGTTCCGCTTCTGCAATAATACCGTCAATTTCCGCATCAGAAGTCTGGTTGTCGTCTTCAATCAAGCGCAGGAAAATTGTCTG
>JAILHV010000098.1 GCA_024695625.1 Treponema sp.
TGTTCACATTTATAAAAATATGCATCAGCCTCTGAAAAACGTAGAAACAGGCAGTGCAGGAAGCCGCACTTGCAAAAACAGCCATGTAGCGGGGACGGGAAGCACTTCCAATCCTGTAGCAGACACTTATTGCAAGGAACATGGCAAAAAAAGGAATTATGTTAACAATGCGCCCAACGTTTCGGAAGACCGAAGGATAGCGAAGTACAAGCTCATCAATAAGAGGCAGCCTTACAACCGCGTGAAAGGTAACAACCGCAAAAACAATTACAGAAATAAGCACTACAAGGAGAGCCTCTCCGCCAAGGGAAATAAGCTGCGAAATAACCGGCCTGTACTTAGCCTCCTGCTTAAAGACCTTATGCATACCGTTCATTACGGAAACAAAAAAGCGCCTTGCCATCCAGATGATTGCAAAACCGATTACAATTTCAAAGTTGGTGATTTTTGTTATGGAATTAAGCGAAAGTGCCGCACTTTCCACGTTAAAGTATTCGCCAACGGAAGGATTGGTTTTTAGGTAAGCGTTTATTGCCTGAACAAAAGTATCCATAGCCTGGTTTGACCCAATTAGCGAGGAAACAGCATGAATGTTTGCATGAAGGACGCGGATAAGGATTACCAGAATCATCATCACTACGGGAATAAAAGAAAAAAGGAAGCCAAAGGCACAGGTAGAAGCATAGGAAACCAAATCGTTGCGCACAAAAAAGTTCATCGTAAGGTAGACGGACTGCATTATTGTGCGCAAGGTAATCCTGCGGTGGTTTTCTTCCTTTGTGTATTCAGACTCAAAAGCTTTCAACTTCTTTATTAGTCAGCATCGCGGAGCTGTGACTGTTCATTAAGCCTTTGCTCACGGCGCTTTGCATCTTCCTGGGCCTGGAATTCCTTGGCAAGGTTGGACCCCTCAAGGGCATAGTCACACTTGTCTGGAGCCTCTCCGTTAACAGAAGAAGCCATCACCTTGTGCAGAATCTTGTGTATAAAGTCCTTGATAGAAGACTGGGTAGTAGGAGGAAGGTTTTCCTGGAAAAGAAGGACACCCATAATGGCAGTTCCCTTCTGGTGAACGGCATAAACCTTCATGTCCATGGAAAAAACACGGCCATTAAGCTTTAAAGTCATCTTGGGAATGGTGCGGCCGGGCCTTAGGTAGCCAAGGAACCTTTCCTCCAGCTTTATAGAACAGCTGACCTTGCTTATGTCCACAAGGGGAAGCTCAAACATCTTGCCTTCTGCCTGCCAAAGGACGGATGCATTGCCGCCCATGCACATTGCCCTAACGTACTGACGGCGACCCTTTGCGCCGTACATGTCAAGTATGCGCTCAAAGCTTGACACAATAATAGGAATGGTCTCTTTCGTAGAAAAAAAGCCAGCGTCACACTTTGTCTTGGTAAGGAACATGTCCTTTTCCACATCCGAAAGCTTGTCCGAAATTACGCCGACTATTGTAGAAGAAATCTTCTTGTCGTTGTGAATGGACTCAATAAAGGCATACCATGCCATAAAATTCATCTGCACGTCTATATTTATGTAGAGAATTGAGTCAGGGTTCTTGCGAAGGACATTCTTTACGTACTGATAGTCTTCTATAATATAAACTTCGTATTCAGCATCCCATAAAGCCGTAATAACATGGTCGCGGAGAGTGTAAGTTGGATTCAAAAAGTAGACCTTGCGTCCGGTAACTGGATTGCTGCTTTTTGCAGAAGACGCGACACCTTCAGCAACGTTTGTGCCCTGATTTTCATCTTTATTCTCTTCTGCCATAGCAACTCCTAAACATTTCTTACTTTTATTTTAAGCAATACCTCTATTTTAAGGCAGAGTTACAAAATAGTCAATCATAGAAGCAAAAAGCTAGGATTTTTTGTATCTTTCCCTTCTCGGAGCACATTCCTTGGTTCAACTGTGCCCGGCCTTTTTTTTACTATTTTTGACTTTTATAAATTTTAGTGTATAATTAATCTCGTGGACTTTTCGAAAAATCAAAATTCAAAAAACATTTCCTTTTTGTGCAAAAAGCTTTTCCCGACAGTGTATATTTCAATATGCCTTTTGACTGCTTTTGTAAACTTTATAAGGGAATACGGCCTTTCTTCCAGATATGCCACCGAAGCTGCACCGCAAAGCTACACTTACTTTCCTCAGGAAACCTTTTACATTGACTTTTATGTTTTTATGATTATTTTTATTTTGTCCCTGATTTGCATCTTGTTTACAAGTGCCTTTTATTTGCGCCTCTTAAGTTATGTCCTTGGAACCGGTGCCGCAATTTTGCTGGCTTACACGACCAATGATTTGTTCACAATAAAATTTTTTGTCTTTAGCGTTTGGATATTCTGTCTTATTACACGCGTAAGCTGGAACTTGAATTTCCTCTTGGCAGGAACATGTACGGTTCTTTTTGTAATTTGCCAGCA
>JAILHV010000108.1 GCA_024695625.1 Treponema sp.
TTCTTTGCCCTGCACACCATCTGCCAGGGAAGAAGGTTTGAATGGTGCTCCATTGCGCTAACAACTATCTCGTCGCCCTCGCCTACGTTGGAAAGAGCCCATGTGTAGGCCACAAGGTTCAGGCTTTCCGACGCGTTTCGGGTAAAGATTATTTCTTGTGAGGAACTTGCGTTTAAAAAAGATGCGACTGTCTGCCTTGCATTTTCGTAGCGGTCTGTTGCACGCATGCTAAGCCCATAAAGACCACGCAGGGGGTTTGCATTGTCGTTATTGTAAAAGTCCTGGATTGCCTTTGTAACGCTAAGAGGACGCTGGGTTGTGGCGGCATTGTCAAAATAAATTAGTCCCTCGTTTGCAGGACTTGTAAAAATTGGAAAGTCTTTGCGCAAGTCGCTTAAATTCATTCTACAAATCTCCCTCAATAAAATCCCTTATTCTGCCGTTAAGCTCTTCATCCGGAATGTGGCGGCATACGGAAAAAATCTTTGCCCTTATCATAAGTTCCCGCACAGCCTTTTCGTCAAGACCGCGGTTCATCAGGTAGAACATCTCGTCCTTGCCAAGCCTTCCGATTGAACAGCCGTGCTGACCTTCAACGTCCTCTTCGTCGCAGAGGATAACAGGAAGGCTCTTGTTTGTTACATTCTCGTTAAGAAGAAGAACTCCCTCACTTTCATTACCCTTTGCACCACGGCAGCCGTTAACAAAGTCTATGGTTCCTCTCCAGCTCTTTTTGGCAGAGTCTGCAACCACGCCATCCGCAGTAACCTCGCTCTTTGTGTCGCGGCCTGTGTGGCGGACAATATAGTTTATGTCAAATTCCGCAGATTTCTTTGCAAAGTAACCTTCCTGGCCAAAAGCCTTTGCCTGGTAGCCTTCCAAAAGCTGCATGCTGCCGGAAAAAACCTTGCCACCGCCAAGCTCAAGCTGGGTAACTTCCACCTCTGCACCGTCTGCATTGCAAGTTCCAAGGGCAGTAAAAATAACGAAGCCGGAAGAAAGCATGTTCACCGTAACAATGTGAACCTTTGCATATGAAGATGCAAGTACGCGGATTCTTGTTCCAAAAACACCCTCGCTTGCCTTCTTGGAAGAAAAGTCAAATACAAAGACAGAGGATGAATCTTCTCCTGCATCTATAAAAAAGTCCGCAGCAGTTTGGGAACAGTCTGCTATGTCAAAGGAAACGCCAACAGGGCTTTGGTTTTGGGAGCCTGCATTTACGGTAAAAAGATTGAGCGGAATATTCTTTTCCTTTGCAAAAGAGTCAAAGGCCTTGTCAAAGTCCTTGCCCATCTGGGTTTCTATGGAAGCCGCCTTTGGGTTAAGGGAAGAAGCCCCCTCTAAAACCTTGGCAAATGATATGCCGCCACCGGTTCCCCTTACGGAAGCGTCTGCAGCAGAAGAAAGCGATGCCTCCAAGTGGCCGTGGTTTATGTGAAGGTGGTGCCAGGTAAGGCTTGGAAAATTGTTTACGTCCAAATTGAATACAGTGCTTGCCATTACAGGTTTCCTTTCATTTCAAGACGGATAAGGTTGTTCATCTCTACCGCATATTCCAGCGGGAGTTCCTTGCTTACCGGGTTTGCAAAACCGCTTACTATTGTGGCCCTTGCCTCTTCCTCGCTCATACCGCGGCTCATCAGGTAGAAGATTGCCTTGTTGGAAATGCGGCCAATCTTTGCCTCGTGGCCTATGTCGCAGTCGTCGGTCATTATGTTCATTGCGGGAACGGTGTCTGAGCGGCTTTCTTCGTCCAGCATAAGGCTTTCGCAGTTAACGCTGGACTTTGAACCGCTCGCGCTCCTGTTTACGACTATTGAGGAGCGGTATGTGTTGCGTCCGCCGCTTTTACTGATTGACTTTGTGTTGATTACGCTTGAAGTGTGCTTTCCTATGTGGATCATCTTTGCGCCAGTATCAAGGTCCTGCCCCTTGCCGGAGAAGGTGATTCCTGTAAACTCGCAAAGGGAATTTTCGCCCTTTAGGATTGTCGTTGGGTACAGGTAAGAGATGTGGCTTCCAAAAGAGCCGGACACCCATTCCATCTTGGCACCTTCTTCCACAATTGCACGCTTGGTGTTCAGGTTGTACATGTTCTTTGACCAGTTTTCTATTGTGCTGTAGCGGAGTCTTGCGTTCTTTCTTACGTAAAGCTCTACGCAGCCCGCGTGAAGGTTTGCAACGTTGTACTTTGGCGCAGAACATCCTTCTATAAAGTGAAGGTCTGCACCTTCGTCCACGATTATAAGCGTATGCTCAAACTGCCCTGCCCCTGCCGCATTAAGGCGGAAATATGACTGTAGCGGAATCTTTACGTGTACGCCCTTAGGAACATAGACAAAGCTTCCACCGCTCCAGACAGCCCCGTGAAGGGCCGCAAACTTGTGGTCAGTCGGAGGAACAAGATGCATAAAGGTTTCTTTTACAAGATCCGCATAGGGACCTGTAAGTGCACTTTCCATGTCGGTGTAGACAACGCCCTGCTCTGCAACCTCGTCCTTTACATTGTGGTAGACAAGCTCGCTGTCGTACTGGGCTCCAACACCGGCAAGGCTTTCCCTTTCCGCCTCTGGAATGCCAAGCTTTTCAAAAGTTTCTTTTATGTCCTTTGGAACATCCGCCCATTTTGCCGCCATCTGAGTCTTGGGCTTTACGTATGTTACGATTTTCTGAATGTCAAGGTCGTGAATGTCCGGGCCCCAGTCAGGCTCATTGGTCTCGTTAAAGATTTTAAGGCACTTGAGCCTCCACTCCTTCATCCAGGCGGGGTCATTCTTTTCCTTACTGATGCGCTCTATAATTGACTCGTCAAGACCTTTGCGGATCTTAAAAAAGTCCTCGTCCTTTTCTTCGTAGCTAAAATTGTATATTGACTGGTCAAGGTCCTTAACTTCGGTTCTTTCTTTTTCTGACATTACGAAAGGCCTCCGTTTGCCGCGTTCATCTTAACGGCATCCATTGCGGCCTTTGCAGCAGCGGCAAGACGTTCCCTGCGCTCGGCATCCTTAATTTCCTGTGGAATGAACTGGTCAAAACCTTCCGCATTAATCTTCTGAACCAAAGAAGCGTCTCCTGAATGGACTATGCGCCCCTTTACGATAATGTGTGTATAGTCAACGTTAAGGCTTTCGAGAATCTTTGTTGAGTGGGTAATAATAAGAAGGGCACCATTGTTCTTCTTCTGGTATTCCAAAATGCCCTTGCTAACAGTACGGACAGCGTCAACGTCAAGGCCTGAATCCGTCTCGTCAAGGATTGCAAGCTTGGGCTTAAGCATCAAAAGCTGTAGAATCTCCGACTTCTTCTTTTCGCCGCCGGAAAAGCCCACGTTAAGGTCGCGCTCTGCATAGGAAGAAGCCATGTTAAGGACAGACATTGACTCTTCCAATTCCTTCTTAAAAGCCATGAGCTTTATCTTCTGGCCTGAAATTTGCTGCATAGAAGAGCGTATAAAGGATTCAAGCGAAACACCGGGAACTTCAAGCGGATCCTGGAAGCTAAGGAACATGCCCTCCTTAGCCCTTGCGTCCGTAGAAAAAGGAGTTATGTCCTTTCCGTTAAAAAGAATCTTGCCGCCGGTAAGCGTGTACTCGGGGTTTCCCATGAGGGTATAGCCAAGAGTAGACTTGCCGGCACCGTTGGGTCCCATAAGGACATGGGTCTCTCCGCTCTTTATATTCAATGAAACATTGTGAAGTATTTCCTTTGCACCAATGCTTGCGCTCACGTTCTGAATTTCAAGCAGATTTTCCGCCATATGGGACTCCTATGTACTTAATTTTCCGTAAATTTGGCAACAGTTTAGCACAAAACAGAATCTATTGCAAATTCTGCAAGAGCCAAGGGAATGCCG
>JAILHV010000111.1 GCA_024695625.1 Treponema sp.
TCGCACAAAGCTGGGCTGGAGCCAGAAAAATCAAGAATCCAAAGTAAAATAATACAAAAAGCTGTAAAAACCGCCTGCCGGCTCCCGAAACACCCCTGCCGAACATCATTTGCTCATCATTTCCACATATTTTTTAGTGTAAACAGTGTCGCTCTGCTTTGCAAAAGAGACGTTGGTAATGGTAATCTGTGTCTTTTCGTACTGCATCTTGCCGTCTATCTTTTTACCGCGAAGGTTGTCCACGATAAGCATTTTGTCAGGAACCGAATGAGAACCATACTTCTGGTAGGAAGGAATTGCCATGGTGCGCAAAAGCTGACCAGAAAGGCTGTAGTCTTCCCTCTTGCGGATAAGGCCATCTTCCTTGGTAACCCAGAGCTTTACAGTAGGATAGTCTACGTTCTTTGAAGAAGCCTTAAGCTCAAAAAGCACACAGTCCAGCTTGCCAAGCATTACGTCGGAAAACTTTTCTATAGAATAGTCAGTTGAAAAATGCTGGGGTACAAGGTCCGAATTGTTTGCGTTTGATCCCTGGAACCTTTCGTGGGAGCTTGTAAAGACAAACTGCTTGTCTGCCGGGTCGTAGAACCAGATGCTGTTGTCAAACTGCACGTATCCCTTGCCCTTGTCCTTTGCAGGGCCAGTTATAAGTATTGTATAGGACTGGGCAGAGTCACGGCGGTACATTATGGCCTGCACGTTAGAGTTGCCCTGTCCCGGCTTGCTCTGAACCATAGAATAGTTTGCGGCAAAGTCGGAATCCTTAAAGGCTGTGCTCTGGTCGGTTTTCTTTAGCAAATTCTTTGCCTGCGCCGCTGTGGTTCCCTGGGCATGCAATGCAGGTGCATAAAAGGCAGAAAGTGCGGCGAGCATAAAAGAAGCGTAAATAAATGAAGCTTTAGATATAATTTTCATATTCAATACTCCTAAAATTAGGCTGTTGTTGCAAACGCGTTCACAGGACTAATGTGAACAATGTTTCGTATGGTAAACAACACAGATAATATCGTAGTTACAGCTATAATTCCCAAGAGCAAAAGCCACTTTGCAGGGTTAAATTTCGGCAAAAGGCGGCCTGCGGTAAGGAAAATGTCAAAGGCCGGTATTACTGAAAGGTTCAGGTAGGAAACAAGCAGGGAAATAAGACCGGCAAGCACAATCCCGCAAATGAATCCCGCAAGCAAAAGGAAGAGGGTCTCAAAAAGGAAGACTTTCTTAACTCCCCGGCTGTTCATTCCTATTGCGCGGTATATGCCTATCTCCGTAATCCGCTTCATTACGATTACGCGGTAGGTGCTGCCTATTCCTACTGCTATTATAGCAACTAAAATCACCGTTATAAGCAGGGTAACAAAAGAAAGGGCTTTTATTACCATCTGCAGGTCCTTGATGTTGGCGTCCAGAGTGATAAGGGCATATATTGGCTTTGGAGTAACGTTGTCAAAAAGAACGGCGTAAAAACTCTGCTTGTCGTCCGTAAGGGGGAACATGTTGAATTCCTTCTCCAAGCCGGACTGAAGCTTAAGAACTTCCTTTTCAGAAGGGGTACGCTTTCCGTAGTTAAGGCAGATTCTGTTGGTATAGTTTTCAGAATATCCGCTTGCGGTGCGAAGGCTCTGTATGTCTATGTAGGAAGTGTACATGCCAAAAAGGCTTGAGTCCTGAAAGATTCCGGTAACCACAAGGTTTATCGTGTTGGTGTAGTTGCCTATGGTATAGAGCTGCAGGGTAATCATGTCGCCTGCATGGATTCCAAGGCGGCGGGCTATAGGCTCAGAAATAATCATCGTGTTGCGCTCAGGGGAAATGCTTGCTCCACCTTCAACAAAGGTAAAGCTTGAGAACAATTCCTCTTCGGCTTCAAAATCAACACCCTTAAAAACTCTCTGGCGGATTTTCTGCCCCTCGTAGTAAAAGGCGGAATTTCTTGCGTCGTAGTCAAAGCGGGTGTAGAATTTTACGTCGTCTGCAACAAGGGGTTTTATCTTTTCTATAAACTCCCCCGGATTCTTTATGTCAAAGTTGTTGGAGCCGCCCATAAACTGAAGGTCTCCACCGTAATAGAGCTTGGCTCGCTGGTGCACGGCCTGAACCATTCCATCGGTAATCAGTATGGAAGCAAGGATTATGGCAACTCCAAAAAGACAGACCGCAAAAAGAGAGCGGTACTGGGCCCTGTTCTGCAGGATAGACTTAACTGCCAGGTTTGCATAGAATTTTGCCTTGGAAAACATTACACCTGCCTCCTCATGGCCTCTACCGGAGTAGCCTTCAGAGCAACCCTTACCGGATAGACACAGCCAACCACGGCAAGCACAAGTGAAAGCACAAGGTTCTGGATTGCGTTGGAAGCGGTAATGGCAAAGGTAAGAGTCTTTCCGCCAAAAAGCTGCATAAGATAGGTGTTGGAAATGCCAATCTGGGCCTTTTGCAAAAGCAAGGCAAATAAACAGCCCAAAATGCAGCCTATGATTCCAGAAGTCACGGTAAGAAGAGATGTCTCGCAAAGGAATTCCTTAATCACAAAGCCCCTCTTTGCACCCAGGGCGCGTATGGTTCCTGTCTCACCGATTCTGGAAATGGAAGAAACCGTAAGCGTATTGTTCACAACTATAAAGCCTGTAAGAAGGATAAGCACAATGCCAATGTTGAATATGATGCGAAGGTAAAAAGAAATGTAAACAGAACCGCCGGCCGCATCCCGCCAGTTAACGGCCTGAACTGCCCACTCGTTCTCCCTAAAGGCCTTGTTCAGCGTCTTGATAAGCTTTTTGTCGCTAACAGAACCGTCTGTCATGCAAATCAAATATGACCAAACGGAACTTTCCGAACTGGAAGCTGTCTTTTCACTTGATGCCTCTGGTGATGGGGAAGAAGCAAGAGAAAGCTCCGGTCCACCTTCAGCCTCCTTGCCGTCAAAATCCGAAGCATCACCAAAAAGGTCGTCAATGGAAGAATTCTCTTCTATAAGATTAATCTGCGACTCCTGAATCTCCGCCGTATCAGAAAAGTCCTGCATTCCAACAAGGTCACGCAAGGTTTGCGGAGAAACAAGGGCTATCTTTGAAAGAGTGGGGTTCTGAGAATCGTAAGTGTAGACCCCGGTAAGCGGAACAGAGCGTATGGAAAAAGAAACGCCGTCTCCGGCAATAATCTGAACTTCACTGCCAATGCCAAGGTTTGCTCCAGTATCATTGTTGATTCTTTCAAGGGTCTCTTCGCTAAGCATAAGCCCAGCCTCTCCGTCCGCAAAGGCACGCCCCCCGGTTATGGTAATACTGGACATGGTGCCCGCGTACTTTTCACCGGGAACCCCAAAAAGTGACACAGGAACCCTTGTGTCATTAACGTTCATTGCGGCAAAACCTGTAACCTGCGGCACAACAGCCTTTATTCCGTCCGTAGCAGAGGCAAGATCCCGAATTTTAGCATAGGGAATTAGCGTTGGAATTTCAGAAAGGGAACCGGTCACAGGCGTTTCGTCCCCAAAAAGGCTAAGGGGAAAGTCCACCTTTGGCCGAAGGACTATGTTTCCTGTAAAACTGTTAATAAAAGTACGCTCCAAACCGTGATCCGTACCATCAAACACGGCATTAGAAACAAAAAGCAGCGCAATCGCAAACGAGATAAAGAGTATAATTACAAGAGAACTTTTCCGTGAAATGACGTTTTTTAGCGCCAACCTAAGAGCATACATCGCGCCTATCTTACTACATTGCAAAAAAAATTACAATGACAATTAAATAGCCTTAAGAGTATACATGAGGGGGAAAGCCTTCCCCCTGGCCTCAGCCCAAGGTCTTCGGCACACCCCCTTCTGCGGGGCAACCCCTTTGCAAAGCCCCGCAACGCCCCAAAATTAATAGAAGTTAGAAATATGAATCGCGAGTTACAAAGTAACTCGGTAGCTCGCGTAGCGAGCGGACAACGCCTGCTAAAATTGATGGCAAGTTCGCATATAATTATCGCGACTGCCCCCGAACGGTCGCTGAGCTTGTCGAAGCGTGATTCGCAGTCTAAAAAGCTACACTTACTACAGTTCAAACAATCTCTCCTGCTAAAATTTACAACGAAGCCCTAAGCGTATGTGTCGCTCCCCAGCTTTTAAGTTCCTCCACAGAGGAAAAACCGGCCTCAAGAAGGGCTTCTGTCTCGTGGGCCACCATCAGCGGAGTGTCGTAGTGGTAGAATTCACCGTCGAGAAGGTTCTGCTCCTTTCGCAAGCGCAAAAGCTCCCCGCGCAAAAAAGACTCCTCTTCATCAGAAGAGACAAAATAGTCAGTAAGAATAAAATACCCGCCAGGTTTTAGAGCCTTCCTAAGCTTTACATAAAGCGGAATCTTTTCCTCTTTAGTAAAATGATGCAAAGACTCAACGGAAAGAGCCGCATCAAAACGACTCTCTCCAAAAGGCAGCTCAAAATAGGAACCAAGGACAAGCTCAATCTCCCTGCCCGCAAATTTATCCCGCAAAAAATCCAGCATTCCCTTGGCAAGATCAATTCCCGTAACCACCGCAGCCGGATTCAGCCTAAAAAACTCCTCCAGCTCAAGCCCAGTACCGCAGCCCAAATCCAAGACCCTTGCCCCTGCATTTCTTGGCAAACAGGCAGCCGTAAAAGGATAAAACTCCCGCGCAGACTCAATCGTATTCATCTGATGCTCTTCATAGCCATCCAAGCGGGCATTAAAAAATTCACCCATCTTTTCCAACATTTTTTTCTTTCCTTAATAATAGCTTTCTTTTGCAAAGTCAGTATAGCAGAAAATTCTTTTCTTAACATTAGAATAATTGTAAAAAAAAACACGGAGAACAGTTCAGGGCTTCCACTCCCAGAAAAATCTGTCAGAAACGCCTCAGTTGCGCGTACAAGGTATTAGACTCGCTACGCTCGCACGCGCAAAGGGCATTTCTGCCAGATTTTTCTTCCGTTACACCCAAATTTGATTTCCTGCATTGCTTTCCTAAAAAATAGGTTTTAAAAGTTTATTTCTATGCTTCCCCCACACACAAAAGACTGCCACAAGAAAAATACAAAAAATTGCATAAATATGCACAGTCTTTATTTACAAAGAAATAAAAATACTTTAGTATATTGCTAGCACCTGCGGAGAAGACGCAGGGCTAAGAGGTTATAATATGGAATACAATATTAAGAACGCTTACTGCAAACGTGTATGGGACGAAATCAGCGCACGCTATGCAGATCAAGGACACTTTCTCCAGGCTGCAGGCCTTGTTCTCGAAACAATTTCTCCGGTTGTAGACAAAATGCCGGAACTGGAAAAGAATGCCGTTCTTGAGCGCTTTGTAGAACCGGAACGCATTATCATGTTCCGTGTTCCGTGGACAGATGATCAGGGAAAAGCACACGTAAACCGTGGCTTCCGTGTTCAATTCAACAGTGCAATCGGACCTTACAAGGGAGGCTTACGCTTTAGCCCGGAAGTTGGTCTTGATGTATTGAAATTCCTCGGATTCGAACAGGTCTTAAAGAATTCCCTTACAACACTTCCTATGGGTGGCGGTAAAGGTGGTTCTGACTTTGACGCACACGGAAAGAGCGATGCAGAAGTTATGCGTTTCTGCCAGTCTTTCATGACAGAGCTCCAGCGCCACATTGGCCCTGACACAGACGTTCCAGCCGGTGACAAGGGTGTTGGCGGACGCGAAGTTGCATATATGTTCGGTCAGTACAAGAGACTCCGCAACGAATACACAGGCGTTCTTACTGGAAAGGGCCTCGCATTCGGCGGTTCACTTGCCCGTACAGAAGCTACAGGCTACGGTCTTATCTACTTTGCAGACTGCATGCTCAAGAAAATCGGAAAGGACTTCAAGGGCAAGACATGCATCGTATCTGGAGACGGAAACGTTGCACAGTACGCCGTAGAAAAGCTCACACAGCTTGGCGGAAAGGCAATCACAATGTCAGACTCTTCAGGATACATCCTTGACGAAGACGGAATCGACGCAGAAAAGCTCGAATTCGTAAAGCAGTTCCGCGCAGAGCACAAAAAGATTGATGAATACGTTAAGAAATATCCAAAGGCAAAATTCTTCAAGGGAGAAAAGCCTTGGGGCGTAAAAGCCGACCTTGCATTCCCATGCGCAACTCAGGATGAAATCTATCTTGAAGACGCACAGAAGATGGTTGCAAACGGAGTATGGCTTGTAGCAGAAGGTGCAAACATGCCTACACGTGCAGAAGCAATCGACTACTTCCAGAAGAACAAGGTTATGTTCGCTCCTGGAAAAGCTTCCAACGCAGGTGGTGTTGCAGTTTCCGGTCTCGAGATGAGCCAGAACTCAGAACGCCTCAGCTGGAGTTTCGAAGAAGTAGACGCAAAGCTCAAGCAGATTATGACCAACATCCACGACAACGCTTACGAGACAGCCAAGAAGTACGCCACAGAAGGTGACTACGTAGCAGGCGCAAACATCGCAGGCTTCGTAAAAGTAGCCTCCGCCATGGTAGCTCAGGGATTGGTATAATAAATATCCAGCAAAGCGAGTTTTAACGGTTTTTGCGCAGCAAAAATTGACGCAGTGCGGCAAAGTTAAAACTCGCTAAGCAAGCGCAACTTTCGACTTGCCAACAAAAACCCCGCCGGCAAAGTGGAGCAAAATCTTCAAATGCCAGCGGGGCTTTTTTTTTGCAAAAAAAACTTATATAGTGCTTACTGAAAAAAAGTTAACTACAAAAAGAAAAAAGTTAAAAACACTGAAAAAACTTGCACTGGTCTCCAAAGAAAATAGCCTGTATCAGGATGAAAATTACAGTGAATAAAAGAATCCGGGTTCTTAGGCATATCGCGATACGTTGAGCGATATGGCCCTAAGCCGTGCCGGAAAAGGGAGGGGTTTAAGGGGAGGGAAAAACCTCGCTTCGGAGTAGGGTTTTTTCCCTCCCCTTAGTTTGGGGTCCAAGGGTACTCCCTTGAAAAGAGTTTTTCAGTAAACACTATATTCTATTCCTCTATCTTGTGATTCTGAATGTAGTCAAAGAGCTTGTTCATCTGCAGGAGGAAGGAAAGCCTGTCGTTCATCATGATGGAGGCATCCGTTTCGCGGCGGACAATTTCGTTTACCTGCATGATGTTGGAATGTTCAACTTCCTTAGAAGAGCGCATGATGTTTTCCTGGTTGGCCTTGATGTCCTGGTACATGGACTCGGTGGCATCTGCATTGTGCATGGAGTCGGTTTTAATTTCTTCAAGGGAAGAACTGGAATCTTTCGTAAGGCTTCTTATCTGGTTAAGGAATTCATCGTACTGGGCATTGCTCCTTACAACGGTCGCAACCCTTCTGTTGAGTTCCTCGATATGCTGGCCAATGTCAAGCGACGTGGAGCGCGTCTGTTCGGAAAGCTTCTTAACCTCGTTTGCAATGATGCGGAATCCTGCACCGGCACTACCTGCATGGGCTGCTTCTATAGAGGCGTTAAAGGAAAGCAGGTTTGTCTGGTCAGAAATATTCTGGATGTTCTCTACAAAGCCGCGGATTTTTTTGATGAATTCTTCAAGCTCGTTCATCTCGCGGTCCATCTCGTGGCGCTTTTTCTGAATCTCGTCCATCTTTCTGTTGAGTTCTTCCAGCTGCGAATAGATGCCGTCTATTTTTACAGAACTCTTCTGAATGGATTCAAGGATTTCCTGAGTGGTGTCCCTTATCCTAAGGCTTGTATCAGAAAAATCCTGCAAAGCTTCCGACTGCTTTTTGTATATGCCGTCTTCAGAAGTAAGGTTGTCCAGATAACTGCGCAAAAATGAATTTCCGTCATTCTCGCGGCTAGCCATGTCCATAAGAATTTTTGTTATGTCAAAGCCTGCCTGAACAAGCGTCTGTTTGCTGTATGTCTGTTCCATGATTCACTTCCTTATTAATGCCCTTACGCTTCTATTACGATTGCAAGCAGTGTCTGGTTAAAGTTAAGGCGGTCCATCTGCTCACCGTAGCTGGAAAATCCGCAGAATACCGGGAAATATTTTTTCCACACCGCTGCAACCTGTGTGGTCAAATGCTTCTGCTCAAAGCCTATTGTGCGGAGGATGCAGTTTACAAGCAGAACGCAGCCCGGCCTGAAAATTTCTTTTGCAAAAGAAGCGCAAGTTTCGTCGGCAATTTTAATCGGGTCAAGCGGATTCATAAGTTCAACTTCGGAATTGGGAAGAACACGGCAGTACATACCGATTGAACCGTCCGGATTGAAATTTGCTATGGAAGAAATAAATACGTCTTCTCCGTAAGCACGCCCCATTGGATGCTGCAAAGCCGCATTCTGTGCCTCTGCTTCCGTTATGCCCAAAGTCTTTGCATACATCTTTCTTGGACTTTGACCGTTGATTGTTTTTATTGTACGAGACTCTATGTCCACATCGGAAAGGCGCATCCTCTTTCCGGAAGGGGCAAAAATATTTTCCCTCTTTATGATAAAGCGCTTCTTGGTCTTAAAGAAAAGGACCGCAGCCCCTCGCGAAACAACATCGCCGTTGTAGCTTACGTAAGTCTGTTTGAATTCAAGGTCATCGCCTGCGGAACCGCCTGCAATTATAAAGTCTTTGTCTCCGATGACAGCATTCAAAAGCGCCATTGTGGATTCTTCCGCATTGCAAAGGCCGTTTATAAAGGTTAGCGCAAAGGCATCATGGTTTGCACCGTTCTGGCCAAGAGTGATTCCTACCTTTTTTGCAGCCTCTGCAATCTTTGATTTATTTACGATTGGAAATTTGTCCGTGTCGTCAAAGATTACGCCGGAAACCATTGTAACATTGTCTGTGAGGGTTGTAACGACAAGTGATTTTTTTGAAAAGCCCTCTGAGCTTATTTCGCCAGACGTGCTTGTTCCAAGAACCTGGCTCTTTGGAAAATGTTCGCGAATGCGTTTTGCAAGTTCAGGAAAATTGTAGCAGGCACTTGCAAAAAAAATAACTGCCGTGCATAAATCCGGGCTTCTCTTAAGCTGTCCAAAAACATCTTTTAGGGCCAAATCCATATCCTGGTTGGACGAAAAAGCAACTTCTTGAACCATAACGACCTCCATAAAACTTTGCTGACTTACATAAGGAACAAAGAAGGGTATTTTTATTTTGCTAATGACTTTTATTATCGTACAAAAAGAAACTTTTCTTAATCAGACATTAAAGATGGGAGGAAATGGCGTATTTCTGAATCTAATCCTCAGAAAAACAGAGCCTAGCCCCGATTGGAAGGGGCCGAAGGCGACCGGCACGAAGTGACGGGCCGCGCACCGCAAGGTGGGCAAGCCCTGGAAAGCGGGTAACGAATGGCCGCCTTGTCATTTGTTACCCCCAAGTTTCTTTTATCAGATAACGCGCCACGCTGAAAAGCTACGCTGCGTGAACACATGGCGCGCTAATGACAAGGACAGTAAAACAAGCAAGCTGCTCCAAAGAAGGATGGAAAGGCTTATCCTGCAATATTCAGTCTTCCAGCATCGTGAGCAATGTTCTGTGCTGCATAGCTGTAGACAATCTTTGCCACATCGTAAATTGGCTTCTTTGCGTTCAGGCCCATGCTGCGTGCAAAGTCTGAAGAAGCCTTTGTGGCCTTTGGATTCCAGAGGGTTGCGCTCTCAAGGTTGATAAAGTCAGCCTGTTCGGATGAAGCAATTCCTTCAATGTGCCTGTTCATCTCTGCAACAAGGGCATCCTTCCTCGGGTTGTCAAGGGAGACAAGGGCAAGGCTGCACTTCTTGTTTACCATCTTGATTGTGGAAAGCAGGGAAAGGTAGAGGTTGTCAAACTCAGTCGGGTTTGTGGCAAAGAGATCTTTGTCTTCTTCGCCCAAGTGAAGGATGATGCCTTCCACATTGATAGATGCGACGTACTTCTTGAAGTATTCCTTTGCGTTCTTGAGGGAGAGGGCAAATGTACTTGTGTTAACAAGGTCTGTTTCAAGTTCAAATTCATCGTTGATTTTTGCCGCAGGGATTTCCTTGTCGTATGTGCCGCCAAGAAGAACCATGCTGCTGACGGACGGCTCCTTCTTTTCGTCTGCAAGAATAATCTGCTCTTCGTGAGCATAGACTACCTTGTTTGCTTTTGTTGTATTGTTTGAACCCATAAAGACCTCCTCGCGCTTTTTGTCCAGCGCACAGTTCCTAAAATATACCAAGACGTTTGTCAAAACGATTACAAGATTCAAAAAGTAAACTGCAAGAACGTAGTTGTACTGGTGGTTGTTAAGCTTGGCGCAGATTCCTGCAACGTAGCCTGTTATGATAAGAAGGATGAATGCAAGGCTGGTGCTCTTTGCAGTGCGTGCCCTGTATGCCTTTACCACATTGATTGGCCAAGAAAAGCCAAAGCAAACCAACATTCCAGATTCCAAAAGATTAGCTAAGTTCATATAAAAACCTCTATTCATAAATGTTTTTTTTATGCCGCTCTTTGCAAGTGACAATTGCATGATAGCCGAACTGGAAAATTCATTCAATTTTTTTGAAAGTTAAAAAATGAAAAAAAAAGCCAATATTTTTTTTACTTTCTAAAGTCCCCCAAAAAATTTTCTTTATGCTATAGTAGTATTATGGAAAACAAAGGAAACCTTAACCTTCTTAGAAAGGAAATAACTTCTACACAGGTTGCGCTGATTATCCTCGTAACCATTTTCTTAAGCGCGGGCGGAATGCTCATAAACATCAATTCCAACAACAAGTCCTTTGACCAGAACTTGCAGAACACATCCGCACTCATAACACGGCTTTACAACTTTACAAAAAACATGACACAGACGGAACTCTGCGTCTACATGGACAGCGTTGTTTCTTCCCTTTCCGACGTAGACATTTTTTCTATCGTAGACAAAAACAACACAAGGATTTACCACACCCACCACCAGCTTATAAACACCCAATACGACGGAGACCACCCGGACTTTTCCATAAAACGTTCCGACTACCTTACGGAAGACAGCACAGGCCCGTCAGGTCCGCAAAGGCGCACCTACTCTGCCGTATATGACGAAGACGGGAAATACCAGGGCTTTATAATGACAATCCAGCTAAAGACTTCCATACGGTCGGTAACAATAAGGACAATACTGCTCTTTCTTGTGGTAACGATTGTTGCAATATTGATAGAGCTTGCTGTTTGCGCAACCATTTCAAAAAAGATAAAAAAAGAATTCCTGCGCTTTACTGAAGACTTCGAGGGAACAAAATTTCTGGTTGATTCAATGCGCGCAAACAACCACGACTTTACAAACAAGCTGCACGTAATACTTGGACTAATACAAATTGGCGAATACGAAAAGGCCCAGAACTACATACAGAACATTTCCATCATTCAGAGGGAAACGGTAACATTCGTAATGCACAACATAGAAAACTCTTCCCTTGCCGCCCTGCTCATCGGAAAAATCGCAAGGGCAAGCGAATGCAACGTAAAATTCAGCCTAAAGGAAAATTCATCCTACAAGGAAGAGGACGTAGACATTCCGTCTGAGGCACTCGTAACAATCACTGGCAACCTGATTGACAATGCGCTGGACGCAATGAACCGAAGCCCGAAGGACTGCAAGGAACTTTCAGTAGGAGTCTTTACAAAACCCGGCGACCTGCTTTTAATCGTTCAGGATTCGGGCCCTGGCATTCCACAGGACATAAGGGAAGCAATTTTTGAAAAAGGATTTTCCACCAAGGGAAGTGGACGCGGACTTGGCCTCTACCACACCAAGCAGCTGATACAGAGCCTTGGCGGGGAAATATTTGTTGAATCCCAGACTGGAAAAGGATGCTGCTTTACGGTAAAATTATACAGGCACTAACCGTAGGAATTTAGCATGTACAAAGTTTTAATTGTAGAAGACGACCCCATGGTTGCAATGATAAACAGCCACTACGTTGAGCAGAACAAAGACTTTTCCGTTTTATCGATATGCAAGAACGGGCAGGAGGCATTGGAATTCCTTCAGAAAGAAGATGCAGACCTGATTGTACTGGATGTATTCATGCCGTTAATGGACGGAGTTGAAACCCTAAAGCAGATAAGGCAAAAAAAGATACAGGCAGAAGTTGTAATGGTAACGGCCGCAAACGACACCGCAACGCTGGAAGAGACAATGAACCTGGGCGTACTTGACTACCTAATAAAGCCATTTACACTGGAGCGTTTCCAGATTTCGCTTGAAAAATTCATTGAGCGGACCACGACCCTAAAGCAGAACACAACGCTGGACCAAAGCTGCATAGACAGTCTCTTTTCAAAATCCGTAAAATGCCACAGGGAAGACCTGCCCAAGGGAATCCAAAAGCACACTCTGGACTCGCTGATGCAATACTTTAACGAAAACCCGGGCTGGCAGGCAGTGGACGCAATAGCAGAAAAACTTGGAATCTCCATCGTAACCGTGCGGCATTACGTAAGCTACATGGTCAAGGAAAAAATCATCCGCGAAGAAATAAATTACAAGACAGGCGGAAGACCTTCCATGGTCTACAAAAAAAACTGAAGCCCCCGCACTTATCCGAGCATTTTACCTGCTGCCCCTATTTACCCGAGCTGTCCCCTATCTCCACGCTGTAGCCCCCGAACACCCATACCAGTCTTCCTTCCGAATACTCACCATAAGTGTGGTCGTCTTCATAAATAAGGTACCAGGGAGCAGTTTTTTCGCCTATAGTTTCCTTGCGTTCCGTTGCGGCAATGATGTGGATTTTCTGCCCTGCAAACACGACGCTTCTGTCCTTTATATATTCGTCGCCATTATAATAGGGCATGGAAACCGTATCAGAGTTGACCGAAGCGCTTTCCCTCATCTTTGTGTTTTCAAGCAGGTGAAGGTATTTTATGTCCTTTGCCCCCCAGCCCGGATATTTTATTACGTCCTCGCCCATGTAATAGTATTTTTTCCAAGCAGGACTTGGCCTGTTGCTTTGCAGGACGGGAGCACCGTCGTCAAAAGCTCCGATTGAGCCCTCTGACTCAAAATCCTCATAATCAGGACAAACAGGATATGTCCCCGGAAATTCAACCTGCAAGTCGTATTTATTGGTAAAGGAATAGGGTTCCTTCTTGCCGCCGAATTCAGGAGTTGAAAAGGTAACCTCGTAGCCCTTCCTGCCCTTCTCAATAAACCAGTTGCCGGTCTGGGTTCCGTCGTGCCTTGCCCAAAGACCGTAAGTGCCGTCAGGATAAAAGCTGAGTTCCCACCAGCCTGCATTGAATGAAGTTGAAAGGAGGAAGTCCCTGTTTTTTCTCTCTTCCTCATCACGCTTTACCGCAGGAATCGTCCTTGCTTTTTTGTTCAGGTTCACGGCGCAGATTATCTGGTGGCACTCGTTTACATGAGTTCCGTCCTTTACCCGAATTGAAATGTATTTTCCGTCTGGGCTCAGCTCAAGGTCTTCTATCTTTTTTCCCTCATCCTCTATGTGCTCAGCCTGAACAAGCCTGCCTGTAGAAAGCTCGTAGACATAAAGGTATGAAAGTCCGTGGACGCTGTCGTATTCCCCCTGATTTTCTTCGGTTATGGCATAAAGAACGCGGTCCTTCTTTGGAACCACCTCCCAGTCATTAATCCTGTACTTATATGGAAATTCAATATTCGTCTTTGACTTTACCTCTCCATTTTTTGAATCTATGGACGCAATTCCACTTCCGTTTACAACATAAAGAGTTTTTCCGTCATCTGAATAGTAGAGGTCTCCGCCAAAGTCACGGTATTTTTGCCAGATGATTTCCCTTGTGTTCATGTCCCACACGCAGATGTCGGTAGGATTTCCTGCACAGCCTGCAATGTATTTTCCGTCGGGTGAAAAGGCAAAGCTGTTTGCCCACATAAAATCCCCGCCTTTCTTGTAGATCCATTCCCCGGTCTTTACGTTGCACATTGCCCATGGCTCGTAATAAACACCGCAAAGTACATGCTCTCCGTCCGGAAGGGGATGGATGCTCTGGAGGAATTCGGAACCATCGTTAATTGCAGCCTGGTGGGGCGTAGGGCTCCCAAGGTTTTTCTGCGTCCTGTCCTTTATGCTAAGCTGCATCAGGAACTTGTCGTCTTTAACATAGTAAAAATATTCTCCGTCGGGACTAAAGGCACAGGCAATGCGGCTGTAGGGTTTTGCCTCTGACACAAAAAGCTCTTCCCCGCTTACCCTGTCGCAGACCGATATTCCCTGCGAAGAACTGTATCTGTAATCCCAGCGGTGGAATGCCACCGTCTTCCCGTCCGGACTAAAGCGTGCAAGGTCAAAGCCATCTTTTTGCCATAGCTTTCTTATGATGCTGTCGTCCGCCGTGTACTTTCTCTGCCTAAAGGGTATGGAAGGCTTTATCCAGCCAGACATGCCGTGCTCGTCCACAAAGCAAATCCAGTCGCGGTCTTTTCCCGAGTAAAGATAGTAAACCGTACTTCCCTTTTTTAGCTTGCCGCAGCTTTTTCCAAAACCACCGTCGTTACTTGTTCTGTACACATCGCAGTCTTCAATGATTCCAATCTTGTCGCCAATTGCAAGGGGCGTTGCAAAGTCAGAAAATTCAGTCTGCCTTTTTATCAGGGTAGCGTTTTCAAAGGGAACGCTATCTTCCCCAAACCACACGGTTTCCATTGAAGGCTGCTGCGAAGCCTCTTCTCCAGAAAAAGTCTCCGAGGGAGAACCGCCATTTTCGCCGGAATTTTTGCTTTCAATTTCACCAGCTTTTTCAACATCCGCCTTTTTTACATTATCCTGCTTCCTGTTTGTGCAGGCCAAAAAACAAGCACCAAGAAGAAGGAAAGACATTTTTACAATAGTTTTCATACAAATGAGTATACAAAATTTTTCCCTCCGCTTCCACAAGTTTTTATAAAAACCTATTGACTTTATAGGAATAACCTATTACGATGCATATATAATTTATATTTGTCAAAGCTCTTGTTTTACTATAACCTTTGCCTATAACAACGCTCACAGCATGGCAAATTGAAGGAGGATTTATCATGACTCTTCAGCAGCTAAAGTATGTTATAGGTATTGCCGAGTATGGCTCGCTGAACAAGGCGGCAGACAAGCTCTACATATCCCAGCCCTCGCTCACAAGCACGATACACGACCTTGAGGATGAACTTGGAATCAAGATTTTTAACCGGAACTCCCGGGGCGTAACCCTCACTCAGGAAGGCCAGGATTTTCTAAGCAGCGCAAAGGAACTCTACCTTAACTACGAAACGGTAATGGAACCCTACCTAAAGGGAAAGAATTCCAAAAAGAAATTCGGAATTTCAACCCAGCACTATTCCTTTGCCCTAAAGAGCTTTGTAGAAATGGTCAAGCGGTTCAATACTGAGGAATACGCATTTGCAATCCGCGAAACCCGGACTAAGGAAGTAATAGAAGACATAACACTGCTCAAAAGCCAGATTGGAATCATCTACCTGAGCGATTTTAACCGCAGCGTAATACAAAAGCTTTTAAAGTCCAACGGCCTGGAATTCCACCCGCTCATCGAATGCAAGGCCTATGTCTACCTCTGGAAAGGCCACCCGCTTGCATCAAACAAGTCAATCAGCTTTGAAGAGCTTACGGGCTACCCCTGCCTGTCATTCGAACAGGACGACAACGACTCCGTTTATTTTGCAGAGGAAATCCTTTCCACAAAGGAATACCACCGCACCATAAAAACCAACGACCGTGCCTCAATGCTCAATCTGATGGTAGGCCTCAACGGCTACACGCTCTGTTCGGGAATTATCAGCGAGGAACTCAACGGTTCCACCTACACGGCTATCCCCTTCCGCGAGACAAGCGAAAACATCAACCGCGTGATGGAAATAGGCTACATCACAAAGAAGGATTTCATCCTTAACGAGGTTGGGCAAATTTATATAGAAGAAATGAAAAAATACCTTGCAAACTGTACAAGCTAACAGCAGGCAAAATAAATAAAAAGGAGGTGCAATATGCCGCATTTGAACTTGAACTATCTTTTTTCTGACCCAGAAGCGATGGATGCCCATGCACTTCCAAATTATGACGGGCTTGATTTTGTAAGCGCAGGAAGCCACATCTACGGAGAAATCATGTGGCCCAGCGGAGAATTCAAAAAGCCCCACCCCTGCGTAATAATGCTCCACGGTTTTCCGGGCAGCGCAAGGAATGACGACATAAGCCACGCCCTCTGCAGAATGGGATGCGTTGTTTTGGTTCCACACCACCGCGGGGCCTGGGGCAGTCAGGGAAAATACCTCGTGACCCACTGCGTTGAAGATGCCTACAACCTTGCAGTCCACGCAAGGAGCGAAGACTTTGCAAAAAAATACGGTGTGGACAGAGATAACATCTTCCTGCTGGGGCACAGCATGGGGGGAAATTCCGCACTCAATGCAGGAAAGAACATTCCCTGGATTCGCGGCCTTATCCTCGTTGCCCCCTACGACCCAACCTGCCTACTGCAGAAGTCCAAGGAAGAATACCTTAGCGCACTGCTCAACGAAGGCAAAATCCTGAACTCAGACGGAACCGATGCGATCTACGAGGACATCCTCAAAAACCGCGGCAACTTTGAATTCACCAATGCCTACCCGAATGTACGGGACAAGAACATACTGATAATTTCTGCCCTTTACGATTCAGTCTCCATAAATGAAAAGATGATCGCACCGCTTTGGAAGCTGCTTCACGACGGAGACAAAGAACCACAGGAAGGCAATGCTGCAAAGGCCATACACCGACTGGTTGAATACCCGACCGAGCACGGAATCCTTGGCAGGCGAATCAGCATGATAAAGGAAATCGGTAAATTTGTGGACGAATGTTCCATCTAAAAATAGACGGTTTGCGCGCTAAAAAACGTGCATTTATTCTAGCATGATAAGGAAATAAATTATGGAAAAAAACTACAGGCAAATCGAATCGGCATTAATCCACGGGGGCATCGACGGCGACCCTCTGACAGGGGCGGTAAACGTTCCCATCTACCAGACTTCCACCTATCAGCAGCAGGGCTTGGGACAGAACAAGGGTTGGGAATATTCCCGCACAGGAAACCCTACACGCGCTGCCCTTGAAGCCCTGATTGCGGAACTTGAAGGAGGAAGCCACGGCTTTGCATTTGCATCAGGAATGGCTGCAAGCACTGCCGTAATAAGCCTCTTTAAAAGCGGAGACAAAATCCTTATCTCCAGCAATGTCTACGGCGGCACCTTCCGCGTACTGGACAAAATTTTCAAGAACTTTGGCATAAGCTATTCAATAGAAGACACGACAAACCTTAAGACACTCGAAGAAAAAATCACTGATGACGTAAAGGCCATCTGGATAGAAAGCCCGGCCAACCCCCTGCTTACAATCACTGACCTTGAAGGAATTGCAAAGCTTGCAAAAAAGCACAATATCCTTTCCATCGTTGACAACACCTTCATGACCCCATACATTCAGCGGCCGATTGAAAAGGGTATCGACATCGTTGTCCACAGCGCAACAAAATACCTGGGCGGACATTCAGACGTGGTTGCAGGACTTGCAGTTGTACACGACAAAAGCCTGGCAGAAAGAATCGCCTTCATACAGAATGCCACAGGCGGAGTACTGGGCCCCTTTGACTCATTCCTCTTAATCCGCGGAATAAAAACTTTGGGTGTAAGATTGGACCGCCACGTTGAAAATGCGGAAAAAATTGCAGCCCACCTGCAGAATCATCCGGCAGTAAAGAATATCTACTATCCCGGACTTGCCACCGACCCTGGCTACGAGTTGAACAAAAAGCAGGCAAAAAATGGCGGTGCAATGATTTCCTTTGAACTGCACGAAGGTTATGACATCAAGAAATTCTTTTCGTCACTGAAGCTTCTTTCACTTGCCGAAAGCCTTGGCGGAGTGGAAAGCCTTGCATGCCACCCGGCCAGCATGACCCACGCATCAATCCCCAAGGAAATCCGCGACAAGGTTGGAATCACGGAAGGCCTCATACGCCTTTCTGTAGGAATTGAAGGCGCGGACGACATCATTGCCGACGTTGACCAGGCAATCGAATCCAGCAGGCAGTAAGTCTGATAGAGGCGGAGAAAAACATGAAGTATTACAATGGAATGCAGGAGCTGGTCGGAAATACGCCGCTCGTAAAACTTAACAACGTCGGTATGCCGGAGGGCGTCAATCTTTTTGCAAAGCTTGAGCTTTACAATCCCAGCGGAAGCGTAAAGGACAGGACTGGCCGCTTTATGGTTCAGGCAGCTGAAGAGCAGGGGCTTCTTGTGCCGGGTGGTACAATCGTAGAAGGAACGGCTGGTAACACCGGACTCGGAATTGCCTTTGCAGCACTCAACAAGGGATACCGTGTAATCTTTGTGGTGCCGGAAAAATTCTCCCAGGAAAAGCAGACCCTTATGCGTGCCCTGGGGGCGGAAATTGTAAACACGCCGCGCGAAGACGGAATGCTTGGGGCTGCCCGCAAGGCAGAAGAAATCAAGGCCGAAATAAAGGGAAGCGTAAGCCTCAAGCAGTTTGAAAATCCGGCAAATCCGCTTGCCCACTACAAGACAACAGGCCCTGAAATCTACGATGCGCTTGAAGGAAAAATCGACTACCTGATTGCAGGAGCAGGAAGCGGCGGAACATACGCAGGCATTGTCCGTTACCTGAAGGAAAAGAATCCCAATGTAAAGGGCATACTCGCAGACCCTGTCGGAAGCAGCATGGCTGGCGGTGAGCACGGTGACTACAACATAGAAGGTATCGGAAACGACTTTGTTCCAAAGACCATGGACATGAGCCTTGTTGATGACGTTGTAAAAGTAAATGATGACGACGCATTCAACGGCGCACGCACACTTGCAAAGAAGGAAGGTATCATTGCAGGCTCTTCCAGCGGGGCCGCATTTGCAGCCGCAGTAAAATTTGCAGAGCAGGGACACAAGGGAAACTTTGTCATAGTCCTACCCGACCGCGGTGACAGATATTTCTCCAAGAACCTCTTTGAATAGGGTGCCCTTAGAAACTTCTGTTTTTGAAGACACTTTGAAAAAACGACAGGAAAGCCCATGAAACATTTTGAGTCCGCCTTGAAATCTTCTTAGGCTTTTCCAGTCAAGCGTCATGGCAAGTTAAAGCCGGCAGTTAAATCCGGTCTGCTTTACAAAGCTGCATTTATGCTATAACCTTTTTTCATGAACACAAGCAAAATACAAGAGCAGTTATTTTCCATGCAAGATGCCCAGTACGCTGCCTTTACTGCAAGAATAATTCCCTCGGTTGACCGCGACAGCATCATCGGAATACGTACGCCTGCCCTCCGCACTTTTGCAAAGGAAATTGTCAGGAACAAGGAAAATACAGCAGACCTTGAAAGATTTTTAAATACCCTTCCCCACAAGTATTTTGAAGAAAACCAGCTGCACGCCTTTGTAATTTCCCTAGAAAAAGATTTTGACAAATGCGCATCCCTCGTGGAAAATTTTCTTCCCCACATAGACAACTGGGCAACCTGCGACCAACTTTCGCCCAAGTCATTCAAAAAAGAAAAAGAGAAGCTTCTTCCTTACATAAAAAAATGGATAAAATCGGAAAAGACCTACACCATCCGCTTTGCAATAGGAATGCTGATGCAGCACTTTCTGGATGAAAATTTTTGTGACCAGTACGCAAGCATGGTGGCAAGGATAAAGTCTGATGAATACTATGTTAACATGATGAGGGCATGGTATTTTGCAACAGCACTTGCAAAGCAGTACGACCTTGTTCTGCCCTACATTCAGCAAAAGAAGCTGGATGCATGGACCCACAACAAGGCTATACAAAAAAGCATAGAAAGCTACAGGATTACAGCGGAACAGAAAAGCTACCTGCGCACGCTAAAAGTCTCCCTGTAACATCTCCTAGCGAACCTTGGAACCAAGCGGTTCAAGGCCATTTTTTACAAGCACTTCGTTCACATCATCAACAGTGCCAACATTCTGCCTTAGGGCATCCGTTATGATTTTGGAAAAGATGCTTCCGGGAACAAAGGCATGCCCCGCCCTTTCCAGGAGTAGTTTTGTCTCCGAAAGGCTAAGCTTTAGGGTAAGTGCCAGAGAAAGAACATTTTCCTGTTTGGGGACAGATTTTCCCGAGCGGATGTTGGAAAACACAGCCTTGCTCAAGCCCGCCCTTGTGTAAAGGTCAACCTCTTCCATGCCGGCCCTGTCGCGGAACTTTCTAAGCAAGTCATAAAACTTGTCGTCTTTTTCCACTACAATTCCGCTCTTCCTTAGCTCTTCCTCCGTCTTTTCAAAATAGGCCGAAAGCACTTCTGGCGACTTTAGCGCATAGTACTCCTGTATAAGGTTTAGGCAAGCAACCGTCCTTTCCACAAAGTTTATGTACTTGTTCTGGCTTTCCATAAACTTCTGTACCGTATTGGTAAGAGCTCTATACACTTCCAGGGGAATCGTTATCTCTTCCATAAAAAAAGAAAAATGAATTCCTTATTTTATTGTGGTTCCTACGTAATCTTTTCCGTCCAAGATGGCACGGATGTTGGGGATGTTTTTTCCGCCGGCACAGATTACGGTAAGGGAAAGTTCCTGGGCTTTGCGACTTGCGATTGGGTCAAAGGGACAGTTTTTGCCGGGAACCCATTCGTCGCCAACAATTTTGCGGAAGTCCGCCCAAGAGATTGTGTCTATTGGCTTTGCGTCAGGATTTTTGCGCGGGTCGTCAGTGTAGACTTTTTCTATGTTGCTAAGGTTTACGACTGTGTTGGCCTTGTATTTTTCTGCCAAAAGAACTGCATCGTTGTCTGTGGAAAAGCCGGGCTTCCATCCTGCTGCGACGAGAACCTTTCCTTCAAAGTCTGCCGGAGCGGCAGTCGGGTCTGTTACAACATCATTCTTGCAAAGAGGACCAAATACCGTCTTTAAAATCTGGGCGTTAAGGCGGGTTGCCATAATTCCAAGCCAGTCACAGGCATTGTTAAGTTCTGCTTCACTTGCAAAAGCGGCGGATTTTTTCTGTTCACCTGTAAAGGATTCTGCAACTTTGCGGTAGGCGTTCTGGTAAACGCGGGCCGGGGCTCCACCACCTGCCACAAGGATAAGGCGGTTGCCTGCATCGGACATAAGCCATTCAACGGCCATCTTTCCGAATTCGCCAAGAAAATTTGTATCAACTTCACCGGGGGCAATTATAGAGCCTCCAACACTCAAGACCTTTGTGTTCATATATACTCCTTTGCTAATGTGCTTGCACTAATGTGCCTGCACTAATGTATCTGCTCTATTCCGATTATCGTGGGATTGTTCCAAAGGGAACTGTAGTTAAGCATTGAATCGCTTGATTCTTCCCAGACCGACTGCAGGGCATAAGTGCGCGGCCGGTAAACAATCTTGCTGTTCAAAAGGGAGGGCTTTATCTGCGTCCATCCGCGGCTAAAGATTATGTGCTGGTTGTCCATGTTGCCAAAGTAGAAGTCCGCCTTGTTGGGGATTTCCTGCTGGGGGACAAAGTTGAGGCCTGCCCCAAGTGCAACGTCCACCGGGAACCATCCGTAGCCGTCAAAATAAATCTCTGCCCACCAGTGGTTTCTGGTAGTAGCATTGTCTTCCACCAGGATTCCGCTCACTGGAAGGGCCGGTATTCCTGCCGCACGGCACATGGCGGTAAACATGACCGCAAAATCGTATGCATCGCCGTACTTCTGCTCCAGCATGTCAAGGACGGTTACGTTTCCTGCCCTGACTTCTTGGTATACAGAGAAATTTCCTATTATATAATCGTAGATGAGCTTGGCCTGCCTGTAGGGATTCTTTTCCCTTCCCACGACAGACTGAACAAGCTGAATTATTGCCGGGCTGGAAGAAGGAACGCAGGAGTCTGACGACGTGAACATGGAGTACAAAAGCCTCTGCCTGTCCGAATAGCGTTTAACCTGCCTGCTGTCGATTCCGCTTGTAACGGCATAGACTTCAACCGCAAAGACCTGGCTAAAGCGCTGCTTGCCGCTGTTTCCGCCGGATATGTCTATCTGCTGGATTATGTCGTGAAGGTCGTTCTTGATTAGGGGCTCCGGGCTGACTTCCGTAAGGTTTGCAACAGGCTGGGATGCGCATACCGGAGGGCGGGGAATGTAAAGGGTGATGCGGGAATCCTGTCCCTGGCCACGGTTTTCTATGTCCGCATTAACCTGCACCACATAGACCTTGCTTGAAGAATAGGAACTTCGCCCAGCCTTGTATTCAACTGTAAAGAGCTGGTTGCGGCTCATCCCGTTTGCAGTCTGCACGTAAAGGGAACCGGTGGCAGCTCCGTCGGGCACACGCACGTGAAGCTCGCTGTCGCTCCAGTATTCATAGTCAAAGTCCATTTCATTGGCAGAAATGTAGACGCCAGCCTGTCCTGTGAGCTTCTGAGCGGCGGCAGCATTTGTGTAGGAGCGGTTTGCAGAAAAATAGACCTGTGAAGTTCCGCGCACGTTTCCAAAATTTGCACCGGTAATAACAATCGTGTCCCCCGGCTCTGCGCTTGCAGGCTCAATGCTCCTGATTATGGGAAGCAATGTCCTGGGGTTTTGCCTTACAGCAACGGGAATCCCGGACTGCTTTGCAAAGAAGGAAGGATTGGATTTTCCCGAGGAGGTGTGTACGGTAACAAGCCCGTCCTCCACAGTCTGCGGGAGCACTATGCGGATTTGGTTGTCGGTCCAAAGCGAATATCCTGAAGACGTAATGCGGGAACCTGAAATCTCAACAAATGAATCAAAACGCTCGCTTCCAAAATTCTCGCCATATATGATGACTGTTTCTCCGGGTGAACTTACCGGCGGCATTAGGGAAAGAATTTCCGGCCTTTTTCTGGAACTGTGGCGGGCAAGGCTGGTAAAGGCAAATGCCAAAAGAAGAATTCCCGCCAGCGAAAGAAGACGCGCCAACGGGTATTTCTTGAGGAGCTGCAGATACAATCGTAAGAACTTCAATTTCCGCTCCCTATTTCCAGGGAGATGTTTGCAAAGGGCGAATAGAACTTAAAGTTAAAGCCCTTTGTCTTTGTCTGCTGTTCAGAAATAACTTCTTCCGGAAGCGGAGTAAAGACATCGTAGGTCGCCGGATAGTTGCCTGTTACCGATGCGTTGCGCACATAGGCTGATGTTGGCATTGAGGTAAAGTTGCCGTTGAATGAAGCCTGTCCCTGCACTCCATTTTCAAGGCCTGAATCTTCCCCCAAAAGGGATGGAATCTGAACGTTGCCAAGCAGGTTAACTGCATCGAGCTGCATTGAGTCCATGGAAACCGTAGAAGCAGGAGTAGCCAGAGAAGCACGGGCAACCGGATGGAAGTCCTGCACCTGGACCGACTTTCCGCGGCCAAATGGAAGCACTATGCCAAATACGGCAGCAGCGGCAATACCCGCAACAAAGTAGCTCATCTTCTTTGCAGTCGTAAAGTTCCTTGCAGGCTTTGTGTCAATCGTTCTTGTAAAGTTAAGCTTTGATTCAAGCTTTTCCCATGAAGCCTCCATGCGGTCTTTGCCAAATTCCACGGAAGCAGAATCCTGGGCAAAAACCCTGTGCAGCTTACGGAGCTTTTCCAGTTTTGCCTGGCAGTCAGGGCAGGAAGCTACATGCTCCTCATACTTTGCGACATAAGCCTGGGGCAGTTCGCCGTCGAGGTAAATTGAATGGATATCATAATCAGGACAGGTAGACATCATCTTCTCCTATTATTTTGGCAAGCTGTTCGCGGGCGCGGAATACACGGACCTTTACGTTTCCTTCCGTAATACCCAGCGCCTGCCCTATTTCCTTGTAATTCATCTCTCCGTACTCCCTCAGGATAAGCACTTCCCTAAGCTTTTCGGGCAAGAGATTCAGGGCTTCCTTGGTCTTCTGTATGGCCTCCGCCTTAAGAAGGTCAGTCTCGCCTGAATCCATGTGCTGCCTGTTTTCGTACAGAGCCTTGTGGTAAGCCTTTGCCTCGCGTACCTTGCGCTTTGCATAGTTGAGCGATGCATTCTTTACCACGCGTATAAGCCAGAACTTTGCGTCATCCATTGAAGGGAACACAAGTTTTTTTTCGTTCGCCTTGATGTATGAGTCGTGTACTAAATCTTCGGCAACTTCTTCGTCGTTCACAATACGGAACGAAACCTTGAACAAAAGTTGCATTGTGGCATTGTATACTTTTCTAAAGTCCTGCGGGTCAGCGCAGTTTATCTGCTGTACCGAACCCTCTTTACTATTAAACATCTTACCCTCTTGCAAGTTACACGTTTGGCAGCAAAAAGCGGTTTGTAAACCATATTTGCCAAAGGGGAACCCCTAAAACTTATTTTTTGCGCTCCCATACGGGGCCGTTGGGGGTGTCCGTAACAACAATACCCCTTGCCGTAAGCTCGTCACGGATTCTGTCCGCCTCTGCAAAGTTCTTGTCCTTCTTAGCCTGAACCCTGGCTGCAACCAAAGCGTCAATCTCTGCGGCTTCACTGTCGCCCTCGTGGCTGGAAGCTGTATTTGCAGAAGAAGCACCCGCTCCGGACAAGGAAGCTGCGTTCTGTGACTGCAATGCCTCTTTTGCACTATTCAAAAGGCCAAGACCAAGCACGCTGTCCATGCGCCCCACAAGATCCAGTGCATCTGAAGGGCTAAGGGAAGAGTCCTTAACTGCTTTTTGAACACGGCTGAGTGCAGCAGGAGTACCAAGGTCATTCTCCAGGTCTTCCCTGAATTTTGTAAGCAGTTCTACCGCAGAAGGAGAAAGGCCATCCAAAACCGCTGCCTGACCCTTTGCATAGTCTTTTTCGCAGGACTTTTCGCCAGTTGCAAGGCCAGCCTGTTTTGCAAGCTTTGCCACGCGGTTAACAAGAGCCATCCTTGCGTTCTTTGCGCTTTCCATGGCATCAAAGCTAAAGTAAAGCTGCTTTCTGTAGTGGCCACCCAAAAGGAAGAAGCGGTAGTCAAGCGGACTGTAGCCTTTATCTATTAACGACTGAAGGCGCAAAAAGTTACCGCTGGACTTGCTCATCTTGGCAGCCTCTTCTTCACCGGAAGAAGCATCACCAGAAGCCTTGGGCTTTGCAATTACAAGGAATTCATTGTGCAGCCAGTAGTTAACCCACTTTGCTCCCGTAGCACCCTCGCTCTGGGCAATCTCGTTGGTATGGTGGATGGGCACGTGGTCAATACCGCCCGTGTGAATGTCAAAGTGCTCGCCAAGGTACTTCATGCTCATTGCAGAACATTCAATGTGCCAGCCGGGGTAGCCTCTTCCCCAGGGGGAATCCCAAGTCAAAGCCTGGTTCTCAAACTTGCTCTTTGTAAACCAAAGCACAAAGTCGTAGGGACTGCGCTTGTTCGGGTCAACTTCAATGCGGGCTCCTGCCTTGAGGTCGTTTATGTCAATTCCAGCAAGCTTTCCGTAGTCTGGATAAGTAGAAACGTCATAGTAAAGGTTTCCTCCAGCCATGTAGGTGTGGCCGTTGGCTTCAATGCGCTTTATAAGGTCAATCATTTCCGGAATATGCTCTGTTGCCTTGCAGATTACGTCCGGGCGGCGGATATTCAGCGCGTCAATGTCCGAAAGAAAGGCATCCGTATAGAATTTCGCAACTTCCAGAACGGATTGGTGCTTTTCCTCCGCAGTCTTAAGCATCTTGTCCTTTCCGTCATCAGCATCACCGGTAAGGTGGCCAACATCCGTTATGTTCATCACGTGCTTTTTGTCGTAGCCAAGAAAAGTAAGGGCACGGTCAAGAGTGTCCAAAAAAACGTATGCCCGCAGGTTTCCTATATGGGCATAATTGTAAACCGTAGGTCCGCATCCGTAAAAACCGCAGAATCCCGGCCTAATCGGCACAAATTCCTGCATCTGGCGTCCCATTGTGTTAAATAAACGTAGTCCCATAAAAAACCCCCGGTTACTAATTATCCACATAGAATACGCAAAAACAGGGAAAATTTCAAGATGGGCACTTTTTGATTTTTATGGACGGAGTTTTTTAGGACGGTACTTTCTTAGGCTCTACCAGAATATTTCTTGGCTAATCCGACTGGACGTGCCATGCGTCACCCGCTTTCCAGGGCTACGCGCCTTACGCGCTCCGGCCCGCCATGCGGCGGTCTGGCTACGCCACCCTTCCAATCGGGCGTAGGATACAACGGAGTTCCCAGCGTAAATTACAACGGAGTTCCCCGCGTAGGTTACAACGAAGTTCACCGCGTAGGATGGTGCGGACTTTTGCGTCCAGGACTTTTCCCTTTCGCCAGTCACAGCAAGCACACCTAAAGAGTTTTCAAACAGAAAATCCTCTTGATGTGCATGCCAGCAAAGCAATTCTAGGCTCTTATCTGCGAAAGAACCTTGCCTATGCTGTCGTGGATCACAAGGCTTGCTATTGAGTCGGATGTGGTTGCGTCGCGGTTAATCAGGACAAGGCGGTCTCCTGTGTAGGCGCGGACAAAGCCTGCTGCAGGGTAGACGGTAAGGGAAGTTCCGCCGATTATCAGCAGGTCTGCTTCCCTTAGGGCAGAAAGCGTCTTTGAGATAACGTCTTCGTCAAGGTTTTCTCCGTAGAGGACAACATCCGGTTTTATGACTGTTTCGCAGCCGGAAGTCTTGCAGATGGGTAGGCCGTGGCTGTCTTTGTGCTTAATCATGTAGTCAATGTCGTAGAAGGCACCGCACCTGGGACAGTGGTTTCGCAGTGTGCTTCCGTGCAGCTCAAGTACGTTTTTGCTTCCTGCAGCCTGGTGCAAACCGTCTATGTTCTGGGTGATTACCGCAGAAAGCTTCCCCTTCTGTTCAAGTTCGGCAAGCTTAAGGTGAGCAGCGTTTGGCTTTATTCCTTCCACAAGGATTTTTTCGCGGTAAAAGCGGTAGAATTCCTTTGGATTTGAATAGAAAAAGGTGGAGCTAAGGATTTCTTCCGGCGGATAGTCCCACTTCTGGTTGTAGAGTCCGTCCACGCTCCTAAAGTCCGGAATGCCGCTTTCCGTAGAAACACCAGCACCGCCAAAAAAAACTATATTCTTTGCCTCATCGACATATTTCTGAAGTTCTTCAATTTTATCCATAAAAATCTCCTTTCTTCTATTATATCATGTATTTTGAGATTTTGCATTTCTTTCGTACTTGAAAAATCTTTACTAGACTTGTTTTTTTTGCTAGAATTGGAAAATTAAAGAATGAAAACTCGAGGGGTTTAAGATGATTTTCCATCTGGGTGGATTTTTACAGCAATACTGGGGACCGGCAAGACTTTTGCAGTCCTATGCAGTGCTTATTGTGCTTGCTCTTTACATTGGTTTTATTGTTACATTCAGGCTTTTGCCAAAGTTCTACAAATTTTTGCCCAGCGACAGGGGAAGGGATTTTACTCTTACCAAGGAAGTTGCAAAGGGTAAGCCCACGGGTTCAGGGGTAATTTTTATTTCCATTTTTATTTTGCTTAGCCTTGTTTTTGCTCCGCTTGACTGGATGCAGATTGGCATTCTTGTTCTTACATGGCTTATGATGCTTACCGGTTTTCTTGATGACCGCAGCAAAGGCGGCTGGGGCGAATACATTAAGGCTCTTCTTGATTTGATTCTTTGCGTTTCTGCTTCGGTTCTTCTTGCATTTTGCCTTTCAAAGAATTCGCAGGACGGAAACCTTTACTTCTGGCTGCCTTTTATAAGTCACAAGATTCAGGTTCCAATGTGGCTTTACATTGCAATTTCTACGGTAATGCTTTGGACCAGCGTTAACACTACAAACTGTACGGACGGCGTGGACGGTTTAAGTTCCACACTTGTTCTTTTGGCCCTTATTGTTATGGGTATGATTTTTTACGTGATTCTTGGCCACAAGGACATAGCGGCATACCTTCTTGTTCCTAATCTGGAAGACGGTGCAAGCTGGGCTGTGATTACTTTCTGTCTTACAGGCGTTCTTATGGGCTACCTGTGGCACAATGCATTCCCTTCTTCCGTTCTGATGGGCGATGCTGGTTCACGCGCACTTGGCTTTTACATGGGCATTTGCGTTATGATAAGCGGCAACCCTCTGATTATTCTTGCAACTTCTTCCATTATTCTTATAAACGGAGGAATGGGACTTTTGAAGGTTGCGCTAAAGAGGTTCTGCCACATAAGCATTCTGGAAACAATTCGCTTTCCTTTGCATGACCACATGCGCAAAAACCACGGATGGTCACCAACACAGGTTCTGCTTAAATTCCTTATCATACAGATTTTGATAACTGTTTTCGTGCTGGGTATCTTCTTTAAGATTAGGTAGGGGCAAATAGCTATGGCCAGACGCCGTGTTGTTATCACAGGAATGGGGTGCGTCTCTCCGGTTGGGAACAATGCAGACCAAGCCTGGAACAGCGTTAAGAATGGAAAAAGCGGCATTGGTCCTGTTACCCTTTTTAACCCTGAGCGGATAGACGTAAAGATAGCCGGGGAAGTTAAGAATTTTTGCATGGAAGACTACGGCATTCCTTCCAAGGCAACGCGAAAGATGGCCCGGTTTTCCAAGTTCTGTCTTGCGGCTACGGCACAGGCTATTAGGGATTCTGGATTTTCTGCTGAAGAACTTAAAAATGAAAAGTGCGGGATTCTTGTTGGCTGCTGCCTTGGCGGAATGGATGCCACGACCGATGGTTTTAGGAAGCTTGCCGATACAAACTTTGGTCCTTCAAGAATGCCACCCCTTATAACCCCCATGATGATTTCTAACGAGGCTGCGGCAAACATAAGCATCTACTACGGACTTCAGGGCTTTTCATGGACTTTGGAAACTGCTTGTGCCTCGGGAACAGATGCACTTGGACTTGCATCAGATTTAATCCGCGCGGGAAGATGCGACACCTGCATCACAGGCGGTACAGAAGCTGCAATTACGGAATTCTGCATGGCAAGTTTTTCTTCCCTCATGGCATTGGCAAGCAAGTTCAACGAGTCTCCAGAAAAGGCAAGCAGGCCTTTTGACCGGGACCGCTGCGGTTTTGTTCTTTCCGAGGGCTCTGCAATGTTCATCATGGAAGAATATGAGCATGCAAAGGCGCGGGGGGCAAAAATCTATGCGGAAGTTGCGGGCTTTGGTTCCAGCTGCGATGCTTACCACATTACGGCTCCGCTAAAAGATGGAAGCGGTGCGGCCAAGGCTGTAAAAGAGGCGCTTGAAGATGCGGATATGGAAGCCAAAGACATTCAGTACTACAATGCACACGGAACTTCTACCAAAGCAAATGACTCTAGCGAAAGCAACATGATAAAGCTTGCTTTTGGCCAGCACGCAAAGAAACTGCACATTTCTTCTACAAAAAGCATGACTGGTCACCTTGTTGGGGCGGCCGGGGCAATAGAGGCACTTTTTTGCATTAAGGCGATTAACGAAAATTTTATTCCCCCGACAATCAATCTTGAAAATCAGGATTTTGATGGTGGGTGCGATTTGGATTACACAGCCAACGAAGGGATTAAGGCGGAAGTTCAGGCGGCGGCATCTGCTTCGCTTGGTTTTGGCGGTCACAATGGCTGCATCATTTTAAAGAGAGTAAACGGCTAGCTATGATTGAACAGGTTTGCATAACGATTCTACCGGAGAGGGAAAAGGACCAGGCTTTTATTCAGGATGAACTTATTCGTGCTCTTGAAAAGAAGGCACTCGGGTCTAAGGCATTGGCTTCTGCAATTAAGGATGCGCTTGATGGGAAGGCATTGTCTGGGTTGCTAACAAACGCTCCCGGTAAAAAAGCGGCGTCCGATTTACAAACAGGCACCCCCGAAGCAAAAAACATAAGCTTCGTCTTTTCCAAAAAATCAATCGATGCCCGCCACGGAAAAGTAAAATTCGTAATGCGCTACGATGTCTATATTGGCGAGAAAGCCCCATCCCCAGAAGACCTGCTCCCCCAATGGAAGTGCGTAAAAGAAAGCAAGTGCAAAAGCGTCCTTGTAGTTGGCTCAGGGCCAGCAGGACTATTTGGCGCGCTAAAACTTCTTGAAGGCGGCGTAAAACCAATAATCATAGAGCGGGGTTCAGACACAAAAAGCAGAAAGGTGGACATTGCAAAAATAAGCACCCGGGGCCTTTTGGATTCAGACTCCAACTATTGCTTTGGCGAAGGAGGGGCAGGAACCTTTAGCGACGGAAAACTTTTTACCAGAAGCAACAAGCGCGGAAACGTAGGACAGGTTCTGCGTATCTTTAACCACTTTGGGGCAGACCCTTCAATCCTTACCGATGCCCACCCCCACATTGGAACAGACAAGCTTCCCTACATAATAAATGCCATGCGTGCAAAAATAATTGAACTTGGCGGTGAATTCTACTTTAACACCAGATGCACAGGCTTTATTACAAGCGGCAAAAACTCCGTAGACGGAATTAAAACCGTGAACACAAAAAGCGGAGAAGAAAAAGACTTTTTTGCAGACGCAGTACTTCTTGCAACAGGACATTCAGCAAGCGACATATACGAGCTCTTGGCAAAGACCGCACCCAAGTCGCTTGAGGCAAAAACCTTTGCAGCAGGAGTGCGCATTGAACACCCTAGGGCAACAATAGACGCAATCCAGTTCCACGGACGCAAAATGCCGAACGCAGCGGAATACTCGCTTACAAGCCAACAGACAGGCAGTTCCAAAACTGGCAACGCTGCAAGCTACAGCAAAGAAGACGAACGCGGTGTATACACATTCTGCATGTGCCCGGGAGGCTTCGTTGTTCCAAGCGCAACGGAAAGCGGCACAATCGTAGTAAACGGAATGTCCGCCGCAAAAAGAAACAGCAAATGGTCAAATTCCGCAGTAGTAGTAGAAACAAGGCCAGAAGACATACCGGAAAAATTCAAGGAAATGGCAAAGAAAAACGGCTGCCCTGCCCTCGCTGGCCTCTACTTTAGAAACTCCATCGAACGCGAAGCTTTCCTCCAGGCAAACACAAAAAACAATGGCCATTCCATCAGCAGTGAAAATTCCAGCGGCAAAGAAAATTCCATGGAAGGACAAAAGGCACCAGCCCAGCTCCTTACGGATTTCCTTTCCCACAAAAAAACTCCCCAGGAAAAGCTTCCCCAAACATCCTACTTTCCAGGCATAACTTCAAGCAGACTAGACCAATGGCTCCCGGCTCAAATGGCAAGGCGAATGGAAAAGGCATTCAAAGAATTCAACAAAAAGATGAAGGGCTTTATCTGCGGCGAGGCACTTCTTATAGCCCCGGAAACCCGCACCAGCACCCCGGTAAGAATCCTCCGCGACAGGGAAAGCTACGAATGCTGCGCACTAAAAAAACTCTACCCGGCAGGAGAAGGCTCTGGCTATTCAGGCGGAATCGTAAGCTCTGCCATGGACGGAATAAATGCCTGTTCAAAAATCATGGAGCGCCTTTAGTTTTTTTGGGAGCAGTGCTTTTTAGGACGAAGTCCTGATTGCTCTACCATTTTGTTCTTTGGCTAATCCGACCGAACGACTGTTTGCGTCACCGCCGTTCCAGCCTTCGCTAACGCTCATCCCGCCATGCGGCGGGACTAAAGGGCTTCCATGGCGGCGTACGTGCATTCAAAAAATACCTCCGTGGATTTTTTGAATGATTGCAGAAGTCAAGGGCTTCTGCACGTTGCTAAGTCGCCCTCCATGGCTTAATATTGCTTGGCAAGAAAGAGGAATATCTATTAGTGAGGAGCGTGACAGGTAGTGGAGCCCAAACATGATTTCCATGCTTCTACACCACACGTTTGTTTTTCCAAGAGCCTCTTGCAAATCGGATCACAAAGAAGAAAGAGCGCAGCACCCAGTCCAAAATCATGGCAAACCAGACACCCAGCGCGCAGAAAGAAAGCGGCCAGTTCATAAAGCCAACAAGACCGAATATCTGCGTGTACTTAAAGACGTAGCTCATGCCAACCCGGATTGTCCACATGCTAACAAAAGAAACCACCATGGTAAAGGCGGCATCTCCTGCGGCCCTAAGGCTATTGGGCAGGGTAAAAGACAAGGGCCAGATAAGCATGCCAAAGATGCCGTGGGTAAGGGTCATGTACCAGGCAAGCATTGTTGTTTCTTCGCTCATCGAATAAAGTCCCAGTATCTGTTTGGAAAAGAGGAGGAAGGGTATGTTTAGTGCCCAGAATCCGGCGTATGTAAACAGCATGATTTTCTTTGTGTAGTAAACGGCCTGGTCTTTTTTTCCGGCTCCAATGCACTGTCCAACAACCGTCAAAAGGGCAAGGCCTGCAGCAGCACCGGGCAAAACTTCCAGTGCGGCAAGAGTGTTTGCAGAAGCATTTGCGGCTATTGCGCCAGTTCCAAAAGTTGCGATGAGCGAAAGCACAAGGATTTTTCCAATCTGAAAAGCTGAATTTTCTATTCCGTTGGGAATGCCAATTTTTAGAATCTTTGCAACGATTGGCCACTCTATGTGCAGGCGGGAAATTCCCCGTATGGAAAGGAAGGTGTCAGAGGCATTTTCTTTGCTTGGCTTTGCGCGGTAAAGCTTTGCAAGAAGAACAAAAGCGGCGGCCGTCCTAGAAAGAAGCGTTGGTACTGCAACACCTTCCACCCCGCACTTTAAGCCGTAAATCATGATTGCGTTTCCGCCAATATTCAGAACGTTTACAAGAAGGGCTATTGCCATGCTTACCCGGGAATTTCCCTGTGCCCTAAAGAGAGCTGCCGCCGCGCTGTAAAGGGCAATACCCGGAAGCGCAAAGAGGGTAATCAAAAAGTAAAGACGGCTGCTCTGCATTACATCCGCTTCTATTTTTCCAAAGACAAGCGAAAGAATCTGCCTGTAAAAGACAAGGCCTGCCAAAAGAAGTGCAAGCGAAAAGATTGTTACGGTATACAAAAGCTGCCTTGCACTCTCGTCTGCCATGTCCTTTCTTTTTGCACCTATGTACTGGGAGCATACAACCGCACCACCGGTCGCAAGGGCTGCAAAAACCTGGGTCAAGAGTATGTTAATCTGGTCTACAAGGGAAACTCCGCCCACAGCCGCCTCGCCAATGGAAGAAACCATTGCAACGTCCGCCATTCCAAGCGTAATCTGCAAAAGCTGTTCCACCAGCAGGGGCCATAGTAAAAGCCAGAGACTTTTGTTGGAGAAAATAAGTTCTGATTTTTGCACAAGGCAGGCCTTGCCCATTGAATTTTCCGGCTACTGTTCAAGAACCGCACCAAGGAATTTCTTTAGGCGGTCATTCTTTGGAGCGTTAAAAATCTGGTCGGGGCTTCCCTCTTCCACGATACGGCCGCTTTCCATAAAGACAACACGGTCTGCTACTTCGCGGGCAAATCCCATCTCGTGAGTTACAACCACCATGGTCATGCCGTCCTTTGCAAGCTGCTTCATTACGCCAAGAACTTCGCCAACAAGCTCAGGGTCAAGGGCAGACGTGGGTTCATCAAAGAGCATGATTTTTGGGTCCATGGCAAGTGCACGGGCAATTGCAACACGCTGCTGCTGACCGCCGGAAAGCTTTGCAGGATAAGAATTTATCTTGTCTCCAAGGCCTACGCGGTTAAGGAGGTCTACTCCCTTGGCACGGGCATCTTCCCTTGGCTTGTCAAGTACGCTCATGGGAGCTACCATAGTGTTTTCAAGCGCGGTTTTGTGGGGAAAAAGGTTGAACTTCTGAAAGACCATTCCAACATCAAGCAGAATCTTGCGGCGGTCCTTTGCAGAAATGCGGAATTTGCCACCCTTGCCGTCGCTTCCTGCAACCTGATTTCCCGCGATAAAGACCCTGCCTCCGTCAATGTGCTCAAGATGGTTTATTGCACGAAGGAAGGTTGACTTTCCCGCACCGCTAGGGCCGATTATGCAGACCACTTCGCTTGGCTTTACGGTAAGCGAAACATCGTCCAGAACCTTCAGCTGGCCAAAGCTCTTACTTACATTTTCCGCTTTTATCATATACTGAACGCCCGATGCGTTTGACATTCCTTCTGACATAAAATGCTCCTCTTGGCAGTTTTTACCGTACAAGCCTACGCGGGATTGCAGGGGCGTAATGGGTGCCTGCACAGTCCATATCATTCATAAACAGAGTGCCGTTTTTCAAGCCTTCTGAAGAAGAATGTAAACACGGCCGTGATTATAAGATAGAGTATCATCGCCGGTATGTAGACCAGGGACGAAGTTGTTGAAGACTGAATGCTGCGGGTTACCTTCGTAATGTCCGCAAGCGCGATAAGGCTAACAAGGGATGCATCCTTTAGGAGCATGATGAATTCGTTGCCTATCGGGGGAACAAGCCTCTTTATGGACTGGGGAAGGATTACAAGGCGCATAGTCTGGAAGTAGTTCATTCCGAGCACTTCGGCAGCCTCGCTCTGCCCCTTGTCTATTGACTGGATTGCCGCACGGATAATTTCCGAGCAATAGGCCGCGCTGTTTAGCGAATACGCTATGAAGGCAGCCAAAAACTGGTTGTTTATGGTAAGGGCCCTGTTTATTTCCGGCAGACCGTAATAGACAAAGTAAAGCTGCATAAGAAGAGGTGTGCCGCGGAAAAAGAAGGTGTATGCGGAACAGATGCTCCGGAGCCACTTGCGCCTAGACATCTTTCCAAGCGCAATAAAAATTCCCAGCAAAATGCCGGCGCTAACCGCGCACAAAGTAAGAAGAATTGTAATCCTGGCACCGGCCAAAAGCTGGGGCATCCACCCCAGTATTTTCTTTAATGCATTCATAATCTACTTATTATATGGGGAATCTTTTATCGTGTAAAGCAAGTCCCCGCCAAAAATATTCATGTAAATCTTTGAGAGGGTTCCATCTGCAATCATGTCGTCCATGGCCTTGTTCACCTTTTCCAAAAGCTCAGGGTTCTTCTTGCTGATGCACACGCCGAAGAATTCCTCTGCAACGCCTTCCCAGACCTTCTTGAACTCGCTGTTGTCCTCGGTAAGGTACTTTACTGCAACGAGGGAGTCTGAGCATACAGCGTCTATCCTCTTGAATTTGAGGTCGTCGTAGGCATTCATAACCTTGTCGTAACCGGCACCTTCAAAGTTCAGGCCAGTCCTTTCGCGGAGGTTGCGCATGTAGAAGTCGCTGGTGGTTTCAGCCTGGAAGCCAACCTTGAGGCCCTCCAAATCAGACGGCGTGGTAATTCCCTTGTCGGAGTCCTTGTGCACGATGATAGACTGGGCGTTTCCAATGTATGCCTTGGAGAAGTTGTAGTTGGCAAGACGGTCGGCTGTAATGGTCATTGCGGATATGATTATGTCGTAGCGGTTTGTGTCAAGGCCGGCAAAGATTCCGTCCCATGCTGTATCCACGAATTCAACCTTAAAGCCAAGGCGGCGGGCAATTTCTTCGCCAAGCTGTACGTCGAATCCGATTGGGGTGGTTCCATCCGCGTCAAAGTATTCAAATGGCGGATATCCAACTTCCATTCCGATTTTAAGGGTGCCTTGCTCGATTGTCAGGCCACCGGAAAGCTCTTTCTTGTTCTTGTTGCAAGAAGTGAAGCCGGCAAGCATTGCAAATGCCACGCAGAAAGCAAGCAGATTGACAGCAAATTTTTTCATTTTTTCCTCCAAAACATTCTCCAAACCTTTTTAAAGAAAAAAAGGACGCAAAAGCAAAAAGCCTCAACGTCCCTTCTCTGTTTTCCATTATAATCATTGGCGTTTCTTAGTCAAGGGAAAAAAATCCGCATTATTTTGCAAAAAACTCTAAAATTCCACTTTCCCAAATGCAAATTCGGGATTACAATTATAGTTAGACAAGGCATTATGCCGCATATAGTAAAAAAGTGAATTAAACAGTGAAGCATTATTTTTTTGCGCACAAGGCTATTGCCCGCTGCGCCGCATTTGTACTTACATTACTCTCTCAAGTGGCTCTGTCTGCAAGAACGGTGCGGGTGCCCTCGGTAGAGACATATAAATTCCTTTCAAACGACAGCCCCAGGTCCCTAAAGCTCTACTATTCCGAATACCTTAAGCTGCTGGCCAAAAACTGCGGTTGGGAATACGATTTTGTGGACCTTGGCCACGCATCCTCCGCAGCGGCTGCCAGCAAGGCAACCCTGGAACTCTTAAAGCAGGGGCAGCTCGACCTTGCATTTGACATAGTCGAGCAGGATCCCTCCGACAAGCTCTACTACAGCGCAATCCCCTCCCTGACCAAGCACATAATGCTTGTGGACAGCTACAAGGAAAACAGTTTCAACAGCGCAAACCTCAAGGCCATGTCGGGTGCAAACACCAGCACATGCAAGGACATACCCCTGCAGCAGAAGCTTCTTGAGGAATTCTCCGCAAGAAACGGCCTGAACCTGCGGATTACGCACATTCCCATTGAGCGTTACATAGAAGAAGAATTCATAAAGAACAACGTTGAAGCCTGCGTGGTAACCCTCTCCTTCCCCGCTGACGAGCAGAAAATCATACAGAACCTTGGCGAATACCGGGTATTCTTTGCCAGCACCAATGCGGCCATAATAAAGGAGCTGGACAAGGGTGCCGCGGAAATCCTTAGGGAAAACCCCCTGCGCCTTGCAACCATGATGGCAGGTCCAAACAAGGGGCAGACCTTCTACCTGGAAAACCCTTCGGAGCAGGAAATCACCTACATAAAGGAACACACTCCGGTCCACGTGCTGGAAAACAGCCTTAGCGACAACATTTCGGAAATGCTCAACGTAAAGAACGACTTCTGGAAAAAAGTTGCTTCCATCTCCGGCATGGAATTCGTGGTTGACTCAGTAAAAAAGCCGGACAACACAGAATTTTTGCCGGGAATTTCGGAAGTCCCCCAGCCCGTAATGCAGGACAGCAAGCAGGGCGGAATACTGCTAAGGTGCACAAACCCCTTCTACAGCGTAAATGCGGTGCTTATCTGCGCGCCCGGACACACAATAGAAGAATTCACCACATCCCTGCAGCGCAAGCAGGGCGTAAACACAGAGCAGTCAATTGCCGTTCCCCAGGACATGCTGAACGTAGTGCCCTTCTTCCGCGAGCGATTTCTCCCCTTTGACGCGCGCATAATGGGAAGCGAGGAAGCCTGCCTTAGGGAGCTTGCCAACAGAAAGTGCGGTGCCGCCATAGTGAACCACACCTACCTAGACCACCTCTTTAAGCTTGGAAGGTTCAAGTCACTGCAAAAACAGCAGAGGGCCGTTTACGAAATACCCATGTGCATCTACGTCTCACTTGACCGCCCCTACATCATGATAAACATACTCAACAGGGCCTTTGCACAGCTTCCCTACAACTACTACAACAAGCTCTCCGACCAGCAGGCCCTCTTTGCCCGCGACATGCTTTCCCGCCAGAGGAACCGCAGCATAATGATTTCTTCCCTGGCAGGAATCCTGGCCCTCTTCGTAATATGCGTTCTTCTAATAGTCGTCTACCACATTGCAAAGCTCCGCCACAAGATGGAGTACGACGACCTTACCCGCATCCATTCACTCAACGGCTTTGAAAAGGCCACCGGCAGGATGCTGCGCTACAAAAGGGGCAACTTCCTCCTTACCGAACTGAACGTCCGCGACTTTTCATTCATCAACCGCATATACGGCACGGAAAAGGGAGACAAGATACTGGTTTCCATAGCAAAGCAGATAATGCAGTGCTTCGGGAAAAACAAGGACACGGTATTGGGCCGCGGCTATGCAGACAACTTCTACATATTCCAGAAGATTCAGGAAAAGGAGGCCGTCTGCCTAAACAATATGGAAAGCGAAATTTCCCTCATGCAGGACATGATCGGAAAGAGCGAAAACCTCCACCTGGTAATAAAAAGCGGAAACGCCGTAAGCGACGGCAGCGAATCGCTAAAGATACTCATCAGCCGTGCGGGCTATGCAAGAAAGAGCAACCACGACAGCATGGTTGAAAATTTCTCGGTCTACGATGATGACCTTAAGGCCCAGAGGGAAAACGAGGAATTCATAGAAAACAACATAGAGGAAGCCCTCAGGAACGAGGAATTCGTAGTCTACTACCAGCCCAAGACTTGCCTTGAAAAACAGACTATTTGCGGAGCGGAAGCCCTTGTGCGCTGGAAGAGCAAGGACGGCCTCATTCCCCCGGACCGCTTTATCCCCGTACTGGAAAAGAACGGACTGGTCGGAAAACTTGACAACTATGTCTACGAAACAGTATTCAAGTACATGAACCGCCTGATGACGGAAAACGTGCCCCTGGTTCCGGTCTCGCTGAACATATCCCGCCTTAACTACAACCTCAAGGCCTTCATCGAAAACCTCAACTCGCTCGTAGCAAAATACGGCATCCCCAAACGCTACATAGAGCTCGAAATAGAAGAACGCTTTGCAGGCGCAAACGACGACTTCATCAAGGACTTCATCGAACGCCTGCACCGCGAAGACTTTAAGGTTAGCATGGACGACTTTGGCTCAGGCTCCTCATCGCTCAACATGCTCTCGGAAATCCCCGTGGACATAATCAAATTTGACCAACGCTTCCTCCACCACGCGGAATACTCGCAGGCTAGCCGCATAGTCCTCACATCCATGATAAAAATGGTCCGCGACTTGGGAAAACTCACGGTCTGCGAAGGCGTAGAAACAGCAAACCACGTGGAACTCCTAAAGTCCGTAGGCTGCAATATGGCCCAGGGCTATTACTACTCCAAGCCCCTAAACGAGCGCGACTTCAAGTACTACATCCTCACCCACTGATTTTTTCCTGTATTCTTCCGGACGGTAACTTTAACAGCTCTACCATTGCATGCCCCGGCTAATTCGGCCAGCATGCAAATGCGCCACCCGCTTTCCAGGGCTACGCTATCGCTCCGGCCCGCCATCCGGCGGTCTGGCTGCGCCACCCTTCCAATCGGGCGTAGGATGGCCCCGCAGTAGCAACTGCTTGCCGTTTTCCCAAAAATGGTGTAAGCTACATAAAAGAGTTATGGCTATTCACACGATGACACCCCTAATAGTCCTTGCAAATAAAACTATTTCCCTTGTTCTTACGGCAACCCTTGCCTTGGGAATATTTTCTTCCTTGTTTTTCACATCCTGCAAATCCCCGGATGACTCGGAGCAAGAAAGATACGAAAGCGACGACGACCCGGACCTCCCCGATTCAGAATTCTGCAAGCAGCTCGGAAACAAGACGTCAATAACCTTGAATGGCGTTTACGGAAAAAAGATTCTCTACGTAAACTACAACAACGCAAAGCCGTCAACTTCACAAGCAATCCCCCTGAACAGCACACGCTTTGTTACCAGTGCCGCAGGAATATCCCCGGAATTCTGCCCCGGTGCCTACTCCTGCAACTACTCAAACTTTTCACATGAACAGACAATGGCAAGATCTGCCGCCAGCAGCACAGCCTGTGTAAATGCGGCAGGCCAAGCTTCCCCGCCACCACGAAAGGCCTCCCATTCAGCAAAAAGCGTAAAGCCCTTTCGGGAAAACGAATCGCTAAGGAAAGAAATACTCTCCGGTTTCAGAAAGTCATCGCGTTCCTCCGCAAGAAGGGGCCTGAACCTGCGCACCGCCAACACAGCCCGCAATGTCTCATTATACGACAACGGACAAATCATCCAGTACTACATGGCAAACCCAACAAGAAGAATCTACGTCGACATTTCACAAGACATGAATTCCTATGCGGCAAAAGACGCAACCCTCCGTGCAGTCGGATCCTACGGAGGCGTACCAGTAGTCCTGGTATGGGTTATGAACGACTCCTTCGGCGAGGAATGCAGCGGGGCAACCGTCAATACGGCCCTGGCCCAGGACGTGGCCGACAAGTTTGCAGAACACTACAACCATGAACGCGCAATATTCGGAGAGGAATATGACTTCCTCTTTGACGCGCAATACGCCTCAAACCAGTCAGAAGCATACAAAATCCCGGATACAGGCTCCCTAATAAACATAGTAATTTACGACATTGCAAACGACCATGCCACAGGAAATCAATCCGGCATAGCAGGCTATTTCTTTGGAGGAAAAGACTACTTCAAGAAAAACAGCTTTCAGGATGTAAGGGCCTATACAAATGAAGGAAAGTATTTTTATCTTGACGCCGCCTACTGCAACTTATCAGACAACGGCCCAAATACAAGCAGCACCATAAGCGACATTGCCCTCACCACACTCTTCCATGAATTCCAGCACATGATTCACTTTGGGCAAAAAACCATCTACGGTCTGGAAAGCGACACCTGGTACAACGAAATGCTCTCCATGCTCTGCGAAGACATGATGGCCAGCCAGCTTGGAACCTGCTACGGCTCATCAGCCCCATGGATTTCAAGAATAGCAGATTTTAAGCCCTACTACTTTCTTTCCGGAATCGATGAATTCCGCGATTCAAATTATTCAATCTGCTCCTATGCAACTTCATACGCGTTCGGGGCATGGCTGGCAAGGGAATTCGGCGGACCGGAATTTGTAAGAAGCATGAGCAGAAACCACAGCTATGCAAACATGGACTCAGTCCGTTATTCCATCCACGAAATGACAGGCAGGGAATACTCTTTTCGGCAAATATACAAGCTCTTCATACAGGCCTGCGTTTTTCAAAACAACTTTGCAAAAGCGCACGACCTGCCCTCGTTCAACAAGGACGCAGAAGGCAACATAACGGCCTATGACCAGACAAGCCTAATGCCTGCGATAGATTTGTTTGCTGACAATTCAGGCCCCTGCATTTTCAACAACGGATATTCCACGGACATCCGCCCCCACGGCTTTGTAATCCATACAGTAGGAATTGCGGAAAGCGACACCGTTACGCTAAACTTTAGCCGCCGCCTAAATGCCAACGAAGACGTAATGATTTGCATCCAGGACGACTTCTAGCACAACAAAGCCTACCCCCGATTGGAAGGGCGTGTGGTAAAAAATTGCATCCGTGCAATTTTTTACCCATGAGTTTTCCCGTTGGAAAACTCACCTGCTATTACAATAACAAAATAACGCGCCCTCCTTGGCGCTATTTATCCAACAACGAAAGCGGCTCTCGCAACGAAGTTTCAAGCAACCCTGGAAAGCGGGTTAGCATACAAAATGCGGTCCAGAAAAAATCAGAAAAAAATTAGAAAAAGATTTTAGAAAAACACCTACTGAACGGTTTTTTGCACCGCAAGAACAGCCTCTGCCGTCTGCATAAGCTCTTCCCGGGTCATGTCCTCCGAATGCTTAAGCATGGATGCCGGAACACCATAGGCCTTCTCCAAATCCTCGGAAGTAAGAACCTCGTCCGGAGTGCCAAAATCTATGTTGCGGTCGGGATAAAAAAGCATAACCTTTTCCGCATACTTCTTGCTAAGCTCAAGCTCGTGCATGGAAATAAAAACAGCCGTCCCCGTCTTCTTAGAAAAATCCCTAATGTAAGAAAGAGCGCTCTCCTTCTGCCTCTGCTCAAGTGCAAAAAGCGGCTCGTCCATAAAAATTGATGCGCTACCGTAAAGCATACTGAATGCAAGCAGCACCCGCTGAATCTCGCCCTTGCTAAGCTCCATAAGACCGCGGTCAAGAAGGCCACCAAGCTCAAACTGCTCAATAACTTCCTTAAGCAAATCGTCCGAATGAATACCGCAAGCCTTACCCTTATAATTGCCGCTCTTAAAAACCGTATCCAAAAGGGAGCAAACCTTTTCTCTGCTTTCAAATTCCATGTTCTGGTAAATTACGGAAGCCACAAGATTCTTCTGCTCCTCAGGCAAAGAAGCCACGTCCTTTCCAAACAAAAGGCACTTTCCCTCCTGAGGCAAAAGCCGCCCGGAAGCCAGCAAAAGAAATGTAGACTTTCCAGAACCATTCGGCCCCACAAGACTGGTAAAACCACCCGGCAGCTCCGCCGAAAAATGATAAAACACAGGCTTGGGCACAATCTGCTTTCCCTCGGCATCCAAATCCCCCTCCACCATGGGGTAGGTAAAAGAAACATCGTTAAAAGAAATGCATTCCATTCAAAAAGAATACAGCAAAAACGCAAGCGTGTCAAAAGCGGAATTTTTAGGACGAAGTCTTAAGGACGCAGTCCTAATTGCTCTACCATCCGCCCCTTGACTGCAACCGGCCCTCATGCCTTTGCGTCACCCGCTTTCCAGGGCTCCGCTCCCGCTCCGGCCCGCCTTACGGCGGTCTGGCTGCGCCCCCCTTCCAATCGGGCGTAGGTTGCTGGTCCTCCTACTTTTTGCCACAGAGGCCTCCCCTGTAGAATTTCTAACCAAATTGTGATAGATTGAACACGTTTTGGTGGGACAATTCAGAATGGAAAGTGAACACATTCCGGTGAACAAGGACGGCAGCATCAACTTGCAGACGCTTGCCCCGGACAAGATTTGGTACGACGAGCCACTTTTATTTCAAAAGCCGGAGGACAGGAGTGGGGTTTGTGCGGTTACGGAAACACTGCCACTGCACCTGCTTTATTCTGCATACCTTCAGGGCGTTTTTCCCTGGTTTGACGAAGCGGAAGGAGAACCGGTAATCTGGTACAACCCGGACCCACGCTTTTGCATTCAGCCGGAAGATTTTCATGTTCCCAAAAGCATAGACCGCTTTTTAAAGCATACGCCCTACACCTACACCATGGACAAATGCTTTGAGCGCGTAATGGAAGGTTGCAGGGATGCAAAGAGGGAAGGTCAAAACGGAACTTGGATTGGCCCCAAGATGATAAGAGCCTACTGCGGATTGCACAAGGCGGGTTTTGCCCACAGCGTTGAAGTCTGGCACAATGGGGAACTGGCCGGCGGTTTTTACGGTGAACTTTTTGGAAGCGTTTTCTGCGGCGAAAGCATGTTCACAAAAGAGAGTGACAGCGCAAAGAGCGCATTCGTTCTTTTTGCAAGAGCCTTTTTTGCCTGCGGCGGAAAGCTCATAGACAGCCAGGTCTACACAGACAACATAGCCCGCTACGGAGCCAAAAACATAAGCCGAGACGCATTCCTAAGGCTAGAAAAAGAATACCTCTCAAAGCCCCTCACCGCAGACATACAAAGCTTCTTTTCAAAATAAAAATAAGTTGAACTCACTTGTTGCAACCAATTTCAGCATTAATATCCATAGATTCCCGGGTCAAGCCCGAAAATGACATAATGCCATTATTCCTTGTACTAGATGCGGTGCATTTAGATGCGATGCATTTCGGAGAAAACCTTCTCGTTCATAACGTTAACTTCTACGCCAAGGGAATGTCCTTCCTCCGTAAGTTCGGTGCGAACCTGATCAATGGCAAGGTCTGCCGCGGAAAAGTCCACAATCATCATCATAACAAAATTACCGCTAAGAACGGTCTGAGTAATGTCGTCAATATTTATAGAATGTTTTGCAAGGTATGCGGAAACTTTGGCAATAATGCCCATCTTGTCCCCACCAACAACTGTAATAATCGCTTTCATAGTTCACCATAATAATGAATTGGGCACACTTTTTCAAGATAGGCTATTGGACGGTAGCTTTTATGGACGGTGCTTTTTTAGGCTCTACAATTGTACTCTTTGGCTTAATTCGACCGCCCATGCCTTTGCGCCACCGCCGTTCCGCCCTTCGCCTATTCGGCTCATACCGCTACGCGGTACTAAAGGGGCTCCATGGCGGCGTATATTTTTCGGGTCTCCTACAGTAAAGAAACAAAGCACATTGTAAAGGAAACAAACTTAATCATTTTCCGCTTCCGCGACAAAAGCCCCTCTTCCCGCGAATAAATGAATGAGGGCAGAGTGTATTTTTCCTGAACCTGTTTGGGAGACGACAAACTCATAATTTTGAATCCATCGCTGCCACTATATTCATACACATATTTGCCAGATTCATTGAGACTTTCCAATGCGTAGCCATCCCTGTCATAGCGGGTGCTGTTCACAAACTTTCCATTCTCAAAGCTGGTGATTATATGCTCGTCGCCATCCCTTTCGTAGACGTTACGGTAAACACTTCCTGTTTTTAAATCCGAAAGCGTCACTTCAACAATGTCATTTGATATTTTTTTCAATCCACCGCCAGACTTATAATAGTCATCAAAAGGCCAGCAATATATCTCGAAGCCACCTAATTTTTCATTCTCCAGCTGGGCAAAAGTATCGGGCAACTTGTTGTGGTGGTCATAATACCTTTGCACGCGGTGAACCAGCATTTCAATCTGTCCGCCAGCAGAGGCAGTCGCACTTCTCATAAAAAAGCAGTCATAATCGTAGCTGTCATAGTCAAAGGATGCAACATGCAAAGCAGAAAAAACTACCATGCAGGCCGCAATAAAAATTCTTCTATACACTTTCTGCCTCTTGAATATTATTTATCGTCAGCAAAACACATCTTATTATCTTTGTCAACCCAAAGCAATTGAGGTGAAACATAAGGTAGCCGAGCAGACACGGCAGGGATTGGAGGGGCGGCGCAGCCGTTGCTGGGGGTGAGGTCCCTGAGCACAGTCGAAGGGCCGAACCACCAGCAATGGAGCGGGTTGGGCCCCGCGGAACCCCGGAAAGCCCACACAAATGGCCTCCTTGCCATTTTTGACGCCTTGTTGCTTTGCTAACAAATGACGCGCCCTCCTTGGCGCTATCTGTTTGCAGAAAAATGGCAAGGTGTTCTTTTACTAAGCGTTTGTCCAAAAAAGAAAGTGCCGCAAGAAGATGATAAGAAAAAATTTTGATTAACGGGCACGGCTTTTTAAGAGGTTGAAAATAGGTTTGAATTGATTTAAAATATCTTTTAGGGAGATTAACATGGAAGAAAGCGCACTTCTTTTTGTTCAGGAGCATATAAGGCAGGGCTGGCTTAACGGGATTGTTGTTTTTATTACAAAGTTGGGCGACATGGGATTTTTTTGGATAGCCCTTACGCTTGTGCTTTTTTGCATACCCAAGACGCGGAAGACTGGGATTATGTGCCTTACTTCTATTGGAATAATACATATTGTGAACAACCTTATCATAAAAAATCTTGTTGGAAGGGTTAGGCCTTACGATGCAATCAGTCAGTTGCAGGCTCTGGTTCCGCCGTTAAGGGATTCGTCTTTTCCTTCGGGACATTCGGCATGTTCATTTGCGGTTGCGGTTGTTGTGTTCAGAAATCTGCCTAAAAAAATTGGGGTGCCTGTTCTTGTCCTTGCATTTTTGATTTCGCTGAGCAGGATTTATGTTGGCGTGCACTACCCCTCGGATGTTGTTTGCGGTGCAATTTTTGGAACCCTTTCTGCGTTGGCGGCGGAATTTATTGTTAAGCACTTTGCAAAAAAAATAGAGAGTAAAAAATCAGGCGGGGAAAATTAATATGAAAAAGACAAATGCCATGCGTATTTTGGACGGACTAAAGATTGCCTATACTGCGCACGAATATGCTGATGACGGTGAGCATGAACTTGAACGCGGGGCTGCGGAAAAGACTGCGGAAAAGCTTGGCATAGACCCGGCCTGTGTTTTTAAGACGATTGTAATGCAGACGGAAAGCAAGGAAGTTGTTGTTTTTTGCCAGAGCGCACTGCACGAGATAAACCTAAAGAAAGC
>JAILHV010000114.1 GCA_024695625.1 Treponema sp.
TTACTTTAAGCACTGGTGCGGAAAAATCGTCGTTGTAAAATACGGCGGAAACGCTATGCTAAACGAAGACCTCAAGGCAGACGTAATGGAAGACATTGTTCTTCTTAACACGATAGGAATCCACGTGGTTCTTGTCCACGGTGGCGGTCCTGAGATAAACAATATGCTCAACAAAATTGGCAAGGAAAGCAAATTCGTAAACGGCTTGCGCTACACCGATGCGGAGACCATGGAAGTTGTTCAGATGGTTCTTACCGGCAAGCTTAACAAGGACATAGTCGGCATGATTTTGCAGGAAGGCGGAAAGGCTGTCGGTTTGAGCGGCGTTGACTCTGGCCTCCTTCGCGCAAAGAAAATTGACAAGGACGGTGCAGACCTGGGCTTTGTCGGAGAGGTAACGGAAGTAAACCCAGAGATTTTGCTTTCACTTATAGCACAGGGCTTTATCCCGGTAGTTTCAACAGTTGCCCTTGGCGAAACTGGCGACACCAACCGCTACAACATAAACGCAGACACAGCTGCTGCAAAGATTGCGGTTGCGCTCAAGGCAGAAAAATTCGTTCAGCTTACCAACGTTCCCGGTGTACTCCGAGACATAAACGATCCGTCTTCTTTGATTCAGCGAATCCACCTGGCAGACGTTCAGGGCTTTATAGATGACGGTACGATTGCAGGCGGCATGATTCCAAAAATTGAATGCTGCATGCTTGCGCGAAACGGCGGCGTTCCAAGAACCCACATCATCGACGGACGAGTTCCACATTCACTTCTTATAGAAATGTTCAGCGACCGCGGTATTGGAACGATGATATACTAAAGTTTTTTTACAGGAGAAAGACATGGGTAGCAAAAAGGTTTTGAACAATTACGGTTCATTCGACATAACATTCAAAAGCGGAAAGGGCTCAACCCTTACAGACGTAAACGGCAAGAAATACATTGACTTTCTTTCGGGCATTGCGGTTAACTGCCTTGGCCACGGCTACAAACCACTTGTTAAGGCAATAGCAAAGCAGGCTTCAAAGCAGATCCACATCTGCAACTATTTCTTAAGCGACGTTGGCGTTGCCTATGCAGATTCCCTGCTCAAGGCCACTGGCTACAGCGGAGTTTTCTTTGGCAACAGCGGTGCAGAGGCAAACGAAGCTGCAATAAAGCTTGCCCGCAAGTACGGCCAGCTTACAGGCGGAGACTCAAAAAAGACAATCGTAACGCTTGAACGCTCCTTCCACGGACGCACCCTTGCAACAATAAAGGCTACCGGCCAGGAAAAATTCCATCCGGCAAGTTTTGCTCCATACCCGGTTGGTTTTAGGACAATCAAGGCCAATGACTTTGACGGTCTAAAGGAAGCTTTTGACTCCAACACCTGTGCCCTTCTTATGGAATGTGTTCAGGGCGAAGGCGGAGTTATTCCACTGGACAAGGAGTGGGCACAGGCAGCGGCAAAGGCTGCACGTGAAGCAGGTGCCCTTGTAATGTGCGACGAGGTTCAGACAGGAATTGGTAGGACAGGAACCTTCCTTGCAAGCGAACAGCTGGACATAAACGCGGATGTTGTTACCCTGGCAAAGGGAATTGCAGGCGGAGTTCCAATGGGGGCTTGTCTTTTCCGCAACAAGGCTTCAGATGTCTACACAGCGGGAGACCACCAGTCAACATTCGGCGGTAACCCCTTGGCATGCGCAGCGGCCCAGGTTGTGCTCAACACAGTAAACACACCGTCTTTCCTCGCTTCCGTAGTGGAGAAGGGCGAGTACACAAGGAAGACCATCGCTTCATGGAACATAAAGGAAGTAACGGAAATCCGTGGCAAAGGCCTTATGACCGGTGTTCAGATGCAGGACGGAATTAACCCTGCGGAAATAGAAAAGAAGTGCCTTGAAAAGGGACTTTTGTTCAGCACGGCAGGTGAACATACATTGCGCCTTGTTCCTCCGCTCAACATAAGCCAAAAGGAACTTGATGCCGGTCTTGAAATTTTACGCTCCGTTTTGTATCATGACTAAATGAAAAACCGCATAGTAGCCGTTCTTTTTATTGTAGCCATAGCAACGATCGCTCTCTTTGTAATACACGAGCAGTATTTTTCCGTTGAAAAGAAAGAAACTGCCGTGTCCAAGATAGTCATTCCCCAGGTGCAAAAGCAGGTTGAGGATGAGGCTTCGGAAGAGCTTCAGATTGGCACGGAAGAAGGTGTGTCTTCCCTTGTTCCCCTTAAAAGCGACGAAACCCTCTTTGGCACGCTAAGCATGGACTTTGACGGCGACGGTTATGACGACCAGGTGAATGCCGTAAAGAATTCATCCTCCCCGGCCATGCAGCTTTTGATAGGACTGTACAATCCTTCTACAAAGGCTTACGAGCGCTCAGCCATGCTTGTTACCGAAATCCAGCAGGCGCGTACTTTTTCCTATACGGGCATGGACATCACAGGCGACCACCGCACGGCCCTTGTCTACCAGGGCTTTTTGGAAAACGGCGACTCCGTTATGCAGGTATACCACATCCTCCGCTCATCGGCATCATCAGCCCCGGTTCTAAAGAGAATCGCATCCCTAAGGGCGGACGGAACCATCTTCATCCAGCAGATAGAACGCGACGACTCCTATCTTTCAAACCAGACCACTGGTGCAAGCTACGTAATCTGGGTCTACGGCTCTGATTCAGCAAACAAGGAAAGCGCAGACCAGCTCCAGACCCGCTGGGAATGGAACCGCAACAGCCAGCTCTACGAGATAAGGCAGCAGGAGCGCATAACCGGAAACCTTATTGCAGCCCGCGAACTTGCAAAAATCCAGGACGGAACCGTTGCAACCTTTGCAAATTTTCTGGAAGGCCTTTGGTACAAGACAGAAAACCGCGGTTCCCAGGTTCACTACATATTCTTTGACTGGAACGAAGACCGCCAGATTGTCTTTTTGGACGGAGGCGAGGAAGGTGTCTTTGAATGGCACAACTCAAACGTAAGGCGAAACGGAATGTATATTTCCACCACAAACCTGGAAATAGAAAACCTGCAGCGCCGCATAGACATTTCCCTTATTTCCAAGGACCAGATCCGCATACACGTCCAGGACGACGTCCGCATGTACTTTAGCGAAAGCTCAATCTGGGACGGCTACTACAAGAAAGTAAATTTCACGTCAAAACTTACAAAAAAGGACGGCGGTGAGGAGCAGTCGGCAAAAAAATATATAGAAGAGCTGGAAAAAGCATCATCTTGGAAGACTCTGGACGGAACCGTAGTAAAGTTTTCCGACGGAAACTACAGCGCAATCGGTGATGCCGCAAACGACAACGGAATATATTCGTCTATTCAGATGGAGGGACAGTCATTCATCCAGTTCCGCTCCTTTACCGGTACACCCCTTCTTAGCGGAATATACCTTTTGTCCCATTCGCCCGACGCAGAAGTGGAAGAGGAGGGTGCAATTATCATGAGGCCCTACGTGCTTACACCTTCATCCTGCTATCCCTCCCGCGACAAGATGCTGGTCCTTGCAAGCAACGATTAGCCTTCGATAACAATCAGCCAGCCGGAACTATATCCACCCAGTCGATAAGGATCTGTGCGCTGGCCTTGGAATCAATTCCAGACTTTATGTTTATTCCAATGAATTTGTTCTTTTCCATTGCGTTCTTGTTAAGCTTAAAGGACACGTTCTTTGAGCCAAGGTTTGCCTTCTTGTCCCTAAAGTTAAGCTCTATGGTATGCCAACCGGCACCAATATCGTCAAAGGTAAAGTTTTCAATTCCCCCTTTAAGGTTCACCTTGTAGAGGCTTTCGTTCTTAAAATAGGAAACAAAATTCAGCCTTGCCAGTTCATCGTGGGCCGCCAGTTCTGCCGGAATGTAAATGTGAATGCGCAGAACAGAGCCTGAAAGGTTGTAGACTTGATCCTTGTCGCGGGCAGTCCCCAAAAGAATGCCGTATTCCTTGCCGTCAGACAGGTCAAGGTTTGCCGTGAGCATGCGGTTTCTGTTGCCGGAATTTACGAAAGAAACTACGTCCGGGTCATCTGTCGTCTTTAGGTAGACGGTTTCGTCGTTCAAATCTTGGCTTCCCTTCCAAACCTTTGTCTTCATTCTGGAAAAGTTGTTTGAAACTGTGGATTTTTCCCTTCCGCTGCCTGATTTTTCGATTACTGATGGTGGAACCGTGATGTTCAGCCTGTCCGGGTCTGCGTATTTTTCAGAAACTGGCACCTTGTATTTTTTCTTGCCGTCTTTTCCTGTATCGTCGCTTTTGACGGTCCTGCATGCCGTTATGATGCAGATAATGGCGGCAACCACCCCAAGAATAATTTTCTTTGTCTTAGAATTCAAATTAAGCATAAATATCCCCTGCTTTACTATCGGAATTTTTTCATACACTTTTTACTTTTGCCTTTTTCTTCTATTTTCTTTGATTTTTTGGACGAGCCTTTATATACTCTACCATTCATTCCCTGACTAACTCGACAGAACATGCCCTTGCGTCACCCGCTTTCCAGGGCTCCGCTCCCGCTCCGGCCCGCCTCCGGCGGTCTGGCTACGCCACCCTTCCAATCGGGCGTAGGTCGCATACATGTAAATCAATTTTGTGTTTCGCTCCCAGTCAAATCCGTCTGAAAACCCGCGGTGTCGCGGAATAGGAAATTAAACTCGCTGCGCTCGTTCCGCTCCAATGCGAGTTTTCAGCCGTATTTGCCTTCCGCTACACACAAAATTGATTTCCTATCTGGTTTACATAGGAAAAATATGTAAAGAAAGC
>JAILHV010000133.1 GCA_024695625.1 Treponema sp.
TGCCGCTACCGTCCGCCGCAAGTGCAACGTCGTATGCATCATAAAGTAGGTATCTTGTGTCTTCCGGAGTTCCAGACGATGAAGCTTGGCTTCCGTCAAAGTAGAATTTTATGCTAGGCTCTTTTAGTTCCTGCACAACCCAGATTTTGCGCGTTACTGTTGCCCCTACAAGGCCTGTCTTAGATACTGTCACTTCTATTGTATGGTCTCCAATGCCAAACTGTCCATTCTTATTTCCGCTGAACGAAGTTCCGTCAACTTTTCCGCTTAGCGTTGCCCCGCTTTCCTGGGAGATAATAGAGTAGGTCACTGTATCGCTTGCGTTTGCAACCTCTATGTATTCATAGTTACTGCTGCCATCCGAACATCCGTTCAAGTCAGGGCTAAAGGTTATGGAAGGCAGTGCAACTTCGGAAAGGGTAACGTCAAATTCATAGTGGCCGCGGGAAGTATTAGAAGAGTAGGAATGGAAATGTTTGTTTGACTTTAGGGCGCTCAATGTCCTTGTAGAATCCGACTTGTCTTCAGTAACCGTTCCCAAATCATCGTTATTGGAGCCTCCGTCATAATCTTCAATCTTTGAGGTGTAGAAATAGAAGGTGTCAGAAGGAGAGTCCATATAGAGGACATGACTATCTGGTGTTATGGTATGGTTATTGTTAACCTTCGTTCCATTTGCCGCATGATAGCCCTTTAGCACAAGCTGCGGAGTCCGCGTTGTCTTTGCATAGAAATCCCCAAGAAGGTCAACATGCTTGTCGCCGTCCGAATTAAAGGCACTTATATTTCCAACAGTTACGCAAACCCTCTTAATCTTAACGTAAACATACTTTGTAATTTCCACCGGAGTAAGATTTTCTTTTTCTACCCTCATAACAATTGTGTGGTAGCCGTTTGTAAGCGTTGCATCCGTTGGCGAAGACACGGTACTGCCGTCCACCGTTACCGTCAGTGTGGAATCTGTATTGGAGACAGGATTGCTTACGGTGTATTTTAGGTTGCTGTAAGTAATATAGCTGTACTCGTAGTTTTCGTAGGTCTGCCCTTCATGGGCGGCAGTTCCCGTTTTGTTTCCGTTAGAAGTGGTAAAGGTTGGCTCTTCCAGTGACTTTAGTATCCAGACTTTTTTGCTTGAGGTAACATCGTTGCAGTTCTTTTTGTGTACCGTGGCAACAAGCGTGTGCTGGTTCACAGGCAGACTTCCGGTCGCAGGAACCGTAATTTCGCCGGATTCGCTTCCGCCGTCTATGCTTACGGAAAGCCTTGTTCCCGCTTCCGGTGCAGTTATTGTGTAGCCTACAAGGGCATCATCACTTTCCACCTCTATGAACTTGTAGCCGTTCGCGTCTTCATCACAGTCATTAAATTCTTTTTCAAATTCAAACAAGGCTTCATCGGGTGTCTTAACAAGGGTTACCTTCTTTGCAACCGTTACGGAACGAGCGCCAACCCGGCTGGCGGTAACAGTTATTACATGCCGTCCTATTCCGCTTACAGTATAGACTCCGCCTGTTTCGGTCACAGGAATGTTGTCTACCATGACAGTCAGGCTGTCTCCTTCCTGACCCGGAGAGGCAGTAAAGGAAACCGTGCCGCCATTGGAAGCTAGCTCGTAGCATTCGTATTCGGCATTGTCCTCGTCAAATTTGCCGTTCGGCGCATCCAGCACAGTGATTGTCGGCTCAACAAGAACGCACACGCCAAGGCTTGGGTCTGTGGAAAGGAATTCCGACTTGCGCCCGTGGGGGCCGTTTACCTGTACCGTGTATTCGTATGCGGTAAGGCTTGATTCCTGACCGGGGAAACAATAAAAGAATTCTCTGCCACCGGCACTATTCTTGTTGTCTGCAAGGGTAAGCTCTGACCTTCCCTTCCAGTACAACTGTCCGTCATGCTCGCGAAGGTAATAGTTCACCTCATAGGTGGAACCTGTGTTCCTGTTCAGGTTCTGCGTATCGGGAAGCTTAAAGTAAAGGTAGGCATTTTTGCCGTCCAAAGGCTCCCTTACAACCATAAGGTCTTTTACGTTGTCTGGCGGCGTGTTCTGAACAAAACTTTCAGAGTAGAAAAGCTCCGGTGCCTGTCCCCTCAAATCTTCCAGCGAAAAATCCGTACGGTTTTCAGGCCAGAGGCAGCCGGAAAGGGTCCATGTCTTTCCCTCGTGGGCATCGTCAAGCCTTGCCTGTATTTTTACGTGCGTAGGGTCAACCATACACTCGCTGTAGTTGTCGTTGGATACGACAGCCCCGTCTTCTGTCTGCAAGCAAAAGCCGTTTTGCCCTTCTTTGCAAAGCAGGCGCAGCTGTTTGGGGTTTATGGTGTACAAATTGATTTCTATTGGATTGGCCGCAGAAAGGTTTTGCATACCGTTCATGGAAACATGATCTGTGGCATATTCAATTTTTCCAACCTGGCAGGTCGAAGTCCAGTGCTCAAAATATTCCTTTACAGGCTCATCATTTTTAATGTCGGGAACATCAAAACTGCAAGCAATTAGAGACAAAATAAAAGAAACCAGGATGCAAGATAACGTAAAACTTTTTGCCTTCATTCTTATTCCGAAATCTCCGGTACCACTATAAGGGTGACTCTGAAAAACTCAATGCTCCGTAGCTTAATAATAGCACAAATTTCGGGGGGGGCACCTACCCAAAAGGGTAGTTTTTAAAGAAATTTTACACCCAGGCTAAATCAAGCCAATAACGCGGGCCTCCCAGACTGCCTCCAGAGCCGACTTTACCTTGAGTTTTGAAAATATGTTCTTCATGTGGAATTTTACCGTGTTTTCGCTTATAAAATAGAAGCCGGATATTTCTTCCTTGCTCTTCCCCTGCTCCAAAAGCTTTAGGATTTCAACTTCGCGCTGGGAAAGAGCTTCTGTAGTTGTGCTGCGGTCGTTAAGATAGAGCGGGTGGCTTATGGCCATGCTCCTTGCAATTTCCAGGAGCTTCATCAAAAAGCTGCTTTCGCCCCTTTCCTTTATGTAGTCAATCAGCAGTTTTACCACAGCAGAGCCCTCGTCCCCGATAAGGCGGTAGAACTTTCTGCGGCGGGCAATTTTTAGCGCACGGTCAAAGGCTTCAAAGGCAAGTTCCTTTTTTTGGGCGCGGTAAAGGCAGATTGCAACAAGGACATCCATCTCGCACAAGTCCATGAACCTATTTCCTTCTTCCAGCAGGGGGCGGAGCTTTTCCGCAAGGGCAAGCAGGGCTGTGTATTTCTTTTCTATTATATAACAGCGCATCTTTACCATGTAGCGGTAAAGGTCCAGCATGTTAAAGTCAGCATATTCGTCGGGAGACTTGTTTTTTCTCCAGCGGGAAATGCGGCCCAGGTTGCCGTCGTAAAAGGCGGTCATAACGTCGGCAGAGTCTATGTTGTAGGAGAATTCGGCCTCCCCCTTATCCTTTACGTACTTGCGGATGTTTTTTATGTAGCTGTGGGATTCAACCAGCCTTCCCTGGGCAATCAGGATTTTTGTCTGAAGGAAAAGGGCTGCAAACAGGAGCCTGCTCTCCCCGCCCTTGTCAAAGGCCTTTATCGTCTTTCCAACATGCACTTCCGCGTCAAGAAGCCTATCCTGCTGGTAGTAGTATTCGGCCAGGAACATTTCGTAAATAAAGGGGCAGAGTGCCTTTTCGTAAATCCAGGAAAGCGCATCGAGGATAAAATCCTTGCGCCGCTCCAAAAAGGGGGCTGCCCAGGAAAAGTCGCCAAAGCCGTTTATGACGGACGGACGGCCTGCTGTTAGCACAACGTGGGTAAGGGGAGTCTTTATGCTTCGTAGATAGTCGATTATCTTTAGGATTTCATTACAGGTAATCTTGGGATGCACAAGGCGCATACCAGCCCTAAAAACTTTCATGACCCCCTGGTCGGGGATTGCATTTATCAATTCCTCTGCCCTTTCAAGCTCGCCGTCCATAATCAGGTTCAGGCACAGCCCCGAATTGCAAAGCCAGAATTCTGGTTTTCTAAGGTCATCCGGCGTAAGTCTGTAAAAGGAAAGTCTGTCGCGGTGAACGTCTATCAGATGGTAGGAAACGGAAACCCTTTCCATACGTTCTTCCAGTTCCTTTGGACTAAGAATTTTTTCTTCCATAAAACATATTGTATCATGAAAAAAGCATTTCTTCCTCTATTGCTTTAAATTTTTCATTTTTGCTGTTATAATAGAGCAAACTTTTATCAGGAAAAATACATGACGGATTTTACAAGGGTTATCAGCATTTCGTCGCTTTTTTTTCTCGCGCTGTTTTGTTTTCAGGCGGGGATTTTTTTGTGTTCGGGGCACAAGCTTAAGCAAAACGGGCGGCGTACACTTATTCTTATTGAATTTTTTACCGGCTTTTTGCTTCTTTTTGATGCGCTGGCATACTTTTACCGGGGCAAAACTAGCGCAGTCGGCTGGTATATGGTACGCATCTGCAACTTTTTTGTTTTTATCTGCAATTTTTCAGCTTCGTTCTTCATCTGCTTTTATATCTGTGAATTCATAAAGCATGCACGGCTCAACTTTTCCATCCTCTTGCATCCCAAGGCTTCCATAAAAGATGGCATTCCGATTCAGCTTTTTCTTGTCCTCTTCCTCTGCATTAGCAGCATAATACTTACGGTAGTCAGCCAGTTCACGAATATTTTATATTATTTTGATGAAGGCAACGTCTACCACAGAAGCACTTTTTATTCGCTCGGCGTTGCGCTAGGCCTTTTGCCAGGGCTTATCACGCTAACAATGCTCCTGCAGAACTGGAAAAAGCTTTCAAAAAATGTCTTTATTTCCCTCGTGGTCTATTTTGTCCTGCCGCTTACCGGCATTGTCATGATTCTTATTGTCTACGGCTTTTCCTGGATAAACATTTCCTTTGGGCTTGGCGCACTGCACCTTTTCTACTCGTCCATAAAGCTGATGGAGCTTGAATTTTATTCCCGTGTGCAGGCAGCTACGGTTTTGAATCCGGTATACAAGGAAAGGCCAAAAGACCCGGAGACGCACAAAAGGGTTGTAAGGAACCATTTCTGGCAGACGCTTTCCGTAAGCCTTGGCGGAACCCTTTTGATTCTAGCAATTGTTTCCATTACAGGGATTTCCCTTCCCGAAAAGACATTGGCAATCGAAGAGCCTTTTTCGGAAAATGACCTGTCAAAGTCTGTCTGCATTGTATTTACGCAAAATGCGGAAAAGCACTGGGTGGACGGCGAGACCCCCGACAGGACTGGAGCACAGTACGACGGAATCATCTACAACAACATGAGAAGCACAATCATCACCGACTGGAATTTTTCAATTTCTGTTCCCGAGGGATGTTCCGTAGACCCGGGGCCTTGGAACGGGACCTTCTCTCTTTCTGGCGATTCGCTGAATGTAAAAAAACCGCATGAAGGCGACAAGGAAAACATTCACGGAGAAAATTTTTATACAATCACCCCTTTAAAGACCCTTGGCTTTGGCTGCATCATGTACACGCCGCATGGCTACCAACCGCTTTCGCAGAAAATCACCTTTACGTATTCAAGCATTTTGAAGCCGCTTACAAACGTCCTCTTTGACATTGTCCTGGCCCTGCTTTTTATAATTTTCATCATTGCGACTACAATCATGCTCTTTGAAGGAAAGCTTATCCGCGTGGAAGAGGAAAACATAAAGCTGGAAAGCACCGTAAAGGAACGCACCAAGGAACTTGAGACGGAAAAGAACCGTTCAGAAAGCCTTCTGCTGAACATTCTGCCAAAGGAAATCGCAAAGGAGCTTACCTCCCACCCCAACAGCACGATAGCAAAGGAATACCCGAACGTTACCGTACTTTTTACCGACATTGTGGGATTTACAAAGATAAGCGGGGAGATGAAGGCGGAAGAAGTCGTTACCATGCTGAACAAAATGTTTTCTCTGTTTGACGAAAGGGCCCAGCGTGAAGGCATCGAAAAAATCAAGACGATTGGGGATGCTTACATGGCTGCAGCAGGCCTTACGCAGGAAAGCGAAAATGACGGTGCCGGCAAAATGATCCGCTTTGCACAGGGGCTTTTGAGCGACGTGCAGGCTTTTAACAAGGCTTCTCCAGTAAAGCTTATGATAAGGCTTGGAATCAATTCGGGGCCGCTCGTTGCAGGCGTAATAGGAAAAACAAAGTTCATCTATGACATTTGGGGCGACACCGTTAACGTTGCAAGCCGTATGGAAAGCACGGGGCTTCCAATGCGGATACATGTTACCGAGACCACAAGGGCACAGACGGCAGGACTTTTCCCTTACAACGAAAACACGGAAATAGATGTAAAGGGAAAGGGCATGATGAAGACGTATTTCCTGTAAAAAAAAAGGCAGCTCGTCAGCAAAAGCGACAGGCTGCCCTTCTCTTTTAATTTGCAGTTTTAGTTTGCGGTGCAGATACCCCTTAGGCCGCCATAATTATTTTTTTCATAAGGTGTCTTTGGCTGACCTCTTGTATTAACATTACAACCTGTTGGGTAATTACCTGTATCTACAGAATATTCTTGATTGGTATAGCAGCCACCACGTCTAACACATTTTAGTTGCCTGTTGTTGCCATTTTCATCAAAAGCATTGGCCCCAGTTATAGGTGTAGCAACATCGTAGATGTCTTCGCCATCAACCGTAACATAATAAGCAGGAACCAAGCCTTCTGCTTCACTCCTCAAATTACAATACATTATGCATTCATACCAGTTGATTTTGTGAATTGGATAATTATCACCTGTTTTGGCAAGCCCACTTGAAACTTTCATATATTCGCTCCATTCAGCTTGAGTAACTTCGTGGTCGCATACATAAAGGCTGGGAATTGTAATATCTCTTCCGCTGATAAAAATAGTTGAGTTATCTATCTCTTCAACTGTTGTTTCTTCACCAATCGGGATATAACTGATATTGATAAACCTTGCGTAGAGATTAACGTCGGTGTCCACAGCCTTGTTGAATATAAATCTTTTCGTAAAATTCGGGTTTTCGTACCAGCCAACAAAGCGCAAATTTTCATCGTCTTCAGGATTGGCAGGTCTTTGGGCCCTGGTTCCTGACTGGACAGACTGAGAGTCATAGACTTCGCCATTGTTATAAAAGGAAACCCTGTAAAAAGCCACGGAGGGCGGCTTAGCAACGCGGAGATTTCCGAAGGGAATCTCCGATCCCTGGAAAAATCCATGGAGGGATTTTTCCTCTTTCTTGATGACCGGTACAGAGCCACGGAGGGCGGCTTAGCAACGCGGAGATTTCCGAAGGGAATCTCCGATCCCTGGAAAAATCCATGGAGGGATTTTTCCAGGGCAATGCGCGGCAGGCACTGGAGGGGCGGGCGCAAGCCCGTTCCGGCGGGAGTGCGCAGCGCGACCAGAGGAATGGAGCCGAATGGCGAAACCCCGCAAGCGCCACATAAAAGGCACGGTTGTTAGGAAAGGTCACATCATGGACAGCAGGAAAAAGTGCCGCAAAAAGAATTGCAAATTTAAGAGTTATTTAAAAATGGGCACTGGCAGTTCACATTTATTTTTTTTCGATATATAATGGAAGCTATGAATATACGTGAACTTGGAGAAGCCATAGAAAAGTCCGAAGGTTTTAGGGGAAGTGTTTCCTACAACGAGCCGCTTGCTGGTCGCACCACGATGAAGGTTGGCGGGCCGGCCCTTATTTTTGTTGAGCCTGAAGATGTGCTTTCGCTTGCCTCCGCACTTGTTGTGCTAAAGGGCGTAAAGGCTCCCGTTTTTGTTTTGGGCGGGGGAAGTAACATTGTCGTTAAGGACGAGGGCATCCGCAAGGTTGTAATCTCTACGGCAAAGCTCAAGGGGATTACAATGGTTCCGGGAAAACCCATGCCTTTTGAGATTGAGAGCTTTGAACAGGCCAAGGAATGCTGCCCGATTACGGTTTCCGTGGGTGCGGGTATAGGCGTTACGGAGCTTACGGAATGGGCTTCCAAGTACGGCATAATCGGCCTTGAAAAATTTGCGGGGCTGCCGGGGACTGTAGGCGGGGCCTGTTTTATGAATGCAAGGTGCTACGGCGAAGATTTTGGTGGCCTTGTGATGCAGGTCAAGTACATAGACATGGACGACGTTCACTACGTAAACAAATTTACGCTGGACTCCATTATAAAGACATACACCCACTATTCCACAGGAGATGACTGGGACTACAAGAAGTCTCCTTTTCAGGGCAAGCGGTGGGTTATTATAGAAGCAAGTCTTGCGCTAAAGTGCATTGACATGTACATTACCGAGGGCTGCTTTGCCAATCCTGCGGTTCAGGACTATATCCGCAAGGGAAATTCCTTCTATATTAAGGACAGGGAGGACAAGGGGCACTTTAAAGCTCCGAGTGCGGGTTCGGTCTTTAAGAACAACAGGGAATTCGGCAAGCCAAGCGGCAAGATTATTGATGAAGTGGGGCTTAAGGGAACAAAGATGGGCGGAGCTCAGGTTGCCCCCTGGCACGGAAACTTTATCATAAACAACGGTAATGCAACTGCGGCGGACGTTAAGAATCTGGTGGCATTCGTGCAGGAAAAGGTAAAGGAAAACACAGGATTCAGCCTGGAAAGCGAAATTCTCTTTGTATGACGCTTTTTTTTGTCCAATTTCTTTATTTATTTCCTTGCATAAAAAGTGAATTTCTACCGATAATTAATTGACATTCCGCATTTTGCTTTCTATACTTTAAAATAGAAGGTTAAAAAGGACGAATAAATTCAGGACGGTAAAAAGTGCTACAGTTAGCTTTTGTAAATTTTAAACAGAATTCATATATCCAGGTTGAAGGCACCCCGGCGACCTCTTGTTTTTACATTATTCAGAGCGGAAAAATCCGCTGCTTCCACGAGACGGAAGTTCCCGGAAATGCCCCAAGAATGTTGGGTCCGGGAGACTTTATAGGCGTTGTAGCCTGCATGTCCAGCCACAGCCAGACGGAAAGCGTTATTGCAATTACAAATGTTGTTGCCATCAAGGTAAACCGCGAGCAGTATCCTGAGCTTATCATGAAGAACACTCCAGTAGCAATGAAAATCGTCCGTTCTTTTGCCCAGGAAATGCGCGTTCTTAACGACAACCTTACGAAAATCACCCTTAAAAACACCGTTACCGAGACTCCTGACCAGCTTTTCCCGATTGCCCAGTACTATGAGGATTCGGGTTGGCCGGAGATTGCGGCCTACTGCTACTACCAGTACCTTAAGGAATGCCCCAACGGAAGTTCCAAGGAACAGGCAATAAAGAGGTTCAGCATACTAAAGAAGAGGACAAATCCTCCATATCTTGAGCCAAAGGGCGAGATGATGCGCTCTTACAAGCAGAACACGATGATTTTCTCCGAGTGCCAGAGCGGTGCGGACATGTTCATCGTGCAGAGCGGTTCCGTTAAGATTGTAAAGGTCGTTGACGGCTCGGAAGTTATGCTTGCCCTGCTTAAGAAAGGCGACATCTTTGGAGAAATGGCGCTTTTGGACAACCGTCCACGTTCAGCATGTGCTATTGCCCACGACGACTGTACTCTTATGGTAATCAACCGTACAAACTTTGACCAGATGGTTTCCACACAGCCGCAGTTGGTTGCCCGCCTTACTTCCATGTTTGCAGAGCGACTTTGGTCTATGTACCGTCAGCTTGCAAACACAGAGCTACGCAACCCGCGCGAGAAGATGGTCGATATGCTTGCCCTTCAGGTTGAAAAGTCTAGGCAGCAGCCGGTTAAGGGCGTTCCTTTTGAAACAGATTTTACAATTACAGACATCATAAATCTTTGCGGTATTCCTTCAAACGAGGTTAGAACCGCAGCCTGGCAGCTTGAATCAGACCAGAACGTTAAGGTTAAGGCCGGCAAAATTGTTGTTCCCGATGTGGAAGAACTCATCAAACAGGCGGCATTCTACCGCAAGCAGAACAGTAAGCATGCAAATGAACAATAGAAAAGGCCATAGGATTTTGGCCGGGGCACTTGCCTGTCTTTTTGCAATCGTGGCCCCGCTTTTTAGCGAAGATTCTCTTCCTTCCGGATACGCGGGCGTTAGCCTTGGCATGTCTCTGGATGCAGCAAAGCAGGCCCTTAAGCGCGACCCCCAGTTTGGCTACAGGGGCGACAGGGACGTTTCACTTTTGCCGGGAGACTCCAGGATTCTTATAGAGACGGACACTTCAATTACTGCCCCACATTCATTCCTGGACAGGTGCTACTTCCAGTTTTACAACGAAAAGCTCTACATAATCACCATAAACTTGCGAAAGGACAAGGTTGACCACTACTCAGTCTTCAGTTCCCTCTGCAAGAAGTACGGAAACCCGGTAAGCCTTAACCCACAGAAGTCTGAATGGCGCAACGACAGCGTTATAATGACGCTTGAACGCCCGCTTACCATAAAATACACGGACAGAGCCGTTTTTGAAAGCCTTATTGACCAGTCGCTTGTAGAAAAGACAGGCCGCGAGCAGAACACGGAACGCTTTCTTGACGGACTTTGATTCGACAATCCAATAGGAATTCAGCATGAAATTCATTCGCTTTAACAATCTTTTGGCAAAGGCCGCTGTGCTTACGGTGGCTCTTTTTGTCTTTATTCCGGCATCATCCTGCTCAGGAAAGAAATTCGACTTGCCGGTAAAAACGCTTTCTATAACCACTGCAGGCGGAAAAACAATCCCGGTAGAAGCGGAAATTGCATCCAAGGCGGAGGAGCGCAACTACGGCTTTATGAACCGCACCCGCATCCCCGACGGAACAGGCATGCTTTTTGTCTTTGAAAAGGACCAAATCCTGCACTTTTGGATGAAGAACACGCCCCACCCGCTTTCCATAGCCTACATAGACAGTGCTGGAACCATAAGCGACACTTTGGACATGACGCCCTTTAGCGAAACTTCGGTCTCAAGCACCCGCTCTGTCCGCTACGCACTGGAAGTCCCCATGGGCTGGTTCAAGGCAAACGGTATAGCTCCGGGAGACAAGGTAACTCTTGGCGACGGCAGCCCGCTTGAAACACTGCGCTAAGTCTTCGCAAAGCTTATCCAAAGCAATATTTTCTTTAGCTTTTGTTTTTTCTCTTCTTTTTGGAGCAACTTTTTTTTGCTGTCCAAAATATTTCTGAAAGAACATTTTGCCATTTTTATTACGGGCTTTCCGGGGTTCCGAATATTTGTAAAACAAGGAGAGCCATGGAGGGCTCGTCATTTGCTAGCATGAAAAGAAAGTGGTTTTCGAAGAAAACTCATGCATAAAAATTGCAAGAATGCAATTTTTATGCAAACGCCCTTCCAATCGGGGCTAGGTTTTATTTGCTAGGGGAATTTTTAAACAAGTCACCATTCGGAATCCACCAAATAGATGCTGAATCAAGTTCAGCATGACGGTTATAAAAAAATGCCGCCCAAAGCATACACTCTGGACGGCAGTTCAGTTTAATTTTTCAACTAGGCTTCCACACTGACCAGGGAACCTGTAGACTTGCGTTCTGCATAGACAGAGGAAAGTCCCTTGTAAGGATTCTTAAAGCCGGAAATCTGACCGCGAAGCTCTTCCAAATGAATCTTTAGAAGGTGGCGGTTGCGCTGGTTCTGGATGATAACCTGTTCGCGGAGCTTTCCAAGTTCACCCTGGAGCTTTTCCACAGGAACGGCATCCTGCGGGTTGTAGGTGCTAGCCCGGCTCTTTACGTAAAGATCCTGCATAGGAACGATTACCTTCTGCAAGGAGGCTATGCCCTTTACAATCTGCTTTTCCAGTTCCGTATGAGCAAGCAAAGATTCTGCGTCTTCCGCATTGATTCTCTTTTCCTGGCTTTCCAGAACCTTAAGATATTCCCTGAATTTTGTGCGCTGCTGTTCAAGAAGGGCGCGGAACCTCTTTAAAATGGCCACGCGCTCGTCCAGCTCTTCTTTGCTAAGATTTTCTACCGTCATAATTCCCACCGTTTATCCCTTTATTTTCGGTTTGTTCTATCCAGTTATGCTAAGAGTAGCCCTTTCACCGGCCATCTTAACGGCACCGTTTGCCTGAGTCTGCGAAACGCTGGCCCATGAATCCCTAAGCTGGGAAAGCAAGTCCAAGATGAATTTCATCTTTTTCTTGTCGTGGCTAAGGCTGCAGTTAAGGAGTTCCTTGTTAAAATAGATGTAAAGAGCCATGAGGTTCTGTGCAATCTCTCCGCCCTTTTCCATGTCCAGGCTTATCTGAAGCTCAGTGATTATGTCCTGAACCTTCTGGAGATGCTTGCCAAAAGTCTCAATGTTTTTTGGTTCGATTCTGTTTTCTTCGCCCACAAGCGTTATTGCCTCA
>JAILHV010000141.1 GCA_024695625.1 Treponema sp.
TCTTAAGCGCAGGTACTTTAAGTATTGGCTAATGCTGTTTATATCATTTTTACTCACTGCTTATCTATTCGTATTTTTTGAAGGCACTCAAAGCATCTACAATATTGTCGTTGAGCTTGCTGAACAACCTGAAGACAAGCCCCCTTTGTATCAGCCGCATAATATTGATATGGAGCAAGCTGGTATAACATGTACATAAAAAACAGGATGCACTGGTAATGGCAAAAGCATCCAGCTGAGTGGTACAAGGAGGCTTTTAATGATTAGTTTTGCCATTAGAAATTCACCTGAATGGTTTAACCTGTGGGCAAAGGCAGTCAGGCTAGAGCGCCAGTACCAGCATGCAGCAGACGTTCTTGCTGTAACAGAGTTTAAGCAGACGGTAAGAAATGTCTTGGAGTGGCACACTTTATGGCAAGAAGAGCTGGGGATGCTTACTGACACCTGCAACATGGCAGAGAAAAAATTCTTTAGGAATTTTTGCCGGAACTCAGAATATATTCCAACCGCTCCTTTTGAATTAGAGATGCTTGCACTCGTGTTTAAAATGATGGAACGTAAAATTGCGAAAAGTTTTAATGCACCAAAAGACACTCTCACTTTAATCAGGTTAATTGCAAGTGCCCTAAAGTTCTATTGCAGTTATTCAGAAACAGCGGAAATGGAAAGTAAAAAGTTAAGGCAAAGGTACGGAATTACATGATTCTTTCCATTTAGAAAAGTGCAACTTTTCTTCTGCAAACAAAACCTAGCCTCGATAGAAAGGGCGTGTGGTAAAAAATTATTTTAATTCATTTGCATACCGTAACAGCCTTTACAATTTTTTCTGCCGTGGTAAGATAGGACATTTTTCCTAAAAAAATAGAAAGAAATCCCACTTTTTGCCGTAAGAATTTTAACTTTCTTGCATGTTTAAGAAAAAATTCATAAAAAATTATACTCAAATACCTAAAAAATTGCATTCAAAATCAGGGGCCATTCCTTTAGGATTGTATCATAAGGAAAATATCTAAACGAGGAGGATTTCTTATGAAAAAATTATTTTCTGCTGCTGTTGCAGTTTTGATGGCTGCAAGCTTGTTTGTTGGATGTGCAAAGGGAAAGAAAAATGGTGCAATTAAGATTGGTATTATCAACAACCCGCCGTCAGAATCAGGCTACCGTGCTGCTAACGTAAAGGACATGGAGGAAGTTTTCTCTCCGGCCAAGGGTTATGAAGTAAAGACTTTCTACAGCCTTAAGAATGATGAACAGCTTAACGCTGCTTCCCAGTTCATTACGGAAGGCGTTGATTACATTCTTCTTTCCGCTGCTGCAACAGACGGATGGGATGCAGTTCTCAAGAACGCACAGAAAGCTGGAATCAAAGTATTCCTCTTTGACCGCATGATCAATACTGATGAAAACCTTTATGAAGCTGCTGTTGTTTCTGACATGGCAAACCAGGGTAATACAGCCGTTGCATGGCTCAAGGCACAGAATCTTCCTGAATACAAGGTAATCCACATTCAGGGTGCTATGGGTTCAGATGCTCAGATTGGCCGTACAGCTGCCTTGGACAAGGAGTTTGCTGCAGGAACAATGACAAAGGTTGTTCAGCAGACAGCAACATGGGACGAAGCAGAGGCAAAGAAGATTGTTGAATCTGTTATCAACTCAGGAGAAAAGTTCAACGTAATCTACGCAGAGAACGACGGTATGGCTAAGGGTGCAGTTGCTGCTCTTGACGAAGCCGGTATTACTCACGGTGTGGGCAAGGATGTTATCGTAATGGGATTTGACTGCAACAAGTGGGCTCTCCGTGAGCTTTTGGCAGGAACCTGGAACTATGACGGACAGTGCTCTCCTTTCCAGGCTGGTGTAATCGAAACAATGATCAAGACTGGCAATGTTCCTTCAAAGAAAGTTATCTCTGAAGAAAAAGGTTTTGACGCAAAGACTCTTACACAGGCAGATATCGACAAGTACGGACTTGGTGACTAATTTATCGTAAGCGGACGCGGTGTAAATATCGGAGGCAGGGCTTAGGCCTTGCTTTCGGTTACACCGCTTTTTTTTTGAATTAATTTTTTTGTCAGGCGGATTTGCTTGTCGCGGTTTTGTTCAAACTGAAAAATGGCGGGAAATTAAAATGGAAAATAATGTTGTTTTGACCATGCGGGGAATTTACAAGGAGTTTCCCGGAGTAAAGGCACTTCAAAATGTAGATTTTACTCTCTGCAAAAGTGAAATTCATGCGCTTATGGGAGAGAATGGAGCCGGTAAATCGACTCTTGTAAAATGTCTTACCGGTGTTTATGAAAAGGATGCTGGAGAGATTTGTATTGACGGAAAAGATGGTCCCGTTTTGATTCGTTCTCCGCAGGATGCCCAGAATCTTGGCATTAGTACAGTATATCAGGAAATTACGCTCTGCCCGAATTTGACTGTTGCAGAAAACATGTTTATCGGACGGGGAAACTATAAATTTATAAACTGGTCTGCCCAGGAGAAAAAGGCAGATGAAATTCTGGAAAAGCTTAACATTCCGGCAAAGGCCTCTCAGCAGCTTGGAACTTGTTCCCTTGCGGTTCAGCAGATGGTTGCTATTGCGCGAGCCGTTGACATGGACTGCAAGGTTTTGATTCTTGATGAGCCAACTTCGTCCTTGGATGAAAGGGAAGTTGAACTTTTGTTCACCCTTATGCGCGAGCTTAAGGCAAACGGTGTTGGAATCATTTTCATCACCCACTTCCTGGATCAGGTTTACGAGGTTTGCGACAAGATTACTGTTCTTCGCAACGGTGAGCTTGTGGGTGAATATCTTATAAAGGATATGCCCCAGGTTGAGCTTGTTTCTGCGATGCTTGGAAAGGCACTTGATGATATTTCCAAGCTTAAGGATGAAAAGGGCAAGTTTAACGAGGCATCGGAAACTGTTTACGAGGCTCACGATCTTTCCAGTGCAGAAGGTGTAAAACCCTTTGACTTTAAGATTAGGAAGGGAGAAGTTAACGGCTTTACGGGGCTTCTGGGTTCCGGCCGAAGTGAGAGTGTCCGGGCGATTTTTGCAGCAGACCGCGTTACCGGTGGAAGCGTAAAGGTGAACGGGAAGGACGTTAAGATTTCAAAGCCCAAGGATGCAATGAAAAACGGCATTGGCTATTTGCCAGAAGACCGCAAGGGTGACGGTATTATTGCGGATCTTTCTGTAAAGGACAACATAATTCTTGCTCAGCAGGTTTTAAAAGGATTCTGGAGTCCATTCAAGAAGGCAGAGGCAGAAAAGATTGCCGATGAATACATCAAGCTTCTGCAGATTAAGACGGCCTCCAAGGAAACCCCAATAAAGGCTCTTTCTGGCGGTAACCAGCAGAAGGTGATTCTTGCACGCTGGCTTTTGACACATCCACAGTACCTTATTCTTGATGAACCTACGCGCGGAATTGACGTTGGTACAAAGACGGAAATTCAAAAGCAAGTCTTGAAGCTTTCCAAGGATGGTGTTGGAATTACATTTATTTCTTCGGAAATCCAGGAAATGCTGAATGTGTGCACAAGGCTTGTTGTCATGAAGGACCGCAACATTGTGGGAGAGTTGCGGGACGATCAGCTGAGTCAGGAAAATATAATGAAGACTATTGCGGGAGGAAATTAATAGATGAAAGGCAAATTTGATTTTTCAGAAAAGATAAAAAAACTTACGTCATCGCAGTTAATTATTCCTGTAATTGCGCTGCTGATTCTTGTTGTCTTTAACCTGATAAGGGATCCGAGCTTTTTTTCAATCGGAATAAAGGTAAACAATGTTGGAAACAGGGTTCTTACTGGAAACCTGATAAGTATCTTGAACGGTGCGTCTGAGCTTGTGATTCTTTCAATCGGTATGACTCTCGTTACCTCGGCCACAAAAGGACAGGACATTTCAATTGGTGCATGTGCCGCTATTGCAGGAAGTATCTTTGTAAAGATTTTGCGGACTGGTTCAATAACTGTTCCGACAATCTTTTTGGGCGTGATTGTTGCTTGCTGTGTTGCGATTGTATTCTGCCTTTTCAACGGTACCTTGATTGCAAAGTTCAACATCCAGCCGATGATTGCTTCTCTGATTTTGTTTACCGCAGGCCGCCCGATTGCATACTGGATTAACGGAGGTGCAACGCCGAATGTTGAAAGCAACCTGCTTGGATATTTGGGAGGATTCATCCCCGGTTGTCCGATTCCCAGCCCTATACTGATAGTAATTCTATTTGTTCTTTTGATACTGCTTCTTTTGAACAAAACTACGCTTAGCCTTTTTATTCAGTCGGTTGGTATAAACGAGAAGGCTGCAAAGCAGAACGGAATTAACCCGGTGTTTATGAAGATGCTCGTCTTTGTAATCCTTGGCGTGTGTGTTGCACTTGCGGGTTCTATGAATGTCTGCCGAATCGGTCTTATAAATCACGAGAAGATTCTGCTTGACATAGAAATGGATGCGATTCTTGCAGTTGCAATCGGTGGAAACTCGCTTGGCGGAGGAAAGTTCAGGCTTGCAGGCTCAATAATCGGTGCTTACATCATTCAGGCTTTGACAACGACTCTGTATGCAATGAAGGTTTCTTCAACAGACATCAAGGCTTACAAGGCAATTGTAATTGTAATAATCGTTGTCGCCGGTTCTCCAGTCGTAAAGGAATGGGTTGGAAGAATCGCAAAAAAAGTTTCTGCAAAGGCTGTAAAAGTGGAGGCAAAGTAACATGGGTAATATTCAGGATTTTTTTAAGAAAAAATTTAAGCAGCCTGTCTCCAATACGACTCTGCTTTTGACAATTACGATTTGTACTTTTATTGTAATGTACCTGCTTGCAATGGTTGCCTGGGGCGGTGGATTTTTAAATCCCCAGCAGTTCTTCAATATTTTTAACAACAATGCATACCTGATAATAATTGCATGTGGACTTACGATTGTAATGATTTCCGGTGGAATAGATATTTCTGTCGGCGGTCAGGTAGCTCTTATCACGATGACAACCGTCTGCTTTTTGGAGAACAAGGGCGGAAGTGTCTTTGGTGCGCTTTTGATTGCTCTCGCGATAGGGCTTGCCTTTGGTCTTGTTCAGGGCTTTCTGATTTCATACCTGAAGATTCAGCCATTTATCGTAACGCTTGCGGGTATGTTCTTTGCAAAGGGAATGACGACGATTGTTAGCGTAAATCCTGTTACGGTTAAGGCAAATGAATTTTTCCTTAGGCTGAAGGACTTTACGATTAACCTTCCTGGTGTCGGGTATTTTACGCGCAACGGAACATTCATCAATTCATATCTTGAGATAGGTGCTGTAGTTGCTATTTTGCTTGTCGTACTTCTTTGGGCAACGCTGAAGTGGACGCGCATTGGCCGAAACTTTTATGCAATCGGTGGTAACAGCGAAAGTGCCCTGATGCTTGGAATCAACGTTCAGAGGACGCGTTTTACGGCTTATGTAATCTGCGGCATACTTGCTGGTATTGCAGGATTTGTCTATCTGCTTCACACAGGGGCAGGAAATGCATCCAATGCTGACGGTGCCGAGATGGAAGCCATCGCTTCTTCTATTATAGGCGGAACACTTTTGACTGGCGGCGTAGGAAGCCTGATTGGAACTTTGTTCGGTGTTATGTCCCTTAAGACAATCAATACGATTGTAATTGCGTCAGGGCTTACACAGCCATGGTGGCAGAAGATTACAACCGGTCTTATGCTGTGCTTCTTTATCCTTTTGCAGAGCGTAATTCTTTCGGCCAGAAAAAAGAAACTCGGTGCAGCTGCCCAATAATAAAACTGTTCTTCATGCTGGGTGCACTTCTGGGAAACTGGAGGTGCACCTTTTTTTTGTTGACAAAGCGGTGTTTATATAGGATAAATAAAGAGTGACAAAATTCTAAAAATGAGGGGCGGCGGATGTCCTACATGCAAGAATTGCCAGGGGAACTTTCTCTACAAGTCTTTAACCGGGATGATTTGATTTTTGAAAGTGCCGGCAAATGGCTTTATCCGCTGTTTGAGCTAGAGGAATTCCTAAAGGCATATCAAGGCCCCCGCGAAATGCTTTGCAGCCATGATTGTGCCATGGGAAAGGCAGCGGCCGTTTTAACGATACGTCACGGGATAAAAAAAATCAATGCAGATCTTTTAAGTGAAAATGCACTTAGGTACATAAATTTACACAATGAGCAGGCTTCGGAAAGCGGCAGGGTGGAAGTTCATTACAAACACCTTATTCCCAAGTTGATGTGTGCTACGGAAAATCAGCTTGAAAATCTTTGGGATGAAGACCATATGTATTTTCTTCTGCGGCAGCGTGCCAAGCTTGTCCAGGGAATTGATGTTAGCGTACAAAATCTTGTCCATCCTTTTATAAGCCAAAAGAATCTTTCGTTTGAATTAAAGGCCGGTGAACACCTGATGGTGCTCGGCGAAAACGGAATGGGAAAAACGACTTTGCTCAGGCTCCTTTGCGGAATAGAAAAAAAATATGAGGGGCAAATTTTAATTGACGGCATGTCTCCTTCTGACGTGCAGAAGTTTACTATCGGCTATATTCCTCAGTTTACAGATGCCCAGTTCTTTAGCCTTTCCTGCCGGGAAGTCGTAGGGCTCGGAATAAATCATAAAGCCAAAAACAAAAGTCAGCTTGTGGAAAAAGCCCTGCACCGTTTGTCTGCTTTCCATCTTGCAGACAGAAGCTTTTCTTCCTTGAGTGGAGGGGAAAAGCAAAAGGTTCAGCTTGCCCGTTGCCTTGCCCAGAATGCAAAGCTTCTCCTTTTGGACGAGCCTACAGCCAGCCTTGATGTCGAAAATAAGAAAATGGTTACGGACATTTTGCGCTCGTTAACCCTTTCCGAAATTCCCACAATCATACTTGTAACGCATGATAAGGAACTTGCAGATTTGCGCGGGTGGCAAAGAATCGTTATAGGAGGCAGCGGTGAATAATTTCCTTGAGCGCTTGGGTTTGCTTTTTTCCCTTGCGCCCGTCCTTCGCGGTTTTATTGCAATAATTATAAGCGGTGCAAGCTTTCCCCTTTGCGGCGTAATGGTTCTCCGCCTTAACTTAATTCCCATTCGCTATATGCTAATGCACGGAGTCATTTTGGGCGGGGCTCTTAGCCTTGCTGCCAGCCTCCCTCTTGTGCCTGCCGTGATTGCAGTAAATATCGTTATGGTCCTTGGAATCGTTTGTCTTGGAAAGGGACAGGCCTTTGCTTTTGGCTACGCAAGTGCTGCAGGGATGATTGTAAGCATGGCAATTGCTTCGATGATAATGCATGTAAAAAATGTTCCTGCCAAGGACAGTCTTAGTCTTTTGTGGGGAAGCCCTTTTGCCCTCAGACTGTATGATGTGGTATTCCTTTCCTGCATTGCACTTTTACTCTTGTTTTACCTTGCCGCTAATTTTCATAATATCCTTGCAGTTTTTTTTAACAATGAAATAGCCCAGTCACTTGGAATCAAAGTAAAATTTCATTACACTTTTATGGTGCTGCTGATTGCCCTTGTTGTTTCTGTTGCAATGAAACTTCTGGGTGCTTTCTTGATAGATTCATTGCTGATACTTCCGGTTTTGTGTGCTGGCAGGATAAATACAGGGCGTTTCTGTGGAATTAAGAATCTGTTTTTGCTCAGCTCCGGCATGGGGCTCGCCTTTTCTCTTGTTGGTTATGTAATTGCAGTAGTTTGCAACCTTCCGCCCGGGGCAACAATTTCTCTTGTGGCTGGGGTGATTTTTATAATGTTTAGTGAGGTTTTAAAATGAAAAAACTTTGTGTGGCTCTTATGACAAGTCTCTTGATTCTGATTGCAGGGTGCAGTAAGAAGCAGCCTGTGGCAGCGGATGCAGGAAAGGAATCTCATGCAGACGTACAAGCAGATGCTGTCAAACAGTCTTCTGGAAAATTCCTTGCGTCCACCAGCTGGACTGCGGGCTTTATGGATATTGCGGGAATAGACGATGTGCAAATCATTGCGCCTGCCAACTTGCGCCATCCGCCTGAATATGAAGTTACTGTTTCTGACATTCAGAAAATTAACGACTGTACATATTTTGTTTATGCAGGATTTGAGCGCATGATGAAAATTTTGAGCGACTCTGTAAAGGCTGATTCAAAAATGATAAAGATCAAATGCGATAATTCAATCCAAACTGTTTCGGAAGAAGCCAGAAAGCTTGCGGAAATTTTTGGCACCCAGGGAGAATGTGAAAGACGCATAGCTGAATACCGTGCCGTCATAGAAGATGGCAAAAAAAATCTGGAAGGCAAAGGCCTTTCTTCTGCAAAGGTTTTATGCAACAAAAATCAGATTTATCTTGCAAAAGACTTAGGCTTTGATGTCGTCTTGGTTTTTGGCCCCGGAGAAGTAACTTCTGAACAGATTGCATTTGCAAAGTCGCAGGATTTTGTCTTTATCATAGATAATGTTCACAATCCTGTTGCAGGTCCGCTTCATGAAGTTGCTCCTAAGGCAAAATATCTTGTATGGCGCAACTTCCCGGAAAGCACTTCCCGTGGTTCACTAAAGAAAATGGTGGCAAACAACATTGATATGCTCTTTGAGTAAGAATATATAAGAGGAATTATATGGCACTCGATTTGACAAAAATACCAAAGTTGGGCTTTGGACTTATGCGGCTTCCTGAAAAAGATGGGGCGATAGACGTTGAGCGTGTAAATTCTATGGTCGATAAGTATATGAATGCCGGCATGAATTACTTTGACACGGCTTATATCTATCACGGTGGCCATTCGGAGGAAGCTGCGCGTGAGGCTCTCGTAAAAAGATATCCGCGTGAAAGTTTTATGCTTGCGACAAAGCTTCCAATTTGGGAAGTAAAGCAGGAAAGCGACGTTGAGCGCATCTTTAATGACCAGCTTAACAAAACCTCTGCTGGATATTTTGACTTCTATTTGCTCCATTCAATTGAAGAGGCAAACTACGATTCATACGAAAAATATGACTGCTTTACTTGGGGGCTAAAAAAGAAAGAAGCCGGCTTCATAAAGCATTTTGGTTTTTCTTTCCACGGAAGCCCGGAGCTTTTGGAAAAGGTTTTGGACAAACATCCCGAAATGGAATTCGTTCAGATTCAGCTTAACTACCTGGACAGGACAAACCCGGTTGTGCAGTCGCAAAGACTTTATGACATACTCCACAAAAGGAATATCCCCATGATAATCATGGAGCCTGTACGCGGAGGAATGCTTGCAAAGATGCAGCCTGAAATTGAGGCGAAATTCAAGAGTGTGCGTCCGAATGATTCCGTGGCATCGTGGGCTTTGCGCTATGTTGGTTCCCTTGAAGGGGTAGTGACGATTCTTTCCGGAATGTCCAGCGAAGAGCAGATGGATGACAATATAAGGACGTTCACAAATTTTGAAGCCCTTACGCCTGATGAGTTCAAGGTTATTGATGAAGTAACGGAGGAAATTCTGCGCATCCCGCAGATTGGCTGTACTGCCTGCAAATATTGCACTGACGGTTGCCCAATGAAAATCAGCATTCCTGATGTCTTTAGGACGGTGAATACATTGCGCCGCTATCCTGACGATTGGCGGGCAAAGAATTTTTATTCCGGCCTTGTGAACAGAAGCGGTAAGGCGTCTGATTGTGTTGCATGCGGACAGTGCGAAAGCGTTTGCCCCCAGCATCTTTCCATAATCGAACTTCTTAAGGAAGCGGCAGGAATCCTTGACACAGGAAAATCCGCCTGATATAAAATCAGCTTGGTCTTTTGCCTTGGCTTACAGGCTTGCCTTGTATTCCCTTGGCGAAAGGCCTGTGTTCTTTTTAAAGATGTAGCTAAAGTAGTGCGGGTCACTAAAACCACATTCGTAGGCTATGTCGTAGCCCTTCATGTCTGTGGTCTTCATGAGCCGCTTTGCGTTTTCCAGCCGGACTTCTGTAAGGTATTCGATAAAGGTAGTCTTGCATTCCTGCGAGAAAATCGTGCTAAAGTGGTTGGGGCTCAGGGCAACTACATCTGCAACCTTTGTAAGGGTCGTGTTTTGGTCTGCATAGTTTTCCGCGATATATTTTTTTGCCTTGAGGATAACATCCTGATATTTTCCTGTTATCTTTGAGTCGCGGTATTCGAGTGCAAAAGTAAAAATTGAAAGCAGCTTTTTTGAAAAAGTTTCAGAGTCTTGGATTGCTTCTTCTATGTAGTCATGCTGCAAAATTTCAGGCTTTACTTCTTGAATGTTCCCGCCAAGATTTTCAATCAGTTCGGAAACGGCAAAAATCAAATCACCCAAAAGATAGGATGCAACAAACTGGAACTGTCCCGGGTTGCTGCTTATGAGCTTCATTGATTCGTCAATGATGACAGAAATGTCGTTTTTGGATGCGTATTTTAAGCGTTCAACCATGGGGTCGTTTTCTTTTAAGTGCAGGAGGCTTGAACCTTCGGACATAATGTCGTCACTGCTTATAATGCGCGACTGTTCGTTTGTCTTGCTGAGCTCAAGGATTTTTTTTGCATCTTCATAACTTTCAGAAAGCGAAGACAGGTGTTCAACTGTTTTTCCAATCGTCGTAACGACACGGCAGTCATTGTTCTGCGTAACGATATGCTCTATTGTCTCCGCAATGTGATAGGTGTTGTCGTCAAGTTCCTTCTGGTCGGAGCCTTTGCAGATGCATATAAGCTGGTTGCTGTTTTCAAAAAAGGAATTCGTCTGTTCCCAGGAGGAAGAGTAGGAGTTTACCAGAGAACATGCCATGTCTTCGTTTTGTGTGTTTTTACTTGCACTTTGAATTTTGCTTATGAGGATTTTGTAGTAGCGGGAAATTAAATTTATGTTGAGTTCCTGGCTTTTTTTCATGACGGAAGACATGTCTATTGAACTGTGGACAATTCCGCTTAGAAAATCCTTCTGAATTATTCTTTCTGTTGATTTTAACTCTTCCTTCATTCGCGTAATGTCGGAAAGCTGCTTGCGTTCCTTGTCTATTTGCACGGCTGCCTTGTCAAGGCTTTCTATGATTTCCTTTGACGTGAATGGCTTGAGGATGTATTCTTCTATTCCTATTGATATTGCTTTTTTTGCATAGTCAAATTCATCATGGCCTGAAAGAATTATAATCTTAATCCATGGCTGCGTCTTTTTTATTGTCGCCGAAAGTTCCAGTCCGTCCATAAAGGGCATTTTTATGTCGGTAATGAGAATGTCGGGTTTTATTTCCTGAATCATCGAAAGGGCAATCTCTCCGTCCGATGCCTCTCCCGCAAAAGAAAAGTTGGAATTTTCCCAATCTATTGTGGTGCGTATTCCTTCCAAAACAATTGGTTCGTCATCAACAATAAAAACACTGTACACTATTTACTCCACGGAACCTTAAATGAAATAACCGTTCCTTTATCCAGTACGCTCTGAATTTCCAGATTAACTGCTTTATCATAATACAGATTCAATCTTTTGTTAACATTGTACAAGCCGTATGTGTTCTGAAGGTTTTCCGGCGGATTGTCGGACTTCAATTCCTTTTTGACTTCTTCCAAACGTTCGGGGGTAAAACCCTTGCCGTTGTCTTCTACGGAAAAAACGATGCTGTACTCCCCGTCTGAATTTCCGTCTATCTGTGCGGAAACCTTTAGCATTCCTCGGCCACGCTTGTTTTTTATGCCGTGGTAAATTGCATTTTCTACAAGGGGCTGGAGAATGAGCTTTAAGACCATTGTGCCCGAAAGCCGCTTGTCAAAGTCGATTGAATAATTGAGTATGTCCCGGTAGCGGATTTTTTGAACGGTGAGATAGCTCTTTACATGTTCTAATTCCTGCTCAATTGGAATCCAGTCGTGGCCACGGCTTAGCGAGATGCGGAAGAAGTTGGAGAAAGCCTTTGTGATTTCTACAACCTGGGAAGTCTGCCCGGACTCTGCTAGCCAGATGATTGTGTCAAAGGTGTTGTAGAGGAAGTGCGGGGTAATCTGCGCCTGCAGAGTTTTCATTTCTTCTTTCTGAAGGTTTTTTTGCTCGCGGATATTTTCTTCTATGAGTTCCTTTATCTTTCCTGCCATTGTGTTAAGGTTTACCGAAAGGTTGTCCAGTTCTTCTACGTTTGAGCGTTCAATACGGGCGGAAAGGTCTCCGCTTGCAATTTTTGTGGAAAGGATTTCCATGCTGTGGATGGGCTGCCTTATGCTTTTTGAAACTGTATACATGGAAAAGAAAGCAAGGCAGATAACGAATATTACGATTGCAATTTGTACGATGGAAAGCAATATTGATGAATGGCGTATGCTGTCGTTGGTCTCGGAAAGGGTCTGGATTTCTGCAACGATAAAATCCTGAAAAATGTCGTTCATCAGGGATGCGCATCCGCGAATTTCTTCAAGGGTTTCTTCCTGCTCAGAAACAGGATTGTTGTTTGCAATCTGGCGGCCAAGCAGGTCTATGTATTTTTTTAGTGTCTTTTCTGCCCTGTTTGCTACCTCAAGCTTTTGCCTGTTGTCGTTGAGAGAGGTTGTTTCAAGTATTTCGGAAATTCCGTTTTCAATCTGCAAAAGAATTGCGTATTGCCTTCCACCTTCAAATGTTTTTTTTCCTGCAACGATTTCCCATATTTCGTTGGAGATATCCTGGTTGATTATGAGGTTTATCCTGTTTGCACGGCTTACGTTCTGAATAATCTGATTGTATTGGTTCGTGTGGTGCAGTGTTATGTAGATTGAATATGCTGCAGGCAGAATCATCATGAGGAGAATCAGTATGTAAGAAAAACGGAGGGTCTTTTTTATGCTTTTGGGCCTTGAAGATTTTGCACTTTGATTTTTCATCTGGTAAATCAGTATCCTCTCGGTTCTATTGCGGCGGTGTCAGCGTTTTCCGTAAAGACGCTTTCTGCCACGTATGTCATGGCAGGGATTGGCCTGTTTCCTGCAAGGTCCTTTACAAAATGCATGACCTGGGGGCCCATCTTTGGGTTGCATTCTATTACGCAGTTGATTTTTCCCTTGTGCAATTCATCAATGGCGGCCTGCTCTGCATCTATGGTAATTATGGTTACGTCTTTTCCGCTTTGAATTTTGTATTCGTCAAGAATGCCCAAGAATCCAAGCGTCATCTGGTCGTTGTGGGAAAAGATGGAATGAATTGTTTTGCCTTCAATCTGTAGTTTGCCTGCCGGTGACTTGGAGCAAATGTTTTCTGCGATTTCTTTTCCGCGCGAACGCAAAAAGTCTCCCGACTCTGTGTATACAATGGAAAACCTTGGGTCTCTGTCTATAATTTCGTGGAAGCCCTTGTTCCTTCCTTCCGAAACTGAGGAGCCGATTGTTCCGTAAAGTTCCAATATGTTGATGGGACCGGAGGCATCCTTGTATTTTTCCAGAAGAAACCTTCCTGCGTTGCGCCCCTCTTCCAGGCTGTCAGTTCCAATATAGCCTGCATAGAGGGAATTGTCCCTTGTCCTTATCTTTCTGTCCACGATGATAACGGGAATGTTGGCATCCTTTGCTTCCTGCAAAACGTTGTCCCAACCGTCCTGAACTATGGGGCAAAAAACAATTACGTCAACCTGATATACAATAAAGGAGCGTATTGCCTTAATTTGGTTTTCCTGCTTTTGTTCCGCATTGGAATAAATGAGCTGGATTCCCTCTGCCTCCGCAGCCTTCTTTATGCTTTCCGTATTGCATGTGCGCCATTCGCTTTCTGCCCCAATCTGGGAAAAGCCTACAATAATGCTCTTTTCTGTTTTTTGCTTTGGCTCAGAATGGGCCTTTGCCCTGCAGCTAAAAAGTGTAAGGCAAAGACCGCATAAGAGAAAAATTAAATTTAGGAATTCATGTTGCCTCTTCATTTCTGACCGTAATAAGCGTTCTTTCCGTGTTTGCGCTGATAGTGCTTGTCGATGACGTAATCGGGAAGAGGCTTCCAGTTTGGATTTACGGCCATAGTAATCCAAGCCATCCTTGCAACTTCTTCAAGGACTGCAGCATTGTAGACTGACTTGTCTGCATTGCTTCCCCAGGTAAATGGACCGTGACCCGCAACCAGGACCATGGGGTTTTCGGATGGAACCAGAGGCTTTAGTGGGTTTCCGTCATAGCTTTTTGCACCGACTTTTTCGGGATGCAGGAAAGTGTCTACGATAAGGATTCCCGTCTCTTTTTCATAAGCCCTTTCAACTGCTTCTTTTGTTATCATCGGCGTGCAGACGACGGCATTTGCACTGTGGTCGGCATGTGTTGTTCCCAAAAGGGGAATTCCTTTGCAGGCCTGTGCCCAAGCTGTTGCATGGGGAGAATGTGTGTGCGTTACACCGCCTATGTCCTTAAAGCTTTTGTAAAGTTCCGCATGGGTCGGAGTGTCGGAAGACGGGTTTAGCTTTCCTTCTACCTTGTTAAGCTCAAGGTCAACGACAACTATGTCATCTACGGTCATCGTGTCGTATGGAACCCCTGACGGCTTTATTGCAAATACACCCTTTGCCTTGTCGAATGCAGAGACGTTTCCCCAGGTGTAAATTGCAAGCCCCTTCTTTGGAATCTGCATGTTTGCTTCAAAGGCTTCTTCTTTTAATGTCTGATAAATTGAACTCATTTTTATACCCCTGCCTGCATTTAGTCAATGTTCTCTGTGGCGGCTTTTTCTATTGCAAGTCCCTTTGTGTAGTTTGCAAAGAAAGCATTGAAGCCTTCGATGTCTTCTTTTGTCGCTTCAAAAGACTTCACTTTTGCAGAGGCAAAAACATTTTTGTCCAGCCAGTCGTCCAACTTTTCGCCTTTTTTGTTCACGGTGTAGGATGCAAGAAGTGCCATTCCCCAAGGCCCCCCTTCTCCAGCAGTTTCCATCAGGGAAATTGGTGTGTGCATTGCCGATGCCATGGCGGTAAGGCCGGCTTCCTGTGTCTTAAAGAATCCTCCGTGGCCCGTGAGCCTGTCGATTTTTACGTTTTCCTGGTCAAAGAGAATGTTCATGCCTGTGCGCAGGGCACCAAGCGAAGTGAAGAGCTGGGAACGCATGAAGTTTGCAAGGGTAAAGTTGTTTTTCTGCGTTCTTACAAAGAGAGGCCGTCCCTGTGAAAGACCCGTCATGGATTCTCCCGAAATGTAGTTGTAGGGAATGCATCCGCCGCAGTCCTTGTCGCCCTTGAGAGCTGCACCCAAAAGGCTATCGTATAGCTTTGGCTTGTCAATCTTGAAGCCGCATTCTTCAATCGCCTGGCCAAAGAGCTTGATCCATTTGTCGTACTCACCGGTACAATTGTTTGCATGTGCCATAGCCGTAAGTTCACCTGACGGAGTTGTTACCAAGTCGATTTTGCCGCTATATGCCTTTGAAAGTTCCTTTTCCAAAACGACCATCGCGAAGACAGAAGTTCCTGCGGAAACATTTCCTGTCCTTGGCCGTACGGAATTTGTTGCGACCATTCCAGTACCTGCATCACCTTCCGGCGGAGCAAAGACAAAGCCTGCTTCAAGCTCGCCATCCCTGTCCAGAAGCTTTGCACCGCTTTCCGTAAGGCTTCCGGCATCATCTCCTGCCTGCAAAACCTGGGGAAGCAAATCCTTAAGCTTGAATCCAAAATTGAAAGGCTTTACCAGATCATCAAACTGGCCAAGCATCTTTTCACTGTAATCCTTAGTGTGAATGTCTATGGGGAACATACCCGAAGCATCACCCACGCCCAAAACTTTTTTGCCTGTCAGCTTCCAGTGCACGTAGCCTGCAAGCGTCGTAAAAAAGGCGACATCCTTTACATGGGGCTCCTTGTTGAGCATGGCCTGATAGAGGTGGGAAATACTCCAGCGTTCAGGAATAGGATAGTTAAAAAGTGCGGAAAGCTTTTCCGATGCGGCACCGGTAATCGTGTTGCGCCATGTCCTGAATGGTACAAGGAGCTTGCCGTCTTTGTCAAATGCAAGGTAGCCATGCATCATTGCACTGATTCCCATTGCCTTTAGTTTTGTCAGCTTAACTCCGTATTTTTCTTTTACGTCTTTTTTAAGATTTGAATAGCAGGTTGCCAGTCCGTTGTGAATTTCGTCGAGCGAATAAGTCCATATTCCATTGTCTAGAGAATTTTCCCAGTCAAAGGCACCGGATGCTACGGGCATATTCTGGTCGTCGATTAAAACAGCCTTAATTCTTGTGGAACCAAATTCCAGTCCCAAGACTGCTTTTCCATTTGCAATAAAATTGCCAAGCTCTTCTTTTTCCATGGTTAAAACACGCTCCTTAAATGTGTAAGTGGAATTTTAATATTGGTTTTTATGTAAGCGGACGTGTATATTATAAACCTAAAACTGGCTGTTCGCAAGTTTTATTTGTGTGGAGTTATTTATGACGTGCCATTAATTTAAGCTGAATTTTTTTAAATTTGGACGGTGATTTCTTTTAGTCTGCCATTTTGCGGTAAGTCTGTTTCGGCTCTTATGCCAATGCGTCACCGCCATTTCGGGCTTGCCTAAAACTTCGTTACGAGAACCGGTTTTCGCCGTCATTGCTGTCGCAACCAGTCTTTGGCATGCCTCTCCATGGCGGCGTAAGTTGTTCCCAGCCACCTGGGCTTTTATTTTGTTACGTTGAACTTGAAGATGAGCTGGTAACAAGTGCGTGCCGGCGACCCCAAGGCCAACAAAACAAAGGTATAAGTCCAAACTACTGATGGACCGTTATTTTGTTACATTGAACTTAAAGAATAATACGTCCCCATCCTGTACGACGTATTCCTTTCCTTCAGTGCGGTATTTTCCGGCTTCCTTGATTTTTTCTTCGCTGCCGTACTGCCTTAGGTCATCAACAGTGTAGGCTTCTGCCTTGATGAATCCCTTTTCAAAGTCTGTGTGGATAACTCCTGCTGCCTGTGGTGCCTTGTCTCCGGCGTGAATTGTCCATGCGCGGCATTCGTCTGCTCCGCCTGTAAAGAAGGTTCGTAAGCCCATCAAGTGGTAAACCTGGCGGGCAAGAACTGTAAGTCCGCTTTCTTTAAGACCAACGGATTCCATGAATTCTTTGCGGTCAGCCTCGTCGGTAATCTCTGAAAGGTCAGCTTCAAACTTTCCGCAGATAACAACCACTTCTGATTTTTCTTCTGCGGCAATTTTCTTTACGGCTTCTACGTATTTGTTTGTGCCGGATTCAATTGTGTCTTCGTCTATGTTGCAGACAAAAATCTGTGGCTTAATCGTAAGCAGGTGAAGGTCGTAGATTGCCTCGCGCTCATCATCTGTAAGGTCTGCCATGCGGGCGCACTTGCCGTCCTGGAGCAGGGGCTTTATTTTTTCTACGGCGCTCATGTAAGGGGCAAGCTTTTTTTCTTCTTCTTTACCCATGGCGCGGATTTGCTTTGTAATTTTTTCCTGCCTCTTGTTGATTGTGTCCAAGTCTGCCTGGGCAAGCTCGAAGTCTATGGTAAGAATGTCGCTTTCCGGGTCGATTGGGGCGTCTGTTTTTGCGTCTTCGCGTACGTGCTGAATGTCCGGGTTGTCAAAACAGCGTACAACGTGGGCTATTACGGTTGTTTCGCGGATGTTTGCAAGGAACTGGTTGCCAAGGCCTTCTCCCTTGCTTGCTCCCTTTATAAGTCCTGCAATGTCTACAAAGTCTACGGCAGCAGGAATTTTCTTTTTGGGCTGGAAAACGCTTGCCATAAAATCAAGGCGCTCATCTGGCAAGTCAACAACGCCAACATTGGGGTCTATTGTACAGAAAGGATAGTTTTCTGCGGCGGCAGGTGCTTTGGTGAGAGCGCAAAAAAGTGTGGACTTTCCAACATTAGGAAGCCCGACGATTCCACAGTTAAGTTTCATATATGATTCCCTTATTTATAGAAAATATTTGTGAGATTATAGCGTATTTTACAAAATTAGTTAAGGGCAGAACTTATGTAAAAAAAACACGGACTTGTTCGGCGGGTCCCAGTAACGGAAAAAATCAAGGAATCCTCCCTAAAGGGTCCCCCCCGTGCTTTTTTCCTACGTCCCGCCGAGCAAGTCCGTGTTTTTTTAGTAAAATATAATGTTGCAAATGTTAGAAGTCAAAGAGGTGGAGGTAGGCTCCGAAAACCCAGCCTTCCTTGTCTTCGCCTTCTACTCTTCCGTAGTACCAGTAGTCTGTTACACCGTTGATTGTCTGTGTGTGCTTTGTGCGCTTTTGGGCAAGAAGAACCTGGTAGTTGCTTCCGCTGCCAAGGCCTTCAACTTTGGCTGTTACGGAATTGTCTGCGCTTGTTCCCGGCTTGCTCCTCATGTTGATTGTGGAACTGGAGTCGGCAAAAATTGCCATTCTGAGCGTTGAGGAGAAATCGTAGAAACCGCCTTCTTCCAGGTCAACACCGTGCAGGTATTCATCCGCAGCCTTTACGATTGCAGAAATGTCTGCTGATGATTTTTCCTGCAATTTCTTAAGGTTGTTAAAGCTTGCTTCCTGGGCCTTTTTTGTTTTTGCCGTCTTTATCTTAGAGAAAACGGTCATTGCCTGGCGCATGGATTTGTCCGTGGATGATTTTCCTTCCAGAATGTAGCCGGTAGTTACGCTTTTTATAGAATAGTTGTAGTACTGGATTCTTGTGAGCTGTGCATAGTCGCTTTTTGCAGGGCCGCATGAAAGGACGAGGGCACCAGTCTTGAGGATGGATTTTCCGCAGTTTACAAGGTCAAGGCCATCAAACAGGGCTGTGTCTTCCACGATGATTGCCATTGCTCCTTCCGGATAGGATGCGATTTGGTTTTTGTTTGCCCAGAGCTGCTTGCCCTGGTAGTTTACCTGCACCTTGCCGTCTTTTTCCGCACCGCCGGTAGTTTCAATGGATGTGCCCGTGGAAAGCTTTGCGACTTGTGTCATCTTTCCGTCTTTTTCTTCAAAGAGGGGGCCGTTTGGCATGAGCATATAGGCTGTTGCGGCAAAAAGGTTTGTGCCTGCCGCCATAAGAAAAGCGATTGTAAAATTCTTTATTGTCTTTTTCATAACATCTTTCTCCGTCTTTTATTCTTCTATTCCAAAGTCTGGTGTTCCAGAACTTGGAGCTGGTTCAAGGACACCGTCTTTTATCCATGCGCTGAATGCCCAGCCTTCTACTGCGTTTGTGTAGTCAAAGTATGAGTGTGAAGAAAAGCGAGTTGGGGAAATGTCCAGCTTGTTGCCGTCTTCAAGTTCAGATGGAGTTTCTGTTCCGGGCTTTCCTGTCGTAACATAAAGCCACTTTCCCTTCTGTCCGGAAACGGTTCCGCTTTCTGGAACAGACATGCGGTAGTAGACAGGGGTTTTGTCGTCCAGCTTAGTCTTTACCGGTGCGGCTGTGGTTGGCTGCAGGCGGAGTGAAATCTTGGACCCGTCGCCCGTGTTTACGTATGCCACGTACCAGTTGCCCATCTGCGTTATCTTGTCCGTGGAAACGGAAATGTCTCCCTTGGCGCTGGTTGCGTTTACCATCTGGGACAGCCTGTATTCTGTGGAAGAAGAAAGGTTGCCATTGCCGCCTACTGACCTTGCGATTGCAACCAAATCTTTTTTTACAGTTGCGTTTGCCTGGTTTTCTGCGCGGTTAAGAAGCATTTGGCAGGCAATTTCCGTATTGCTTGCCTTTAGGCAGTCTGATTCAACGTAGAACTTCTGCAGCCATCCCTTGTTCGTCTTTCCATAAACCTGGTAGAATCCGTCTGATTCGAATCCGATTCTTGCTACAACCTGATCCTGCGGGTAGTAAATTCCGTCATCGCGGATGTTTTCTATGGATGGCTGGTCGTAGGCGAGTGCATCGCCGCCGCTTATGATTGCAGCTGTACCGCGAATTGCAACGAGTTCCTTGTTGACCCACCTGTTTTCCTGGTTGTTGAAGACAATGTGAATCCATGTGCGCTTTTTGCCGTCGTATGTGTATATGGCTTCTTTTTCCTCCGGCTCACCGTTTGCGCCTTTGAATGCGTAAAGGACCGTTCCCGCCGCAGCAGAGAGCTTCCAGTCCATCCTGCCGTTTTTGTTTTCTTCGCAAATACCGGCTTCTGGGGTCCATACCATTACGAGAGGAATCATGCCTGCTGTATTGTATTCCTCCGTTACAAATGATGCCGGTGTGCTTTGCCCTGCATCGGTGGTATTCCCGCCGTCTTCCGTAAGGGATTCGAATGTGTCTTCTACGTAAAGTTCCCCGCCTTCTTCTTCATCGGAAGAAAGGGACTCCTGGTCTGCTTCCTGCGCCGTTTCGCTGCCTGAAGAATCTTTGTTTCCGTCTTTTTTGTTGCAAGAAAGAATTGCTGCGGCAAAAATAAGGACTGCCGCAACTTTTATGCATTTTTTGAATATCTGCATGCTCTGCTCCTAAAATTATAGTTATGAGAGAATATAATATTTCTGCATGTTTTTCAAGGTTACGCTTTTTTTAAGGCAGGTCCTTTTGCAAACAAAAGCCTAGCCCCGATTGGAAGGGCGGGCGCAAGCCCGTTGCCGCCAGGCAATGGAGGGGTAGGGGCCCCGGAACCCTGGAAAGCGGGTAAAAATTGCGTCCTTGCAATTTTTACCCGCAAATTTTCTTACGAAAACTTGCCGTGTTGTACTGCAAAGAAATGACGCAGCGTCCATGTTGCTGCTTGTTAGCGGTTTAGGGTAGGAATTGCAACTTGCGGTTTGCTGTTTTAACCGCCGGTTTAACTTGTTATACGCTCCAAAAAAAAGACAAATTTCCTGTCTACTTGCTTATTTTTCCCGAAAAAAATAAAATTGCACTATAGGGGGTTGCCATGGGCTTTTTGAAACACACCGGTGACACGACTGATTTTAATTCTGCGCGCTACCATAAAATTCTTTGCGCCGACTATCCTGACTTTTTGGATGAATATTTAAGGCTTCCCATTTTGCAGCGTTTGGACGGTGTTACGCTTTTGTGCGGGACTGACTGGACTCCTCTTTTTAAGAACCGCTTTTATTATTCCCGCCTGCAGCATTCCATTGGAACGGCACTTATCGTATGGAATTTTACCCATGACCTAAGGCAGACTCTTGCGGGGCTTTTGCACGACGTTTCCACCCCGGCCTTTAGCCATGTGATTGATTTTAGGAACGGCGATTCCCTTATGCAGGAAAGTACCGAGCAGAACAATCAGAAGATGATTAACGAGGATTTGGAGCTTAGCGAGCTTCTCTTTAGCCACGGAATCTACAAGTATGAAATTGACAACTACCACCGCTATCCCATTGCGGACAACAACATTCCCGGCCTTAGCGCGGACAGGCTTGAGTACATGTTCCCGAGCGGATGTTCGCTGGATGCAGTGTGGACCATGGACGAGATAGAAAGACTTTATTCCCAGGTTGCGGTTCTTGAAAACGATGACGGCCTTCCCGAGCTTGGCTTTGTGGACAAAGAGGCGGCACTTGAATACATGCGCAAATTCATAGAAGTGAGCATGATTTTGCAGCACAACGAAGACAAGGTTGCAATGCAGCTTATGGCGGATGTTGTTTCGCGGGCGGTTGAATGCAAGCTGATAGAAGAAGAGCAGCTGTTTACGATAAGCGAAAAAGCTCTTGTAGAAAAATTCGATGCGCTTGTAAAGGATGGCACTGATGAACACTTTGCGCGGCTTTACCATACCTTCCGCAACATGAAGGTTGTCCAGCACACCCAGGAGCCTCTCGAAGACAGCTACTGCGTTTCCGTTTCCGTAAAAAAGCGTTACGTGAATCCGCTTGTAAAAGTTGGCGGTGGAAGCGATTCTTCCCATGCAAAGGCAAAGAGGCTTTCCGCCTTGAGCAGCGAGGCTGAATCCTGCATCAATGAATTCCTTGCCTTTAGCGACACGCAGTTTGGCTGCGTTCCCTGGTGCTGATTTATGATGTACGGTTTGTGATGTACGGAAGAAAAAAAATCCTTTTTGTTGGGACTGACCAGAAGATGCTCGTATGCCTTTCGCGCGATTACGAGACGGAAGTAATATCTTCGGTAAGGATTCTGGACACCATACTTTTTAACTTTATCCCCGATCTGCTTGTCTTTGATTCCCTTGAAGACCTGGACGTAAAATCGGTAAGGCGCAACGACAAGCTCAGGAACGTTCCGGTGATGGTCATAAGCGACAGCTTTGACGGCTTTGGAAACGAAAGGCTCGTCTCTGATTTTCCCCGCACGATTCTTTGCAATACGGAAGTGGCAATGCAAAAGCCCTTCTTGCAGCGCATAAAGTCAATTCTGGAAAAGCGGGAATCCATTCTGCCTCCGAGGACAGGCAAGCTTGTAAAAGGCGCAATTTTTTTTATCAACAAAAATTTTGCCCGCCACCTTTCGCGCCAGGACATAAGTGCCCACTGCGGTGTTTCCGCCGACTACCTTTCGCGCGTTTTCGTAAAAGAGATGGGAAGCCAGCTGTGGGACTACCTCCTTTCATACCGGCTCTACATGGCAAAGCTTATGATGGAAGAAACTTCCCTTACGGCAAAGGAGGTTGCTTTAAAATGTGGCTTTGCAAATGATTCCTATTTTAGCAAGTCTTTCCGCAAGGCTTACGGGGTTACGCCCAATTCGCTTAGGAAAAATTAGGTGAATTCTTTTGCGGCAGATTTATCTTTAGAAAAGTATTTACTCCAATCCCACGTATTCGGCAACAATGCTTTGCACTGGATGGAGGTAACTTGGGCCAAAGAGGTTCAGGTGGTTTAGGAGCTGGTAGAGGTTGTAAAGGTCGCGCCGGTCTTCATAGCCTGGCTGAAGGGGGAAGGCTTCGCGGTAGGAGTCGTAGAAGGAGCTGGGGAAGCCGCCGAAAAGTTCTGTCATGGCAAGGTCTGCCTCAGCGTGGCCAACATAGCAGGCTGGGTCAATGAGGATTGCCTTTCCGTCTGGGTTTGGGATTACGTTGCCGCCCCATAAGTCGCCGTGGAGGAGGCTGGGCTTTGCCGGTTCAACAAGGAATTTTTCCAGGTTGTCCATGAGCTTTGTGTTGAGTGTCCTGTCCGAGTCGGAAAAATATTTGTCTGCGGCCTTGAATTGGGGTGCGAGCCTTTCATCGCGGAAGAAGGAAATCCAGCTTGTCCTCGGCGTGTTTTTTTGTTCGCGGGCACCGATGAAGTTGTCTTGGAAAAAGCCGAAGTTTTTCGTGGATCTTTTGGTGAAGGGAGCTGTATCTGCTCTGTGCATGGCGGCAAGTTCGCGGGCCAGTGTTTCAAAGTAGTCGCTTTTCTTTTTTCCGCTTTGGATGAATTCCATGAGGAGAAAGCTGTAGCCTACATCCTGCCCGTCATCCGTTCCCGTACAGAGTATTTTTGGCGTGCCTATTGAATTAGTGCTGGCGATTGCGGAAAGATCTGCGGCTTCTGCTGTAAAAAAGGCTGCGTTTTCTTTTGCATTGGCCTTCATGAAAATGCGTTGGCCTGTAGTTAGCGTGAGTGCGTATGATTTGTTTATGTCTCCGCCAGAGACACGGTCGGTTCTTGCTATGGCAACCGAAGTTCCAAAGAGCGAGACCAGGGCACTTGCTAGTGAAGTATAGTGGGGAAGCGGTTGGGAAGTCATTTGCCTTACTTTTTTACAATCACGTTGTAGATGCGGTCAAGGTCTGCCTGGTTGTAGTATTCAATGTTGATGGAGCCCTTGTCGAAGCTGCCCTTCATCTGAACCTTTGTTCCAAGCATGTCGCGGAATTTCTGCTCGATTGCAATGTAGTTGGGGTCGCGGGTGTCTTCTGCAAGCTTTGGAGCCTGTATCTTTTTGGAAGCGCGGTTGCCACCGTTCAGTTCCGTTGCCTGCTGTTCACACTGGCGGACGCTTAGACCTTGGTCAATGATGCGCTTAAAAAGAGCCTTCTGGTCGGCAGGGTTCACTACGCTAAGAAGTGCCCTTGCGTGTCCAGAGGAAATTGAGCCTGCTGCAAGTGCGTTCAGCATGTCATTTGGAAGCTTTAAGAGGCGGAGGCTGTTTGCCACGGTTGAGCGGTTTTTGCCTACGCTTTCTGCAACCTGGTCTTGGGTAAGGCCGTCCGTCTGCATTATTTCTGCATAGGCCTGGGCTTCTTCCACAGGGTTAAGGTCGCTTCTGTGGATGTTTTCTATAAGCGCAACGCGGAGCTTTTGGCTGTTTGAATATTTTTTTAGCTGAACAGGAACTTTTTCAAGTCCTGCTGCCCTTGCTGCCCTGGTTCTGCGTTCACCTGCAATAATTTCAAAAGAACCGTCGCCTGAATCCTGGATGACGATTGTTTCTACAATGCCTTCCTTTTTTATGGATTCCGTAAGTTCTGCAAGCTTTTCTTCGTCAAAGTATTTGCGGGGCTGCCTGGGGTTGGGCTTTAAGAGTGCCGGGTCTACCCACAGGGTTCCGTTTTCGTCTACGCTGATTCCCTTGGGAAGGTTTGAGGCTGCGGCTTCTGTCTTTGGAGCTTGGGCTGCCGGAACTTTTGCTATCGTGTCTTCTGCAATAGAGGTTTCTGTGGAGGAGATTTCCTCGGAGCTGCTTTCTGAAAGGCCTGGGTCCATCAAAGCATCGAGTCCCCTTCCGAGCGCATGTCGTTTAGCCACGGCGAACCACCTCTTCCGCAAGTTTTTCGTAGCTCTTTGCACCTACGCAGCTTGGGTCGTAGAGGCAGATAGGTTCTCCGTGGGAAGGTGCTTCGGAAAGGCGGATGTTGCGGGGAATAATGGTATTGTAGACAACGTCCTTAAAGTAGCTCTTTACCTGCATAACAACATCCTGGGCAAGGCGTGTACGGCTGTCGTACATGGTAAAGAAAATGCCGCCGAGAACAAGGTTCTTGTTGATTCCCTGCTGGACTTTCTTGACGGTCTGCAAAAGAAGGGTAATTCCTTCCAAGGCAAAGTATTCGCACTGCATGGGAACAAGCACTGCGTCTGCCGCAGCCAAACCATTCATCGTAAGTATTCCAAGGGATGGAGGGCAGTCAATAAGAATGTAGTCGTATTTGTCGCGGACAGATTCCAAGGCCTTCTTTAATAGGAAGTCGCAGTTTTCCACGCTAACAAGCTCTATGGAGGCACCGGAAAGATTTATGGATGCGCTTATAACATCCAGATTTTCTATCTTTGAGTGTTTGATTGCAGATTCGGTTGTGGCGGCGATGGGGTTGTCCGGCTCAACCATGCCGATGATTACTTCGTAGATTGTAGGCTTATCTTTGCTAACGCCTACTCCGCTGGACATGTTGCCCTGGCTGTCGAAGTCTACGAGCAGAACTTTTTTACCGGTTAAGGCAATATATGCGCCTAAATTTATAGCGGACGTGGTTTTACCTACACCGCCCTTTTGGTTTACAAAAACAAAAACCTTTCCCATAATATTTTAATTATAGCACGATTTGCACAATGCTAGCAAGCGAATTGCAGTTTTATGAACGTTAATTTACCGCACGGATTGCTTCGATAATGTCCATGTATTTGCCGCCGTGCTTTTTGTAGACCGGGTCCATTGCCTTTTGGAATTCGGCATAGGCCTGGTTGGACAATTCTATGACCTGGCAGCCGTTTTCGCGCGAAATTTTTTCTGAAAGCTGCTCGCGTTCCTTCCACTTCTGGATTTCGTAATCCTGGGTTTCCTTTGCAACCTGCTTTATGATTTCCACGTCGGCAGCATCCAGCCGGTCAAGGACCTTTTTTGAAGCAATTAGAATTTCGGGAACCCTGGTGTGCTGGTCCTTAACGAAGTAGGGTGCAATGCTGTAGTCGCCGTTGCTCTGGTAGCTTGGGAAGTTGTTTTCGGCACCGTCAATCTGATCACGCTCTATGGCACCGCGGATTTCCGTCATGGTAAGTCCGGTAACGCCCTTGGCGCCAAGAGCCTCGCACATGTCAAGCATAATCTGGCTGTTCAAAACGCGTATGCGCAGGCCTTCCATGTCTGCAACTGAGTGTATGGGGCGCGTGACATAGAAATTCCTGGAACCGGCATCGTAGTAGCAAAGGCCTACAAGCCCAGAGCCGGATGTTTCGATTCCTGCAAGAATTTTCTGACCTATGTCTCCGTTCAAAACCTTCCACATGTGTTCTGAATTCCTGTACAGGTAGGGGAACTGAATTGCATTTATCTGTGAGACAAATGCCGCAACTGACGAAGCGGATACGCGGGTAAATGCAAGGTCACCGCTTTTTAGGCCTTCAATTGCATCGCCTTCATTCTGTGCCAGGGCACCACCCTCGCGGACTTCTATCTTAATACGGCCTTCCGTCCTTTCTTTGACAAGGCGGGCAAATTCCTCGTCTGCCAGGGATGTGGGGTAGCCAGAAACGTGGTTTTCGGAAAGACGGAGCGTTACCGGGTGCTTCTTTATAGATGCGCGCTCTTTTTGGGTGCAGGATGCAAATAAGACGATGCCCAAAGCTATTGCAGTAAAAATATTTATTTTCTTCATACTAAACCCCTTATTCTGTCTTAAACAAATCAATCTGGCTTCCAATCTTGCTGATTGCACTTTGAACGTCGGTTGAAATTCCTTCCAGCGAGCCACCTGTTGAATTTATCTTGCGTGCACCGTTGGCCATTTCATCCATTCCGGTCTGCATGTTTTGCGTTGAATTCTGGAGGGACTGCATCTCCTGCATGATGATTTCGTTGCGCATGCTCATTTCCTTTGAGGCATCCTGTACCATCTGCGTACTTTCGTTCATATTCTTGAGGGCGCCGCTGATTTGCTTTGAGCCTTCATTCTGCTCTTCCATGGCGGACTTGATGTTCATTACGAGGCTATCCGTTTCATGAATGTGTTCGGAGACGGAGTTGAATGCCTGGCTTGCTTCTGAGGAGAAGGATGCAACTTCCTTGATGGAAGACTGTATGTTTGAAAGCTGTTCCCTGATTGAGCGTGACTGGGAAGAAGAAGTTTCAGAAAGCTTTCGGATTTCGTCTGCAACGACGGAGAAGCCGCGTCCTGCCTCGCCGGCGTGGGCAGCTTCGATTGCGGCGTTCATGGCAAGCAAGTTCGTCTGGGAAGCGATGCTAGATATTGCCTTGTTTGCTTCCTCCAGCATCTGGGACTGGACTTCTATCTGCTGGATGCGCTCGTTTACATTCTGCTGCTTTGTAAAGCCGACGTTTACGTTCTTGTGCAGTGCACCGAAGGAGTCTGCCATCTTGTCAACTGATTTTGTAACCGAAGAAATGTTTCCAATCATTTCCTTTACTGCGGCAGAAGCCTGGGTAACGCCTGCACTCTGGTTGTCTACAAGGCCGTCAAGGTTAGTGATGTTCCTGGAGATTTCCTGAACTGCACCAGCGGCTTTTGTTACCGTTTCCGTCTGAGAAGTAATCTGGTTGTGGATGCTTTCTATGTTTGCAATGATTTCCGTAATTGCGCTTGCGGTGTCCTGTGTGGAGAGGGAAAGCTTTGAGCCTGATTCGCCAAGTTCTGTCTTGGTTCCCTTTATTTCTCCCATGATTTCCTGGAGCTTGTCCAGAAAGAGGTCAAAGTGGATTATGAGGTCGCCGATTTCGTCGCGGAGGAAGAGCTTGCAGCGCTTGGTAAGGTCTGCATCCCCTGTTTCCAGTTCCTTGAGGAAGTTGGTTACGTTTGCGATGCGGATCATAAGCCAGTTGATGAACCTGAAGCAGAAGAAGCCGAAGATGAGTACGAAGAAAATAGCACCCGGGACTACGTAAAACATCGTGTGGTTGCGGATTGAATTTACGATGCCCATGCTGCGGGCTACGAATGCCATTCCTGAAATTACGCCGTTGCTTGATTCAAGGGGGAAATAGACGGACATGTATTTGCTGCCGTCGATAGTGTTTGTTCCGTGGTATTCGTTTCCGTCGCGAAGGACGGCATCGATTATTTGCTGGTTGTCAAGAGAAGTTCCGATGTATTTTTGGCCCAGAGTTGTGCAAACCCTTTTTGATCCCTGGAATATTGTGCATGCTGCCCCGTAGGACTTTTCCACCTGTTCCGTTACTCTTCCGTTTACGAGTGAATATGCGGCAACCACGCAGCCTACAAGTTTGCCCCTGTGGCGGATTGGTGCAGTTGCAACCATGGAGTAGCCTATGGTTCCGATGTCGTCATAGGAGTAGCCTGCAATACCACGCAAGGCGGAGCTTACGGAGCTTACGGCCTTTAGGTTTTCGTTGTTCTTTGTGCCGTAGCCGGAAATAACCTTGCCGCTTTCGTCGGTAAAGGCGAGAAGGTCAACGTTCAGTGTTCCGTTTGCCCAGCCAATGACAGTATTAAGGCTGTGCATGTCTTTTGAGGCAAGCTGGCTTGTGGCATCAGAGCGGCTTGAAAGCATGGTAACATCTGCCTCAAGGGTATTGCGCCAGTCCTTGAAGGTCATGTCCAGTCCTTGTGAAAATTTCATAAGGTCGTTGTCGGTTGATTCCCTTACACCTTCGGAAAAAATATTCAGCGAAAGAACAGCAACCCCAGTAACGCTAAGGACGATGGCTGCTGTTATGGCAGACATTAGTTTTGTCAGGATTGCAATATCTCTTTTTGGATTTTTTTCAAATCTGTCAAGCTCCCTTTTTTCGCGTGCCATAAACTGTCTCCTGTATTGCGGGTTTTTCAGATTAGATTAATTTATAACTATAAGCGTGAAAAGTCAAGAAAGCATAAAAATTTGTGCAATATTGATAATAATGACATGATTTTGACAATGCTTTGTGTAATTTGTTCCATAATATACTTGTTATAATGACGGAGGTTCGTATGGTTTTTAGGAAAAGACTGGCTTTGGTAGCGGTATTTGCGGCAGTTTTGACGGTAGGGCTTCTTTTTGCCCAGAACACGCCTTCCAAATACACGGAAGCGGATTTAATCTGGAAAGACGACTTTAACGGCTCCAAGCTGAACAAGGCTGACTGGAACTATGAAACCCACAAGCCGGGCTGGGTGAATGCAGAGCTGCAGTCATACGGCGAGTCTGATGAAAACACCTACCTGAAGGACGGTTACCTTGTGATTCAGCCGGTAAGAAAAGAGGACAAAAACGGAAATGTTTCCTATACATCCGGCCGCATAAACACATACGGAAAGCACATCCCCACCTACGGAAGAATAGAAGCCCGTCTAAAAGTTCCAAGCGGAAAGGGATTCCTCCCTGCCTTCTGGATGATGCCCCAGAGCGAAGGACGCTACGGTCAGTGGCCCAAGTGCGGGGAAATAGACATCATGGAAGTTTTGGGAGACAAGACCGACACCCTGTACGGAACCCTCCACTTTGGCGAACCGCATACCCAGGTCCAGAAAGCCTACACACCTGGCAAAGTTGACTTTTCAAAAGAATTTCATGTCTTTGCCGTTGAATGGGAACCCGGAGAAATCCGCTTTTACTGTGACGGTGTAAACTATCAGACTGCAAAAGACTGGTTTACAAAGAGGCGTACTTCTAGCGAGCCTTCCTATCCATATCCAGCCCCCTTTAACCAGCCCTACTACATAATATTCAATGTTGCAGTAGGCGGAACTTGGCCCGGAAACCCGGACAAGAGCACAAAGTTTGGGGAAAATGCCCAGATGGTGGTGGACTACGTAAAAATCTACCAGAAGCCTTCCTATGACGAAAACGTGAAAAGACCCGAAAAGCCTGCCGTAAAGACTGTCGTGGACTGCATAGGAAACATTGCCCGAAGCGGTAGTGCGGCATGGGAATTCTTTACGGCACAGGGCGGAGCTGGAAGCATTAAGGCAGAGGGCAACAAGCTGGACATAATGCCAACCAAGGACGGTTCTGTGGAATATTCCGTGCAGGTAGTGCAGCCATCCATTCCCATGGAAAAAGGCAGAAAGTACAGGATTTCCTTTGACGCATACGCAGACAAGTCCCGCAAAATGATAGTCGCAATCTCTGGCCCCGACCGCAACTGGGTACGCTACTTTAAGGACACAAAAGTTTCCCTGGGTAAAAAGCCCAAGCACTATTCCTGGGATTTTACCATGACCGATGAATCCGACGCAAACGCCCGCATCGAATTCAACTGTGGCGCCCAAGGTTCAACAGCCGCAATCCACATCACAAACGTACGCTTGGAGTTCGTGGACATGTAACAATTCTGTTGCTACGAGGGGGATTTCTCTGGAAGCTACGCTGCGAATAGCTGGAAGCTTTGCTGCGAGTTTCCCCCTCGGCTACAATTTACTTAGCTCATTACCGGACAGGATCCGCTAATCTTTTAGCGACATATTGCTTGCTCAAAAAGAATTGCTTTTTCAGTCTGAATATGATACTATAAAAAGACTGGAGGCTATTATGATTACGAATGTTCAGGAATGTATTAAACCAATTTCCTACATAAAAACAAATGCCGCAGATATGATGAATTTTGTTAATGAAAGAAAGGAACCTCTTGTAATTACCCAAAATGGAGAATCACGAGCCGTCCTAATGGATGTAGAGTCATATCAAGAAATGAAAAATGCCTTCAATCTATTAAAAATCATACAGTTTTCTGAACGAGATGTGAAAAGTGGAAAATATAAATCTGCATCAGAAGTATTTTCAAACTTAAAAAGGAAATATAACTGTGAAAAATGAAATAACTGAAGTTATAGTTTCACAATTTGCAGAAGATGATTTAAATGAAATTGTAGAATATTATTTTTCTTTATCACATAATTATGTAGAAAAGACAATTTTAGAATTTGAAGAAAATATAATGTCTTTGCAAAAATATCCCAAAAGAGGCAGAGTTGTACCCGAATTGGAAAAGCAGGGTATTTTACAGTATAGAGAACTAATTCAGGGATATTATAGAATCGTATATGAAATATCTGATGGAAAAGTGATTGTTCATACAATTATTGATGGCCGAAGAAATTTTGAAGATATAATAATTTCTAAATTGTCCCGCTACTACGGAAATTAAGTCTAACAATTTTTCCAAGGGCAATAAATACTAGGCATGCCCAACTGCCGCGCCACATCTGTCTGTAAAAGTTGCATCGTTTGTGGGCACTGCGGTAGCGATGGGAGGGGCCCGCCGCAGGCGGGTTGCGGAACGAAGTGGAGCAATGGAGGCGGGAGCCGGAACCCCGGACGTAGCGACGGCAACTTGTTGCCGGACCGCCCAGGGTAATATTAGGAACTAAAAGCTTCTTCCGCCACCAGAATGGCTTCTTCCGCTGCTTCCCCTTGAAGAATGGTAGCCTGATGAATAGGAAGAGCGTCCTCCGCCACCGCCGCTCCTGGTGCTGCTTGATATGATTCTTTCCTTAGTTGTGCTTGTATTTGTAAGGACATCGGATGAATCAGAAAGCACAAAGCTGTTTGGAACGAAATAGGGTTCGGCGTCTATGGCTTTTTGTATGGTTACCATTCCGCGGTTAAGGCGCTTTCGGTATTTGCCTGCAACGATAAGACCCAAAATAAGGCCCAGGAGGATTGGCCAGAAGAGCCTTAGTTTTGGAAGGGTAAAGCCCAGCCTGTACATTAGCCAAGCATCGGTCAGGAACCTTGAGGCTGCAAGGTGGCCGTTGTAATCTTCCATGGCATCATCTATGTATTCGTTCATGTGGTCCATGTTTCTTTCGCTGTAGCATTTTCTTTTGGCATCGCCAGTTACAAGAGCCCACCGCATTCTGTATCCGTCTCTGATTATGCAGAAGATAAGTGCGTCGTTTTCATCCCCCTGACCGTAGCCATTGTAGCGGTAGAAATCTTTTGCGAAGTCTTCTGCCGATCCGCCGCGGATTGTATTTTCTGCGGTAATGATTAGCACGTCTGCGCCGATTTTGTTTGAAAGCTCAAGGGCCTTTTGTTCAAGCTTCGCTTTTTCTTCTTCGCTGAACAGTTCCGTCTGGTCAACCACGTACTTTTTGTTCTGGGCCTTGAAACGCACAAAATTTGAACTGTCGCTTGGGTACCAGTCCGGGAATTTGTAAAGCTCGTAGACCATGTCCAGGTATTCTCTTGCTGCATCACCGTAGGATTCCGAGGAGATGAGGCGCCTGAGTTTTTCGGACATCTTGTTTACTTCGTAGTCCGTATAGATTTCCTTGCATTTTCCCTCTTCATAAAGGCCAAAGCTGCTGCTGCCCCTTTCTGTGCATATAAAAAGCGCTGAGCCTGTGTAGTCATCGCCGAATCCGTAGCCATTGTATTTGTAGAATTCTTTTGCAAGGGTGTCTTCGTCTCTCCAGTAGCTTTCGCTGTCGGTGTAGATGGCCACGTCCATGCCGTATTCATCTTGGATGCGCTTTATTGCGTCCTGGAGTTTTTCTTTTGTTGCGTCGTCAAAGAGGTTTGCGTAGTCTGCAATGCGGCTTGCGCTTTCGTTGTGGAAGGGCTTGAATGCGGCCTTGTCTGCGGGGTACCATTCTGGAACCTTGTAGAGGTTTTTTACGTTTTTAAGGTAGTCTATTACCCCTTCGCCGTACTTTCCACCGACCATGTAGGGTTCAAGGGCATCGTCCAGAACGTTTATTACGTATTCCGAATATATTTCCTGACATTCGCCTGTTGCGTCCGTCCACCAGCCGCGGTTGCCTTGTTCCATGCAGATAAAAAGAACCGTTCCCGAAAAGTCGTCGCCGAATCCGTAGCCTGCCAGTTCGTTTATGTCTGCTGCAAAGGTTCTGCGCGAAAGTCCGTATGTGGTAACGTCCGTATAAACAACTATGTCTTTGCCGGAGTCTTTTTGGATTGACTTTATTATGGAAAGCATCTGGTCTTCTTCTTCCAGCGTAAAGATGTCTGCAAGGTCTACCAAGCGGGGTGCATCTGGATCGTGGAAGTCTTTAAAGGTTTCAAGGTCCTTGGGGTACCATGCGGGTTTGCCGGATTCCTTTATTTCCTGATTCCTTTCTTTTATTAAGTTTACGTAGGCGGTTACTATTTCTGACCAGGAGCGTTTTTCTTTTTGCATAAGAGAAAGCTTTGTGCAGATTTTTTGGTTAAGCTCTTTGTTAAGGAACCAGTGTCCAAATCCGTAGCCTTTGGCAAATACTTCTTCCTTGTCCGTGTAAAGAACAAGCATTACTCCGTCTTTTCCGTCTCCCCAACCCAGACCGTTGTGGGCGTAAAAGGTGTCTGTGTATTCTTCTGAGCTTTTACTTCCTGTTGTTTTTAATATGATTGGAAAGTCCAGGTGGCATTCTTCCATCTGTTCGCAGACAAGGTCATCCAGCTGGTCTTTTTCTTCTGGCTTAAAAACTTCGCCCCAGTCGTTTATGCGGTAGACGCCGGTTTTGTACATCTTCTTGGGGCTTCCTTCCGTGCTGCTGGTTCCGCTGTTGCCAGATTCACCTGCATCTTCTGCATATGTGTTTGCGGAAGGAACTGCTGCCAATAGTGCGGTTAAAAGCAAAAGTGTTATCTTGTGCAAAAATCTATTTGTTACTTTCATTTTGTTACCTTACCCCTTAGAAAATAATCTGAAGCAGAAGCATGACCAAGGCTGTTAGTCCGCCAGTCATAAGGAACGTGAACCAGTACCAGAACCTTTCCTTTTTCTTGTCGAGCGGAAGTTCGCCAACAATCTTTCCCGTCTGTCCGTTTACCGCATACTGGTAATTTTTGCCGTCGTACTTGCATTCAAACAGGTAGACTGGAACCATTGCATATATTACGCTGGGGTTTTCCGTGCTGTAGTTGCTTTTTGAAGGTTTTACGTCTGAATAGCCTGAAATTGTAGCAGAGAAATGTTTTTCCGCTGTCCTTGTCATTCGGTCTTGTGCGCGGGGAAGCTCTTCGTCTGGTGAGCGGTCAAAGCGGTCTGCGCAATATCCTGCAAGGTAGCGGTTGTCAAAGTCCGTAAGCTCTGAATAGTTGAATGGTTCAAGCGAATCCATAAGCTCGTCGTCCATTTTTTGGCTTGCGTCTACAGGAACCTGCTTAAAGCTTAGGCTGCCGGCTCTGCTTATGGCATAATGCTTTGTTTCGTGGTAGCGGTAGTCTCCTTGGGTGTAGCTGCGCGTTTTTTTTGCGGAGAATTGTGTGTCGCCAGAAATCTTTGTGTCAAAGAGCCAGAAAGGAACGTATACGCCTATTGGGTCGCCTACTTTGTTTGCGGTAAAAAAGTTGCGTGGAAGAAGCTTCTTTTGCCAGTAGAATGAGCGCAATATGCCCGGTAGCTTGTCCTTGGTGAATTTGAAGGGGATTATCTTGTTTGGTTTTAGGCCGCCTGTTGCAACTTCGTTCAAGACGGTGTTGTTGTGGCAGTAGGGGCAGGTCAGAGCCATGGTGGTAGCGTCTGTTTCTATGGATGCACCGCAAGACTTGCATTCGAATACTTTCGTTCCTTCAAGCTTTTCGCCGGAAAGATTTGCCTTGTAGTCTCCCCAGTCAAAGGACTTTTCGGAAGCAGTTGCTTCTTCACTTTCTTTTGATTCCGCAGAGGCTTCGGCTTCTTTAGCTTCAACTTGCTCGATAGAAAATTTGTTTCCGCAGTAGTCACAGACCAAAAGCTGGGAATTTGGATCAAAGTGTAGAGGGGCTCCGCACGCAGGGCATTTGTGTTCTGTAGTAGTTTCCATAAAATAGATTATAACACGCTATGGAATATATTCAAAAAATATTTGTTTTCTTCTTCAATTTTTGCGGCAGTACCAGCTTTAAACCGGCCTATTTTGTGTACAGCCTTACCTTTTCCTTGCGCCCGCGTATTTCAGACTCTGCAACAAAGGTTAGCCCGTTTGCCCCTTCTTCCTTGTCAATAAGAAGCGCCGTACTTTGTGAAATAAGAAGGTCCGTCTTGTAGTTCTTGCACAAGCCCTCTATCCTGCTTGCAGTGTTCACAGTGTCTCCAATAACAGTGTATTCCATCCTGCTGGAAGCCCCAATGTTTCCTGCCAAAACTGGCCCGGAATGCAGGCCTATGCCAAAGTGAATCTCCGGCATGCCTTTTTGCACAAAGCTTTTATTCATCTCCACAAGAGTCTTCCTCATGTCCAAAGCCGCAAGGTAAGCATCCATGGCGTGGGTGGAAGATGGAACTGGCGCCCCAAAAAGTGCCATAACTGCATCTCCAATATATTTGTTAATTACCCCGCCGTGGCTTGCAATGCATTTTTCAAGGCCGGTAAAATAGCTGTTAAGCAAAGAAACCACTTCCTCTGGCCTCATGTGTTCAGAAAGGGTGGTAAAGCCGCGTATGTCGCAGAACATAACCGTAATCTCAAGCGTCTTTCCGCCTAAGCCAGCGTTTCCGCTCAAAAGGTAGTCGCGAACCTGGGGGGTAACAATCTTTCCGAATGTATCCCGCATAAACTCCTTTTCCTTTAGCGATTTTGCCATGGCGTTAAAGCTGTCGCCAAGAATGCCCATTTCGTCATTCGAACAGATTTTTGTTGCCACGTCGTAGTTGCCCTTGGAAATCTCGTTGGCGGATTCAGTAAGTTTTTTAAGCGGCCTCTGGAAAAAGTAAGCTATCAAAAATGTAAGAACAAGCCCAATCAGCAGGAGAAGCAAAGTAAAAACAAAATCAAGGTAGTTTGGAATCTCTACGTTGTATCTCTTGGTAAAAAAGAGCCTTATGCCAAGGTAGGCGGTCGGAAATACCGCTGCAGAAAAAAAGTAGAATAGGAACATGTTTTTTAGCGAAGACAGGGAAGCCCGGTTTACCCTGGAAATGTTTCCCTGGGGATAGAGTGCGGGCAAGACAAGGTTCCTGTTCAGCGTCTCCAGGGAAAAGAAGGAGAGCGTAAAAGTAAGGATGGTCAGAAAGATGTAAGATGTAAATGACGAAATCAGGATGAAAGCAATGTCCATGTCTGCCGTAATCTTTAGGTAGAGCAGGATAACAACTTCGCATATGGCGTTGGAAATCCAGCCGGTGGTTCCCCGCAATGAGTATGCGATTGGCATGTGAACCAAAACTTCCGTGTATTCCTTTGGCTTTTGCTTAAATTTTACTGCTTTTGAACCGTACAAAATGCAGAGAATAGTGGGCAGCGAGTAGCAGCTTATGGCTATTGCAAGGACGATGGCACTGTGGCTGTGCATAAATTCAATCCATTCGCGCAGGGGAGTGGTGTCCGGCATGGGGAAGCTTGTCAGATTTGTGGAGACAACGGCAAGAATGTTGGCTATAAGACAAATAAAGCCGTAAAAAATAGCGTGATGCTTTACAAAAAATTCCTTAAACTTCATGGTCTTATTATATTATATTTTTTTATTTTTTTGGAGCATATTTCTGGTTTTACTGCCCCTTCGGGGAGGCCATTTTTTACGCGCTTTGCCTAGCTTTTACTGCTTTGGGCATAAAAAAAGGATTTACAACCAAAAATTGTAAATCCTTAAAGCATGGGCCGTCTAGGACTTGAACCTAGGACCAAGGGATTATGAGTCCCCTGCTCTAACCAACTGAGCTAATGGCCCATTAAAAGTGAAGAAACTATAGCAGAAAAAACGCCTTTAGTCAAGGATATTTTGCGCCTTGTGGTTTTAAAGCCTATGCTATATACTGTAAGTTGATATGAAGAAAGTATTTGCTTTTGCCATTGCAGCCTTGCTTTTCTTTGCTGCCCCTGCGCTTTATGCAGCAGAGTATGCGGGAGATATACAGGTTAATGCGGGCTATTCTTACTTCACTGTTATTATTGATCATGGGAAAGACATAAATTCAGATAGTTTGGCGCTTGGGATTGCAAACCACAACCTGTGGAAGTTTACGGACTTATTTTCGTTTGGTTTTATGGAGAATGTAGACCTTGGCGGCAGTGCTAAGGAAGGGGATGGTTCCAGTTTTTACTTTAGCCTTATGATGGGGCCTGCCGCGGCTTTTAACTTTAATTACGGCATTAGCCTGAACTTTTCTTTTGGCCCTGTTATGGGTTGTGCATCCGTTGATATTGATGAAGATTCTTTTATTGACTGGGATGGCTTGGGCTGCGAGGCAGATGTACAGGTAAAGTTTTTTGCTGACCGCCTTTTTAGTCCCGTCCTGGGATTTTCCTGGATTCATTTTTCGAGCGACAAAATGTCCTTTACCTTGGATGACCACAGCGATGAATTCTACAGGGATACTTCCTCCGATGTATTTAAAGCCTACGCCGGTGTAAGCGTGAATTTTTAGGGCTTAAAGAATGACATGCCGTTCTTGGCATTGCCTGGCAAAATGACTCCTACGCCGCCGTGGAGCCCCGTAGTTGCAGCGATTAATGTACCGTCCAGATTAAAAAAAACTTTACACGAGAAAAATTTGGTATTATCCTTGAATTTATAGATAAAGTTTCAAAGTTGTTTCTAAAAACTTTTTTAATTACAGGATGAAATAATGAAGAGCCTAAAGAATTATGACCCGACCCAGATACTCAAGCCCTACAAGGGAAAGCTTTACAATGGAGAATGGCCTACGCTGCCCGAGCTTTTTAAGGTAAGCCTTGCCCGGGTGCCGAACAATGCCTGTTTTACGGATTTTGAAGGTCCAGGTGGAGCAAGGAATGCCCTTACCTATACCCAGGTTGTGAATAAGATAGAGCTTCTTGC
>JAILHV010000142.1 GCA_024695625.1 Treponema sp.
AGCCCAGTTGTTCTTATAATCAAGTGCTGCACGAAGGGCATCGGCAAAAGATTTTTCCAGAATGTCCGGCTTTGTATCGTGATAGTGATTTGGGTCAGTTCCGCCCGAGTGAATCAGACATTTACCGGAACGGCTTCCAAGACACAAGGTTACATTTTTTATTGCGCCGTCAAGGGCAGGAAGAAAGTGCATTCTGAACTTGAAGACAGAAATTAAAGTGTCGTATTCATCAAAATGACTTCCTGTTCGGGCATATTTTAAGAGATAACCGTTTTTAACCGGCATATCAATATCACCATTTTCGTCCAGCATCTGCATTGGTCCAACTTTGTCAAAACCGTGCTTTTTTGCATGAGAAAGATTCAGTTCAGGAGTCCATCGGTTTCCTGAAAGTCCGCAGGAGTCGAGCATAGTTCCATCTGTTGCTTTGATAAGGTTTGTAAGAAGTTCAGGCTTAAGTACATCTTCGTCAGGGGCGCCGAAAGAAACCTTAATTCCGACCTTTCCCTGTTTTTTCTGATTCAAGGCATTGTAGACTTTCATAAGTCCTGCTGCTGACACGTCACGGGTAAAGTAGACAACAGGCGCATTTTTATCTTCTGTCTGATGAGAAAGCTTTGTCGATTTGCTTTGCGCTGAAAGAGGGGAGAGACAAAACAAGATTAAAGCAGTTATTGCTGCAAGTTTGATTGAAGTTTTCATATTCACAATTCCTTATTTTTATTTGATTTCCACAAGCCGGTAATTGCGGCTTCCGAAGCCGATTTTTTCTGCGTGTTCAAGCGTGTGAATTCCGTTGCGGCTTTCGATGCGTTCTACCACGCTGCCACCGTCCTTTGCTGTGTAGATTAAATCAACGCAGGCCTGGTCAAGAGCCACGGGGTCCAGGCTTGCAAGAATTCCGATGTCGTGCATGTCAGGCTCGGCTGGATTTGCGTCACAATCGCAGTCCACGCTGATTCGGTTCATCACGTTCACGCAGACGATTCCCTTTCCGCCGCTCATGTAGTCGCAGACTGATTTTGCTGCCTCTGCCATGGCCTCAAGGAAGGGCTCCTGGCTTCCCCAGATTGAGCCTTTTGTTTTTGTACCGCCGGAATGAATCTGCACCTTGCCCGATTTTTCCACGCTCATTCCAGAGGCGAATCCGATTGAAAGATTCTTGATTGCTCCGCCAAAGCCCGCCATGGCGTGCCCCTTGAAGTGGGAAAGAATCAGATAGGTGTCGTAGTTCTTGAAATGGCTTCCCACATAATTTTCCTTAATCCGCACGCCGCCCTTTACAGGAAGTGCCATGTAGCCATTAGCGTCCTGAAGGTCGAAGCCGTTGGCCACGTCAAGAAAGCCGTGGTCTTTGGCGATTTTCATGTGGTCGATGTTGTTGCTCCGTCCGCCGCCGTATGCCGTGTTACATTCAACAATCGTGGCGTTCAGCTCGTCCTTCACCAGGTTTTTGATGAGGGCAGGGCGCAGGTAATTTGAGTTCTCGCTTTCGCCGGTGCTCACCTTTACGCCCACCTTGCCGCTGGCCTCGTAGCCGGTAGCTTTGTAAACCTTGACCAGAGCCTCAGGTGTAATGTCGCGGATAAAGTAAACTACAGGAGCGGACTTGTTGCTTGCCGCTGCTTCGTGTGTTTTGTAGCTTGCTGCCTTTGGGTTTGGCTTTGCAAAAAGACCACTGATTGCCGATACAAGTAAAAGTGTAGCAAAAAATACAAATCTTCTTGTTTTCATAAATTCCTCCTGAATATTTAGGGCGCAACCGCCATTTACTTCAATAAAGCTTTTATATCTTCCACAATCTGCTCGGCCGTCATGCCGCAATCCCGCAGAAGTTCAACCGGATTGTAGCGGTCGTAGAATTTCTTTTCCAGACCGTAATTTTTTACCAGCATTTTTCCAGGGCCGTAGAAAGAAGCGATTTTCTGACCGAAGCCGCCTTCAAGAATTCCGTCTTCCAGAGTAATTACAAGCTGATGGTCTTTTTCGAGTTCCCGCAAAAGTGCCTCGTCCAGACCGGAAGCAAAACAAGGATTTATCAGAGTTGGTGTAAATCCGCATTTTTCCTTGATGGCGGTGGCAACTTCTTCTCCTTTTTGGAAGAAATTTCCCAGAGCGATGACTGCAACTTTCTCTCCCTGCTCTTCAATTTTGAAGCGGTTCAGGGCACTGTAGTTTTTGTCTGAAGGGCGGTGTCTCACGGCATTGCCGGGAATCAGAATGAGGACAGGATTTTCCTTCTGGTCAATGCTCCAATCCAGCATGGAAATATATTCTTCCGCGCTTGAAGGGCAGAGCACTACAAGATTCGGAATATTTGTAAAGGCGGCAAGACCGAAAATGCCAAGATGGGTTACATCTGTAAGTCCGTCAAATGATGAATAATTCATAAGCATGGTGACAGGAGTTTTGTTGATGCACACGTCCTGGGAAATCTGGTCGTAGGCTCTTTGCAAAAATGTCATGTTCGTAACAACAAGAGGTTTTGCACTCCGGCGGGCAATTCCCGACGCGATGGCAACAGCGGCTTCTTCGGCAATGCCTGTGTCGATGTACTGACTGCCAAGCTTAGCCCGCTCTTCTGGACCAAGTCCCACAGACATCGGCATAGCAGGAGTTACCACTACAAAATCCTTGTCTGTTTTGGCTTTTTCTACTATATATTGGCTCGTCATGCCTAAATACGATTCACCGCTTCCAAAACTTACTGTAGGTTTTCCTGTTGCTTGCTCAAATGGAACGCACCAGTGCCATCCTTCTTTGTCTTTTTCTGCCAGTTCGTATCCTTTACCTTTTTGTGTGTGAATGTGAACAACAACAGGACGATTTGAATCCCGGACTTTTTCAAAAACCGCAATCAATGAAGCAATGTCATTTCCGTTTTCTTCGTAAATATAGTCCAAGCCCCATGCCCTGAACATATTGTTTTCAGATTTGCCGTTAGAGTCGCGGAGGGCCTTTAGATTCTTATAAAGCCCGCCGTGGGTTTCAGCTATTGCCTGTTCATTGTCGTTTACTACCACAATGAAATTT
>JAILHV010000161.1 GCA_024695625.1 Treponema sp.
ATAAAATTGCTCTTGTAGACAAGGGAATTCTGAAATATAATAGAAGAACATTTGGCTATAGTGTAAGGAGATTAAAATGAGCAAGTATGCAGGTACACAGACAGAAAAGAATTTGCTGGCAGCGTTTGCGGGTGAATCACAGGCGCGCAACAAGTATATTTATTTTTCTCAGGTGGCACAAAAAGACGGACTTGAAAAAATTGCAAAGATTTTTGAAAAGACTGCCGGTAACGAAGAGCAGCACGCAAAGATGTGGCTGACGGAGCTTAGCGGAATTAGCGATACGACTACAAACCTAAAGGCTGCCGCTGACGGAGAAAACTTTGAATGGACCGACATGTACGAAGGTTTTGCAAAGACTGCCGAAGCTGAAGGCTTTAAGGAACTTGCCGCAAAATTCCGTGCAGTTGCAAAGATTGAAAAGCGTCACGAGGAGCGTTACCGTTCGCTCTTAAAGGATGAAGATTCATCTTCCCAGCTTAAGAACAGCACAGTTAAAGTTTGGGAATGCCTTAAATGTGGCCACATCGTTGTAGGTCCAAACGCTCCTGAATACTGTCCGACTTGCGGTGAATACAACCAGTATTTTGAAGTGCGCGAAGACAACTACGATATGATTATGACTTGGGGCCGCTAAAGAGCCTTAAGGAATGAACCCCAGAGAAAATCTTCTTTGGGGTTATTTTTTTTCTCCGGTACAATTAGAATATGACATTTACCTGTCATATTTTTCATGCTACAATATTCCCATGATCAATACGGAAAACCTTTTTGAACTGGTTTACATTTTGATAGACAAAAAGAAGGCCACTGCCAGGGAGCTGTCTGAACATTTTGGGGTTTCCACGCGTACCATCTACCGCTGGATAGACTCTCTTTGCCTTGCCGGGATTCCTATTTTTTCTACAAAAGGCTTTGGCGGGGGCATAGAAATAGACGAGCATTACTCGCTGGACAAAACCGTCTTAACCGAAGACGAAAAGGTTAGTCTTGCAGCTGCGGCAAATGCTGTTTCTGCTTTGTCTGGTGATGATGCAAGCCGGGCCGCCGCAGGAAAAATCCGTTCACTTACAAAAGAAAAGACTGACTGGTTGGAAGTGGACTTTGGCTCGTGGAATCCGCTGGGGGCATATATTAGGACTGTCTTTGACGTTGCAAAAGGCGCAATCCTAAAAAAGCAGGTTCTTTGCTTTGACTATTATTCAAGCCATGGGGAAGTGGGCAGGCGTTTTGTTCAGCCGTGGAAGATTGTATTCCGCGGGCAAGCTTGGTATTTGTACGGCTGGTGCAACCAAAAGGAAGAGGCCAGGTATTTTAAGCTAAGCCGTATTCAGAACATCCGCAATACCAGGCGGGCTGCGGATATTTTTGAAGATTCCCCTAAGGCAAAAAATTCTCGTTCTAAGGATGTGGAAAGGGAGTATGCAGACCAACTCAAAAAAGAATTTCGTCTTGTTGCGCTTACGGTCCGCATTCCAAAAAATGAGCTCTGGCGGATTATGGATGAATACAAAATAGAAGAAAACCAGTCTTCTGCTGAAGCGCCCGACGGCTTAACAACGGTTACATTTAAGATTCCTGATGAAGTTTGGCTTGTAACCTACCTGCTAAGTTTTGGTTCCTCTCTGGAAGTTGTTGCTCCAAAGAGCGTAAAGCTTGCCCTGGAAGAAGAAATCAAAAGAATGTACCAGAAGGTTTTCCAATAATGCATTTTGTAGGCGCAAAGACAATACTAAATTCCAACGGCATTAACCTCTACCGAGGATGCACGCACGGTTGTATTTACTGCGACAGCCGAAGCCTCTGCTACCATACGCCAATTCCCTTTGAGGATATAGAGGTAAAGCAAAATGCCGTAGAACTGCTGGAAGATGCCCTTAAACATAAGCGCAAGAAGTGCATGGTTGGGACAGGTTCCATGTGTGACCCCTATATGCATTGCGAAAAAGACTTGTGCATGACGCAAAAAACACTGGAGCTTCTGGAAAGGCATGGTTTTGGTGCTGCCCTTCAGACAAAATCAGACATGGTGCTTAGGGACTTGGATATAATAGAAGCAATAAACCGTAAGACAAAATTTGTTTTGCAGATGACCGTAACCACTGCGGACGACAATCTTTGCCGCATCATCGAGCCCAACGTTTGTCCTACAAGCCGCCGCTTTGAGGTGCTGAATATCTTCCGCGAAAAAGGAATACCCACAATTGCTTGGCTAAGCCCCATACTTCCTTTTATAAACGATACGGAAGAAAATTTGCTTTCAATAATGGACTGCTGTGCACAGGCTGGCGTAAAGGGAATAATCTGCTTTGGCTTTGGGCTTACCCTGCGCGATGGCAACCGGGAATATTTTTATTCTGCGCTGGACAGGCATTTTCCCGGTATGAGGGAGAAATACGAAAAATGCTTTGGAAAAAGCTACGTGTGCGAAAGCCCCAACAATGCAAGGCTAATGCAAATTTTCCAGATGGAATGCAAAAAGTACAAGATTTTATGCACCCCGGATGAATGTTTTTCCTACATGAAGACCTTTCCCGAAAAAGATTTGCAAATGGAATTGTTTTCGTAAACAAAGCAAGCCTACCCCCGATTGTAAGGGCAGTTGGTTAAAAATTGCATCCATGCAATTTTTAACCATGAGTTTTCTGCGAAAACTCACCTGCTTTTTATACTAACAAATGACGCACCATCCATGTTGCTGTTTGTTTATCATTTTATGGCCCTACGGAACCTTGGAAAGCGGGTTAGCAATAGAAGCTTGGTCCAGAAGAAAAATAAAAAACCACTCTTGAATCGGACTGAAAATTCTACTATAGTGTTTTATATTAAAGAAATAGTTTTAGGAATCCCGGTATGAAAATTAAAGCGTTTTTTCTTGCATTGATGTTTTGTTTGACTTGGCAGTCCAATATGATTTTTGCCCAGGAAGCGGCTGCTGTAAATGATGAAGGCACTCCTTTGGAACAGGAGCCCACTGTAGCCACAAACAAGCCTAAGAATAAGGAAAAAGAAGACCTTTCTTTTAACCTGGGAACCTATCTTTTTGGCGACCCTTCCGAACACCACTATATTACAGGCATTAGCGGCATGTTAGTTGCAAATTCCATAATTTTCTGTTGGAATAAATTTGTAACAAGGCAGGGCTGGACAAAAGTAACGCTTGATGACTGGAAGCATTTTTACGAAAAGGACTGGGAATATGACACAGACTGGTACTGGACCAATTTTGTGTTGCACCCCTACCAGGGCTCGCTTTACTATACAAGCGGACGCAATGCCAATTTTACGCCTTTTGAGTCCCTGCTTCTTTCCGCATCCGGTTCGCTGATTTGGGAATATTTCTGTGAGACAAATGCGCCTTCCGTGAACGACTTGGTTTATTCAAGTGTTGGCGCTGCCTTTATGGGAGAAATGCTCTACAACCTTAGCTACGAGATGCAGAACTTGGGCTATTACGCAAGCTACATTCCCAATCCAATGCGTATGTGGTCAGATTTGGTTCTGCAGAAAAAAGCCCTTCCCCGTGCGTCTAAGCTTTACGGTCTGGATTTTTGCGCGGGATTCGGTTCTGCAACAGGAGCTTCTTATGCGGACGGAAAAAGCTTTAGGGAGACCTTTCCTGTTTACGGAGGATTTGCCTGCAACGTTGTCTATGACAATCCCTACCAGGTTGACTCCAACACTCCATTCAGCCAGTTTGAGCTTTCTATGAGCGGCTCTTTTGGAAAAGGTTCTGGAGAAGGCACAAGCGATGGTGAGCGCAATTTTATGTACGACGTTAATATTTCAAGCGACGGCTTCTTGTTTGCGCGTACACCGGATTCCCTTAACAGTGAAAACACGGAAACGTCAGTCGGAGCATCACTTTTGTATGATTTTAGGTGGCATTCCTTCTTTGAGGTAAGTTCGCTTGGTTTGGGTGCAGCCATTAAGCAGAAAAAAGAATTCAGCAAAAACAATGTCTTTGAGTGGAAAGAAATTCTTGGTGCGAATTTTCTTGGCACAACCGACTATGCCTATTACAGAAGGGATTTGCTGCCGCAGCCTGACGAACTCTACCGTAGCTACAGCTACACCTTTGGCGCAGAAAATGTACTTGCCTTTAAGTGGACTCTGTTTGAAAAGAACAAGATTGCCTTGGAAAACCGCACTTATGCCCACTATGCCTTCCCCTGGCAGGACCAGGACTTTGTTACTTATGATTGTGGGCTGGAATTCCAGAACATGCTTAACCTAAGCTACGAATACCAGCTGTCCGACATGATAAGCATAGGTCTTCGCGATGAACTCTACCTTAAGTATGCTTTCTATGATGACCTTCCCAATTATTTTGCCATGTTGAACAGCGTTGGTGTTTTTGCCCGCATGACGGTAAAGTAAGTTAGTAGGTTACCTCTCCGTCGTGGCGCAAAAGGCTGGAAGAAATCACTCCTGTTATAGAAGAAACATCCTTTATAAGGTAGCCTTCATCTTCTTCCCTTACGCGCACTTCAATCACATAGTCGGCCTGTCCGTTTGCTAGGCTTCTGGATTTTACGCTAAAGTAGCGGCAGGTCTTTTTTACTTCCGTAATAAGAGTTCCTTCGCTGTTGTAGTCGTTCATTGTAACCATAAGAATTTGCGGGGCACGGCCAATCGGAATTCTGTCTAAGACAACAACCGCAAGCGTCATCATTATTGCAAGTATGCAGGAAATTTCTGCAAGTCCTGCTCCACAGATGATTCCAGTGCTTATTGCCCAGAACATAAAGGCAAGGTCCATGGGCTCTTTTACGGCTGTGCGGAAGCGGACAATAGAAAGGGCACCAACCATACCAAGAGAAATCACCACGTTGGACTGAATTGTCATGATTATTGCCGTAGTGATTATTGTTACCGCAGCAAGGGAAATGTTAAAACTTTTGGAATAAAAAGTTTTGCGGGTAAGAATTCTGTAGACCGCAAAAATATATATTGCGAAGAGTGCGGAAAGTCCCAGAACAATCACCATGTTCAGCGGTGTAAGGTCAAATCTGGAAAATCCCTGCAAAAACGATTTCTTAAAGATGTCCTTGAAAGTTGTCATTGTATTCTCCTGTTTTTATTGTTTACTTTTGTAAAGCTTTATATGGATTCTCCCGTCATGTTGTAGCGGCGGCACAGATAGTATTTAGAAAATGCTGTCTGCACAAGCCTGCTTGACTGGAGAAGTTCATATATAAAATCTGGAAGAAGCTCGTCAAATTTAACTTCAACCATGTTTGTACCCGATTCAAGAACCGGGCGGGCCGGAAGTTCCTTGCTGAAAAATTCATTTATGTCCGAAGAGCTGCGTATGTTGCGGTCAAAGGTTATGCGGACATTTCCTGCCGTCCAGATATAGGGTACGCGCTCGTAAGAAACAATGCAAACCGGGCGCAATTGGACAAGCTTCATCCTGGCAATAAGCTTTTTTACCAGGAACGGGGTGGTGCTGTCGTATTGCGGAATTTTCCCCTGCATTATGGTCTTGCACTGCTCAAAGGAAAGGGGGGCTGAATATTTAAAGCATTTTGTCTTTTCCTTTTGCTTAAGCTCCAGTTTTATGTGCTCCGTGGAACCGTTGTAGATGCGTATGCGGAATTTTTCGCGGGGGTCTGTTCCGTTTTCGTTTTCGCGGTAGCAGGTGTTGTACATGTCGTCAAAATAAATGCTCCTGATGGAATACTGCTTGGCGTCCCCTGTATGAGGGTCAAGCTGTAAAACCATGCCAACCCGTTTTTGAAGATACGAGAGTATGTATTCAGGAGAAAGATATTTATATTCGTGGCGGTATTTTTTTTCCAAAGACTTTCCTTTTAGATAAACTATATTAACAAACCGCTTTTTCGTCAACAGAAGTTCTTGCCAACAATCCTACGCCCGATTGTAGCGGCGCGCAGCGTTCCCGGAGGGAATGGAGCGAAAGCGGAACCGCGGAAAGCGGGGAATGCAGAAGCCCTGATCGGACACGTAGTGCCGGGCACAGTAAAAGTTGGCATGCCGTCCATTTGCAAGAATATTTTTATTGTGCTAAAATTGTCTTATTATATGTACGCGAGGTAGAAAAATGAAGATAGCAGTTGCTGGAACGGGTTACGTAGGTTTGTCACTGGCTGTTTTGCTTTCCCAGCATAACGAGGTTTGGGCTGTAGATATAGTTCAGGAAAAAGTTGATTTAATCAACTGCAAAAAGTCTCCCATAGTTGATAAGGAAATTTCAGAATTCTTTTCTTCAAAAAAATTGAACCTTACCGCTACAACTGATGCAGAAAAAGCCTATGCAGGTGCAGACTTTGTTATAGTCTCAACTCCGACAAATTATGATCCGGTAAAAAACTATTTTGACACGTCCTCCGTAGAAGCAGTTGTGGAACTTGTAAAAAAAATAAATCCGAATACAACTATCGTAATAAAGTCAACGGTTCCGGTAGGATATACAAAATCTTTGCGCGAAAGTTCTGGCTTTAAGAATATTTTGTTTTCCCCGGAATTTCTCCGCGAAGGCCATGCCCTTTACGACAACTTATATCCAAGCCGCATTGTAGTAAGCTACCCCGATGATGATGAAAGCCTCTTGCAGAAAGCAAAAGATTTTGCCGCTCTTTTAAAGCAGGGAGCCGTAAAGCAGGACGTAAAAGTTCTCCATCCCCATTTAACGGAAGCGGAAGCCATAAAGCTTTTTGCAAACACATACCTTGCCCTCCGCGTTGCATATTTTAACGAGCTGGACACTTATGCGGAAGTGCGCGGGCTTAACACCAGGCAGATTGTTGAGGGTGTATGCCTTGATCCCCGCATTGGAGACTTCTATAACAATCCTTCTTTTGGTTATGGCGGATACTGCTTGCCAAAAGACACAAAGCAGCTTCGCGCAAACTACGAAGATGTGCCTGAAAATTTAATAAGCGCCATTGTGGATTCAAACCGCACACGAAAAGATTTTATTGCGGACCAGATTATAGCAAAAAAACCAAAGGTCGTTGGCGTTTACCGTCTTACCATGAAGGCAAACAGCGACAACTTCCGTGCCTCTTCAATACAGGGTGTTATGAAGCGCATAAAGGCAAAAGGTATAGAAGTTATTGTCTACGAACCTGTGCTCAAAGAAGATGAATTCTTTAATTCACGCGTTGTAAGAAACCTTGATGACTTTAAGAAAGAAAGCGATGTAATAATTTCCAACCGCCTTGCTCCAGAACTTGACGACGTTAGGCAGAAGGTCTACACCCGCGACATTTACGCCCGCGATTAAGGTTTTGTATGAAAAAGATTGTTGCGATAAACGGAGAGTCTTGGGCAAAAAACTTAACAGGGATAGAGCGTGTTGCCCAGGACACCGTTACCTATCTTGATAAGATTTGTTCCCCAGGTGAATTTGAGCTTGTTGTTCCAAAGAACATTCTTCGTCCTGCTGAATTTAAAAACATAAAAGTCGTTCAGCTTGATGCGGAAGCCCATTTCTTTCCTAAGTGGACGCAGATTCATTTTCAGAAATATGTAATAAAGAACCGCCGCCTTAGCTTTGACTTTTCTAACACATGTCCATATTTTGCCCCGGGAATAGAATACCTTCACGACATTTATGCAAAACTCTATCCTGATGATTTTAAGCAAACAAGACGCGACCGGCTGATTCATCTCTACAGCGTTATAATGTACAAAAGAATTGCCCGCCGCGCAAAAAAAATAATTGCCGTAAGCGAATACACAAAAAAGACTATTGTCCAGACTTACAAAACTCCAGGTCAAAGGATAGAAGTTGTTTACGACGGTCTTGGAACTTACCGCGACATTCCCAAGAATGACTCTATTTTTGAAAGACTGCCCCAGCTGCAAGAAAAAAAATATTATTTTACGCTTGGCTCTCTTTCCACAAGGAAGAATTTAAAATGGATTGCAGCCCACGCAGAACTTTTTCCAAATGAAGTCTTTGCCGTAAGCGGAAAACCCATTCCGTCCGTGGTTGCGCCGGAACTAAAAAAATTGAATTCACTAAAGAATGTTATAATGACGGGCTACTTGAATGATGGCGAGGTAAAGTCTCTCCTTTCCAGATGCAAGGCTTTTGTACTGCCTTCTTATTTTGAAGGATTTGGCCTTCCGCCACTTGAAGCATTGAGCTGCGGTGCAAAAATCATTATTTCCAACAGAACATCCCTTCCTGAAATTTACAAAGACTGCGCCTACTACATTGACCCGGACAATCCAGACATAAACCTTGATGAATTGCTCAGCCATCCAGTCCAGGAACCGTCTGCCCTTTTGGAGAGCCTGACACTGGAAAAGGCGGCACAACGCCTTTACGAAATAATAAAGAGCGTATGATTTAATTTTATTTGTCCCATGGCAATAATCCATGCTATAATAGGCTTATGGCAAGAGTCTTCAAAGCATTTTTAGTGCTAACTGCGGTTTTTATGGCATTTTCCTCATGCAAAAAGCAATCGGTTCAAGCCGATGTGTCTGTGGCTGGGGACAAAAAGTCAGAGTCAAATTTTACGATTGGTTTTTCCATCGATACGCTTGCGGTTGAACGCTGGCGGCGGGATTGCGACGTTTTTTTGAACACGGCAAAGGATCTGGGGGCGGACGTAATCGTTCAGAATGCCGGTAACAGTGTGCAGGAGCAGCAAAAGCAGATAGGCTACCTTATAAGCAGGGGAGTAAAGGCCATTGTTGTTGTTCCAAAGCAGGCGGACTCCCTTACGGAATGCATAAGGATTGCAAAAAGCAAAAATATTCCCGTCATTTCCTATGACCGCCTTACGCTTAATGCAGACATAAGCCTTTACATCACGGTAGACAGCAAGGCAGTAGGTACCCTCATGGCAAAGGAACTGCTTACCCGCAATTCAAAGGGAAAGTGGTTTTGTTTTTACGGCCCCCAGGAAGACTTTAACATGTCGCTCATAAAGCGCGGGGTGGAAAACATGATAAAAGGCGCACCGGTTTCCATAAGCCTTGTCTATTACACGGACGGATGGAATTACGACCTTTCATATCAAAAGATGATAGAGCTCATAAAGGAAAATAATCTTCCAGACGTGATTATTGCGGGAAACGATGCCGTTGCAAACAGCATAATCCAGGCTCTCGGCGAATTCTACCCGGAGAACAATATATTCATAGGCGGACAGGATGCGGACATTGCGGGCTGCCAGAACGTTGTTACGGGAAAACAGGCAGTTACAATTTACAAGCCAATAAATGAGCTTGCCCAGAAGTCGGCAGAAATAGCATGCTCCCTTGCCAAGGGAAAGACAGTGCAGGAAGCGGCAGGAACAACAGACGTAATAGACAACGGCTACGGCGAAATCCCCGTCCTCTGGATGCAGCCAGTTGCCGTTACCAAAAAGAACATGGACGAAGTTATAATAAAAAGCGGCTTCCACACAAAGGACGAAGTCTACCGCGAATAGGATGCTGCTTTTTGCAGAAGAAAAAGTTGGCTCTGCTACGTCTTTAATTTGCTGAAGCTTTTGCGCGGTATTCCGTGGGGCTTACACCAAACCTCTGCTTAAAGAGCTTGCTAAAATAGTTTTGGTCATTGTAGCCTACTCCTGCCGTTATCTCCTTTATAATCATGGAGCCGTCCTTAAGCATCTTCTTTGCCTTTTCCAAGCGCATGGAAGTGAGGTAGTTTATGAATGTTTCCCCCGTTTCTTCCTTAAAGAGCTTGCTCAGGTAAAAGGGGCTAACGTTCAGTATCTGTGCAAGCGGTTCAAGTCCCTGCAAGTCTGCAAGATGCTCTTCTATATAAATCCTTGCCTTTTTTATGATTGGGTTTTCAGTCTGCGACTTAAGGTTCTGTATTTCCAGAGCACACTCCATTGAGCGCTCCGCCAGGTACCTAATCTGCTCCTGTGTGGAATCCGTCCTTTCAAAAAAGGAAAATGCGCTGTCTATGGCGGGGTTTTCATAAGATGGGTTCATTTCTACAACGGCGTTTTTTTCCTGGATTATCAGCTCAAAAAGTGCGCCCTTTATTTTGTCGGGTTCGTTCTTGTATTCAGCAAGTATGGAAGTGGCACATTCGCGGGCATATTCTCCTGCATTTGCACTGTCTCCCAGCCGTATGCTTGTCAAAAGCTTTTGCGCTGCTTTTGTTGTCTGCGGAATATTCTTCTGAGCGCTTTGTACACCGGAAAATTCAATTCCCTGGTCTATCTTGTTCAGCAGAACCGAGGCGGCATTGTAGGCCTTTTGCGCGTCTTCTATGTTGTGCTCTATTCCGCTCACTCCAACTTTTATCTTTGCAGAAATCTGTATGGAAAGCAGGGTAAAGAGTTCGCCCATAAGTTCATGCTGGACTTTTTCGGAAAAAGAATCCATGCTGCCGGATGCAAGAGGAAAAAATATTGTTATGCGGTTGCCCATGAAAGAGCCTATGATGCACCTGCACTTGGAAGAAAGGATTTCCCTTATCTTTTCGTAAATGTTGCCCCGGTTGCTTGCGGAAGTTTCGGGCACTTCAAGGCAGGCAAAGAAATAGTCGCTGTCCGTAATCCCAAAGTAGTCAAGGTAGTCGGTAAAGTCCGTGTTGCCGTTGTTAAAGATGCAGGAATAGATAAAGTCACTTTCCACCATGGGTGAGACAACGTTAAGCTTTTGGTGCAGCTTGATGGAGTCCGTTTGCTTGCCGCGTTCATTGTCCACGGCATTCATTGCGTCGCGCACGGTCTGGATTATAAGGTTGCGGTTAACAGGCTTTGTAAGGTATTTGAATGCCCCCATGTTTAGGGCCTGCTGGGCATACTGGAATTTGTCGTAGGCGGTAAGTATTATCACGATGATGTTGGGGTTGAGCTGCTTTATTAGGCTTACCGCTTCAAGACCGCTTAGCCCCGGCATGCTTATGTCCATAAAAAGAATGTCTATATTCTTGGAGCGTACTTCTTCCAGAGCTTTTGTACCGGAATTTGCGGTAAAAATTTGAACCTGCTCGGCAAAGTTTTTGTTCAAAATCATGGTAAGAGAATCTGTCACAATTTTTTCGTCATCGGTCAATAAAATGTTATACATGGTCTTCTCCTATTTGAATTTGCGACGGTATTTTTATGTTGAACATGGTTCCGCTTCCATTTGGGTTTTCCGATATGCTAAAAACATCCGTGCGCTTAAAGTAAATTTGCAGGCGGGATATTACGTTAATCAGTCCCGTGGAAACATGAGCCTTCTCCTGCATGGCCTTGTCCTGAATCAAAAGGCCGCTGCTTTCTTCCTGGGCAATTTTCATCACCCTCTCTTTTACGTCCCCGTCAAAACCGCAGCCGTTGTCGCTTATGGAAATTAGTATGGTGTCCTGCATTCTCTTTACGCTGATTGTAATCCGCCCGTTTTCCGAAAGGTCTTTTAGGCCGTGCTTTATGCAGTTTTCCACAAGCGGCTGCAGAATCGTGTTTGGCATCTTTACGCCTAGGGTTGACTCGTCAATGTCCTTTACAAATTCGTAGCGCTCTCCAAAGCGAACCTTCATTATGTAAATATAGTTGTCCAGCATTCCAAGCTCTTCGCTGATTGTGGCATCGCTTCCCGGGTGCTGTATGTTGTAGCGCAGAAAGTCCGCAACCTGCTCTAAGAAGTAGCATGTCTTGTCCGCACCTTCCATCATGGCAAGCTGTGCGCCTGTGTTTAGCGTGTTAAAAAGGAAGTGGGGCTTAATCTGGTCCTGGAGCGCCTTTAGGTGGGCATCCGTATACAAGGCCCTCATCTCTATTTCCTTTTCTCTGAGTTCATTTTCCTGCATGGCCTTTTCCCAGATTGTGTCAACGTACTCGCGTATGGAAATAATCATGCTGTCAAAAGCGCGGCAGATGTTGCCTATCTCGTTCTTGCGCTTGTTCTGGAAGAGGGGAACGTCAAAGTCACGCTCTGCAACGCGGAGGGCAACGGAGGAAATCTGCTTGAGCGGCGTTGTTATGTGCGCAATATGAATGTAAAGCAAAAGGGCAGTGCTAAGCAAAATCATTATGACCGCAAAGATTGTCCTGTGGATTATCTGCCTGGTTTTTGCCTTGCTCTGGTTGTAGTTTGCCGCATTCATCTTAAAGTAGAGCATGTTAAGGTTCATAATCTCGTCATACAAAAACGAGTAGCAATCCAGTGTTTTTACATAGTACAGGTCGGCATCCTTTGAGTTGTTTGCGCGACGGGCGGCTATTGCCTTGTTGCTCAGGGTAAAGAAGGAAATGGAAAGCATTTTTATGGTATATTCCTTTTGCTCATTGTAGACCGTAGAAGGAATGTTCCTTAGCTTTTCTGCACCGCTTTCTGCAGCCGCTTCAAAATGGTAGTACTTGTCTATGCTTTCAAACGTACGGTAGCTCATGTAGGATTCCATGGCAGCTTCCGTCTGCTCAAGGTTTGTAAGGTAGGCATCCAGCTCCGCATTCGTGCTGAATGAATTTCCAGTTTGCCGCATAACGCCCATTACCAGCATGGAAAGGTAGACAACGATAAAAAGCGTAAGCAGAAAACTTGCAAGTACGCTTAGCATGAGGCTTGTCCGCAGGTTAAGATTCTTAAATATACTGTTCATTCTGCAACTTCCCGCCTTAGCACTTCTATTTCTGCGGAAACATAACTGTTGGCATAGCCGTTGTTTATGTATTCAAAAAGCTCTTCCATAGCCTTTTGCCCTATTTCCTGCGTCTTTACGGAAATAAGTTCGGTGACGATGTTTTTTTCAAAGTAGGAGCGGCAGTCGTCACTGTCCCCAAATCCAAGTATTTTGACCTTGCCGGAAAGGTTCAGGTCGCGGACGCTTTGTGCTGCAAGAATGGTATTTTCCTCAGAAAGCGGCACTATTAGCTCCAGTCCTTCCTCCGAAGCAAGCCTCTGCCTAAGGTAGTCCTCCTTGGAAAAGTTTGTCTCGCTGTGGACAACTATGTTCGTTACGGTTATCTCCGGGTGTTCATTTGTCAGCGTATTCATCAGGGTGTTCATCATCGTACTGTAGCTTGAATTGTTGCCCTGGGCAGAAACAAGCAGTATTACCTTCTTGCTCTTGCCTATAAGCGAAATAATCTCGTTGGCGGTAATTTTACCAAGCTCGGAAAAGTTTACGCCTATAAATGAAAGCTGCTGCAAATTTGGCAGGTAGTTTCCTATTGTAATGAGGGGAATGGGGATTCCGCTGCGGTTTACCGGTACCTGCAAGCTTTCGTTGCCACTGATGTATGCTATAACCCCGTCTGCGGAAAGGTAGGAGGCATAGTCAAAAAGTGACTGCATTGGAATTTCCTGGGCCTTTGACTTCCCCGTGTAAAGCTCCACGGCTGCATTGTAGCTTTCGGATGCATCTATTGCGCCCTTTGCAACCTGGTTAAGGTATGTTCCGTTGTCGCTCTTTCCTACGATAAGAATGTTGTAGCCGCGGGAAGAAGTTTGGCTTTCAGGTGTGTTTACTATGGATTTTAGGGACAAAAACTGAAATACCAGAAAAACAGCAAAGACCAGAATCATTGCAATTAAAAGAGCTTTTATGACTGTATTCAGTACTTTTGGGTTAAAATGCGGCATTGTTTTTTCATTATATCACATAAGGAGGGGGGAAGTCTCCCCCTGCGCCCGCACTGCGTTGCGTGCTACCCTCTCTCCTAGGGGGCACTAGCGTTCCCCCTAAAACCCCCTTTGTATTTTGATTCGCGAGCTTTTAGCTGTTTTCCTTAAAAAGTGATTGTTAAAATGAAAAAAAGGTGGCATAATAGAAGTGAGGGGTATTTATGGCTAAAAAAAAGATAGACATACAGGACGCTGTTGACCAGATTGCACAGACAGCGGAAGAATTGGGCGAAAAAGCATCTGAGGCCATAAAAACACACCTGAACATACCTTCTTTTGGCGAACAAAGCGCAGACAGAAAGCAGATTCAGGAAGACATCCGTACGGTTTTGCAGAGCCAGCGGGAATTTTTTGCCTCTGGAACGACACTTTCCCTTGCATGGCGCATTGAGCAGCTAAAAAAGCTATATTCTTCCATAAAAAAATACGAAAACGACATATATTCGGCACTCAGCGCGGATTTGCTAAAAAATCCCTTTGATTCCTATTCTACGGAAATCGGAGTCGTCCTTGCGGAAATATCCTATGCCCTGCGCCACGTAAAAAAATGGGGCAAGACAAAGAAAATATCATCCCAGCTCTATATGTTCCCTTCAAAGAGCAGAGTCTTTCCAGAACCCTTTGGCACGGTTCTTGTAATGTCTTCATGGAACTATCCCTTCCAGCTTAGCCTTGCACCGCTTGTAAGCGCAATTGCTGCTGGAAATACGGTCGTTCTAAAGACATCGGAGTTCTCAAAGGCTACAAACCAGGTTCTCCGCCAGATACTTTCCGACTGCTTTGAAAGCAATTATGTTACGGTAATAGAAGGTGGTTCGGTCGTAAACCAGCTTTTGCTGCACGAACGCTTTAACTTTATCTTCTTTACAGGAAGCCAGACCGTTGGAAAAATCGTTATGGAAAGCGCGGCAAAATTCCTTACGCCAATATGCCTGGAACTTGGCGGAAAGAGCCCCTGCATTGTAGAAGCAAGTGCCAACATTCCGTCTGCGGCAAGGCGCATTGTCTGGGGAAAGCTTCTTAACGCAGGGCAAACTTGTGTTGCTCCTGATTATGTTCTTGTTCACGAAAGCAAAAAAGAAGAGCTGCTAGAAGCCATCCGCAGCGAAATAACACGGCAGTTTGGCGAAAATCCCCTGCAGAACGAAGAATACGGCAAGATTATAAACAAAAAGCACTTTAACCGTCTTATTTCCATTGCACCGGAAGCGCAGAACGACCTTGAGACGGAAAAAATTGCGCCCACAATACTGGATTTGGGGCCGCTCGGAGGGGAAAAGGCATCGCGCCATCCTTCCATGCAGGAAGAAATTTTTGGGCCTATAATGCCGGTTGTTACTTACGAAAATCTTGAAGATGTTATCTTGTACATAAACTCTCGTCCAAGTCCGCTTGCCCTTTACCTTTTTGCAACGGAAAAGACTGTCTGCGAAAGCGTAATAAAGCGAGTCCAGTTTGGCGGTGGCTGCATAAACGACGTGATTATCCATACGGCAAACAACCGCATGCCCTTTGGTGGCATGGGCGAAAGCGGCATGGGCAGCTACCACGGCAAGGCTGGCTTTGATTGCTTTACCCACTACAAGAGCATGGTCTTCCAAAAGGAAAAGGGCGACATCAAGATGCGGGCAACTCCCCACAAAAACCACCTGTCGCTTGTAAGGAAGCTGCTAAAGTAGGGGTGCCAGTACATTTTTTTCTTTCTCTTTTGGCAGCAGCTTTTTACTTTTACTGTGCATTTCTTATATGAAAAAAGTAATTGCTTTGGTTGTTTTATTATTGTTGGTATCTTGCAGTAATGAGAGTTCAGATTCTGATTCAGAAAATGTGTGTTAACAGTCCCCTATGATGACATAGGTCTTGAACTTAATCAACTAATGCAGATGAGAGCGTGCTGCTGTTATAGTAAGTACCTGAGTTTATATAGCGATTAGGACCGTATGAAGCTGAGTTTCCTGTAATTATTGCTGCTGAGTCCCAAGTGAATGAACCTGTATCTGTTGCTGGCGGGATGCTTATAGACGGGGTAACAAAAATTCCGCCCCCCATACCGGATGGTCCTGAAGAACCTATACATTTATTGGTCTTTAATTCACCACCTGTTAGCGTTACTTTTCCGGAAGAATATATACCGCCACCTATGCAAGAGCCGTTTGTTGTAGAAGCATTGTTTGTGTTAATAGAGCCTCCTATCATAGTCAATTCCCCGGAATTATAGATATAAAAGCCTCCACCCATGGCTATACCTGTAGTATAACTGGAAGTATCGGATACGCTATTGCTGATTATTGTACCGTCAGACAATGTCATTTTTCCGCCTTCAAATATATACACACCGCCGCCCAAAGCACTTGAAGATGCAGAAACTGTATTTGCTTTTATTGATCCGCCACCCATTGTTACAATTCCGTTTTCATATATAAAAAGACCACCGCCAGAAACACTCAAGGTTCCAGAACCTGCAGAAACCTCATTATTGCTAATTTCTGCCGTTCCGCTAATGCCGAGGCTTCCTTCTTTAATATAAATTCCTCCACCGGAAATATAAGGTTTAGTATCAGAATATACTTTGTTGTTGGAAATAGAACCTGAGCTAAAAGTTATTGTACATTGTTCAGCAAAAATGCCACCGCCACTTTCATTTGCTGTGTTGTATTTAATGGTACAGTCGCTGATTGTACAATCTGGCTTTTTTGTGCTTGAGCCAGAGCGATACGGACCAACATACAAGCCACCGCCAAATTGTGTAGCTTTATTTCCGTCATCATAAGTAGCGGCTCCTATTGTTCCGCCAGAAAGGGTAAGGTCAATGCCTTGGGTAGAAATGCCACCGCCAAGTTGTGCCGAGTTCTTGCTGATTGTTCCGCCGGACATTGTGAATGTACTTGAAGAAGTTACATCTTTAGCTGCAAGTGCAATACCGCCGCCGTATTTAGGGTACAAAGTTCCTGCGACAAGCGTATTCTCCGAAACCATTCCGTCAGTCATTGTCATGGAGCCGTAGCAGAAAATGCCGCCGCCATAGGCACCCTCAGTAGTAGATGAAGAATTGTCCGCCGTGTTTTGGATGATTTTGCTTTCGCTACCAGACAAAGTTAGGGAGCCGCCATCATCTACAAAAATGCCGCCTCCTCTTGCCGCTGTATTACTGCTTACCGTACAGTTTGTAAGCGTTAAAGTTCCTGCGTTGAAGATGCCGCCACCATATCCGTTGGTGTTTGTGCAGTTTGTTACCTTAACATATTCTGCTTCCACTTCTGCATCGCTGGTAATCGTTACGGGGCCTTTTGATGTTGAACTTTCTTCAAATGACTTGAATTCCAAATTCTTGAGCGTTGTATTGCATTTGAATGTTATGGTTTTCCCGCCACCGCTTACTAGCATTGTGTCTGTGGAGCCTTCTGAAACATTCCCCTCTATGGTAAGGCCTGGAACATTTTCAACCACAATGTCTTGTGATTCGATAATTGCGTCTTTGACTTTGATGATATAATTGTCAGGTATTGTTGTATAGCGTGTTTTTGCAACTTCAACCGCCTTGTATAGGGTTGCAAATGGGGATAAAATTGTGCCTTCGCCTGTATCGTCATCTGCGCCTGCGCCGCCAACATAAATTATAGCGTCTTCATCAGAAAGAGACATGACAGCACCGTTAGCTGTTGTACTATATACAAGAGAATAAGTTGAATCTGTAGGAGTTGTAAAATATGCTACTTGAGTTTCTGTAGCTTCTATGGCAAGGTCGCCAAAAGCAAAATGTGAAGGATCTACGTTCAATGCAACTGTAATAGTGCCTGTTGTGGTAAAAGTAGATTCCAATTCCAAAGGATTGTCTGGGGAATATAAAAAAATTGTGCCATTTATGGAAGTATTGCCGCTTAAAGCTAGGCTTCCTGTCGTATTGTTATAGATGCTGCTTCCAACTGTTGCAGTACAGCCTAGGATTTGTACACCTGTAAGTGAAACAGTTCCGCTACTATAAATGCCACCGCCACTACTGTTTGGTGTTTAAACCATAACCATAAACATTTATTCCCCCCAGCCCGTCAAAATTCAAATCGGAAACTTCTGCCTCGCCGGCTATTGTGAGGGATTTGTGGCCAGAGCCTCCGCTTACGGTTGCAGCAGAGGAAGGATTTTCGCTTGTGATGGAAACCTTTCTGCCGGAGTTCAAGGTAGCGTCGTTGCCAAGGGAAACATCGTTCTGTACAATTACTTCAAATGTGGTAGTACCTGGTGCAGAAGAATTGTTTACAAGCTCAATTCCCCTTGCCAAAGTTTTTACCGGGCTAAAATAAGAACCAGTACCGGCATCATCCCCGGAAGAGTTTACGTAGATTGTTACAAGTTCTGCACTTTGAACAAGAGCCTTTGTTACTGAAATATTCCCACTGGAAACATAACCTGTTGGGGAATCCTCAAATTTGGTCGTGGTTAAATTTGAATAGACATTTATAACTTCTTTTATGCGGTAAAGGATATCTCCCGTGCAGTCATTGCTGGAATAAAAAACAAAATTAACATTGTAGGAACCAGGAACAACATTATTTATAGTCCAGTTCCATGAATTGCTGTTGTTTGTCGCGGATAAATCACCGGTTACGGCTATGCTGTGTATACCTGAGTCTGCCGCAGCAGAAATGCTAAGCTGTATTTTTCCCAGTTCTGAACTGGAAGAGCTAACGTAGTTCAAGACCAAAGGACTTATCGCCGCAGATTCAGAAAGGTTTGCGGTAACATTTTGCTTTGTTGCAAGTATCGTGTTTCCACTAGAATCCTTTGCACAGGCACTTAAATTCCAAGAGCCACTGCTCAAATTAATTGAATAATTTATAGTCCCGGTGCCGGAATCAACCGTAATGCGTCCATTAGGTGAGTCGCTGGTTGTTATATTAATTTCCGTTGAACCTGACTGTGCCGTTACTATGAAAGTAAGTGAAGAAGCAGCAGGTTCTTCGGGAAAAGCCGTGCGGGCATTTGGGTCGCTTATAAAAAAAGAAGGGTTTGCCCCGGAGAGTTTTAGAGAACCGGACAAAACTACGGCTTTGTTTTGTGCCTGGGTAACAGAAGGACTGCTTTCGCGAGGCTCTGCATCTGGCACAGAAAAAGAACACCCTGCAAGTAAAGCTGTAGCAGCAAGAGGAAGTAAAAATGTCTTCATAAAAATACAGCGCACTTTCATCCCTTTTCAATACTAATTATAGCATTTTCTAAGGTTTTTGACTACATAAAATGATACAGCCTCCCCCCACAATTTGAGAACCGTTTTCATATTGACAAAAAATTGTTTTTGGTATAATTTGATAATTGTTCTCAAATTAAGGGCTTATGAAAGCGGAATACAAGACAAAGCAGCAGGAATTATTGACCTCTTACCTAAAGCAGATGCAGGGAAAGCATTTTACTGCGGAAGAAGTTTGCTCGCATTTTGAGTCAAAGGATGTAAAGGTTAGCCCGGCCACTGTTTACCGCTATCTGGAAAAGATGGTTAGGGAAGGGGATGTCCTTAAAATTTTTATTGATGAACATTCGGCGTCGTGTTTTGAATATGTTGGGGACAAGGGCTGTAAGGAAAAGAGCGGGCACTTTCATCTTAAATGCGAGGAATGTGGCACTTTGATTCATTTGGACAGTTCTGAACTTTATGATATGCAGAACTTTCTTGCTAAGAAGAAGGGCTTTAAGATTGATGCGCCAAGAACAGTTTTTTACGGGATTTGCGAAAAATGCAGCAGCAGGAGGGAAGGTAAAGATGAAGAATAGTCTTTGCAAAAAGATTGCTGTTTTTAAGCTTTGCATTTTTATGCTTGCCCTTTTGGCATTTACCGCACTGGCCTTTTCTGGATTTATTCATGCTGGCCACGAATGTTCTGGAGATGACTGCCCTGTTTGCCTTTTGCTGAATACGGCACAAAGGACTTTGCGTTCAATAGAAAGTCATCCAAACACACACTTGCTTTTGCATTTTCTGTTTGCTTTTTTTGCATTTGCATTTTTCTTTTCTAATTTAAATATACAAAAAGAAACTCCTGTTTCCAAAAAAATCCGCAAGAACAACTGACAATTTTTTTTTGCAAAATTTTCATGGCAGCGGAGGGGCTTGGGCTTTTTCAAAATGCACCTACCCCCGATTGTAAGGATGGCGCAGCCAGACCGCCACAGGCGGGCCGGAGCGAAAGCGTAGTCCTGGAAAGCGGGTTAGCAATTTAAGGCTGGTCCGAATAAAAAAAACAAAGATTTTGATTACACAGATTTTATGGAGAAAAAAATGAAAAAGATTTTTACAGCAGCATTTGCTTCTATAATTTTACTTGCCGGAATTGGTACAATGGCAATTGCAAAAACAAACTCAAAGGCAAATTCAAAGAATGGTTCAAAGATAAAGGTTGTGGCAACAATTTTCCCTGCTTATGATTGGGCAAAAGAGGTTATTGGCAAGAACGATGCAGACCTGACGATGCTTCTTTCTAAAGGTGTGGATTTGCACAGTTACCAGCCAACGGTTCAGGACATTGTAAAAATTTCGGAAAGCGATGTTTTTATTTATGTTGGTGGAGAAAGCGACGGTTGGGTTAAGGATGCGCTTAAGAACGTACGCAACAAGAACATTCAGGTTGTTAACATGATGGAAGTTATGGGAGACAGGGCAAAGGCAGAAGAAGTAAAAGAGGGCATGGAAGCTGAACACGAACATGAGCACGAGCATGAGCACGACGCTGAACATCACGATGCCCACGACCACGATCACGATGATGACGAGGAAGAAGAGGAACTTGATGAACACGTTTGGCTTTCTTTGCGCAACGCCCAGCTTTTGACTTCTGCGATTAGTGTTGCTTTGCAGAAAGCGGATGCAAAAAATGCCGCAAGCTACAAGGCAAATTGCTTGGCTTACAACAAACAGCTTGCCGCTTTGGATGCCCAGTACGAGAGCGCAATAAAGGCTGCTTCCAAGAAGACTCTTGTGTTTGCAGACCGTTTCCCATTCCGCTATCTTACAGACGACTATGGCCTTGACTACTTTGCAGCTTTTGTTGGATGTTCTGCAGAAACAGAGGCAAGCTTTAAAACTGTAATGTTCCTTGCAAACAAGAGCGACCAGCTTGGCGTAAACAATCTGCTTGTAATTGAAAATTCTGATCAGAAGATTGCAAAGACGGTAAACAAAAATTCTAAGAATAAGAACCGT
>JAILHV010000167.1 GCA_024695625.1 Treponema sp.
ACCCATGGTTCGTATCTACGTAGAAAGAAAGGCCGGCTTTGCAAACGAAGCGGCGCGGATTTATTCCGAAATAAGCGGTTTTTTGGGAATTGGTGGTGTTACCGGTGTTCGTTACCTGAACCGGTACGATATAGAAAATGTTTCTGACGCTGTTGCAAAATCGGCAGCCACACGCATTTTCTCCGAACCCCAGTCGGACAATGTTTTCTTTGAAGATTTTGAAGTGCCCGCAGGTTCAACTCAGATTATCTGGGAATACCTGCCCGGGCAGTACGACCAGCGTGCGGATTCTGCAGAGCAGTGCCTTAGCCTTTTGCGTGAAGGTCTAAAAGGTTCCGTTACGGTTGGCACAGAACCTCCCCGCGTAAAATGCGCAAAAATCGTTTTGCTTAGCGGAAACGTTGCCGCTAACGACGTAGAAAAAATTCAGCATTACCTTATAAATCCGGTGGACAGCCGTTTGGCAGATTCAGCAAAGCCAAAGACTCTGCAAATGCAAACCCATGTTCCCGGAGACATAGAAATTGTAACAGGCTTTATCTCTTTGAACGAAAAGGACCTTGAAGCCTACCGCAACCAGCTTGGCCTTGCAATGGATTTTGCAGACATCAAGTGGATGCAGGATTACTTTAAGAAGATTAACCGCGACCCAACCATTACGGAGATCCGCGTTCTTGACACTTACTGGAGCGACCACTGCCGCCACACAACATTCAACACGATTCTTAAGGACATTCAGATAGAAGACGGCCCTTATGCAGACCTTTTCCGTTCAAGCTACCAGCACTACACGGACATGAGGGCAGACCTCTACGCAAACCGTCCAGACAAGAAAGTAACCCTTATGGACATGGCCTGCATTGGTGCAAAATACCTTCGTGCCCACGGCGGCCTAAAAGAACTGGAAGTTAGCGAAGAAAACAACGCCTGTTCCATTTACATTGACGTTCATTATACAACAGATGCTTCCGGCAAGCCTTTGGCAAAAGAAGAGACTGAACGCTGGCTGCTTGAATTTAAGAACGAAACCCATAACCATCCTACAGAAATTGAACCCTTTGGAGGAGCTGCAACATGTATTGGAGGAGCAATCCGTGACCCGCTTAGCGCACGCTCTTGGGTTTACCAGGCACTCCGCGTAACAGGTGCGGCAGACCCGACAGTTCCTCTTAACCAGACCCTGCCCGGAAAGCTCCCGCAGATGAAGCTTACCCGCGAGGCTGCCCAGGGATTCTCTTCTTACGGAAACCAGATTGGTCTAACTACTGGCCAGGTTGCAGAAGTTTACCACCCAGGTTACCTTGCAAAGCGCATGGAGCTTGGTGCGGTTATTGCCGCTGCCCCAGTTGACCTTGTTCTCCGAGAAACTCCGGAAGCCGGAGACATTATCATCTTGCTTGGTGGCGGAACAGGACGCGACGGTATTGGTGGAGCTACAGGTTCTTCCAAGGTTCACACACAAAAGTCCGTTACTACAGCCGCTGCAGAAGTTCAGAAGGGAAATGCCGTAGAAGAACGCAAAATCCAGCGCCTCTTCCGCAACAAAGAAGCCTGCCTTATGATCCGCCGCTGCAACGACTTTGGTGCCGGTGGCGTAAGCGTAGCCGTTGGAGAACTAGCACCTGGTCTTGACATTAACTTGGATGCGGTACCAAAGAAGTATGAAGGCCTTGACGGAACTGAACTTGCAATAAGCGAAAGCCAGGAACGCATGGCAGTTGTTGTCCGCAAAGAAAACGTGCAGAAGTTCATCGAAGCCGCAAACGCAGAAAACCTTAACGCAGTTGTTGTTGCAACCGTTACGGACACAAACCGCATGGTAATGAAGTGGCGCGGAAAGACAATCGTAGACATTGACCGCTCATTCATAGACACAGCTGGTGCCCCACACGAGGCAGAAGCCCTTTTGGAAAGCCCTGCAGAACCAAAAAAATCACCACTTGTAAATCCACTTGAAAGCGTTGCAAAGATCTTGGGAGAAAACCCTGATTCAGCCGCAGTAGAAAAAGCCTGGATTGCAAACATGCAGGACCTTGCCTGCTGCTCACAGCGCGGTTTGGGAGAAGGCTTTGACGGTTCAATCGGTGCGTCATCAGTCCTTATGCCTTATGGCGGAAAGTACCAGTGCACACCGGAAGCCGGTATGGCCGCAAAGATTCCGGTCCTTTCTCCCCGCGAAACTTCTACCGTCAGCCTTATGAGCTACGGCTTTGACCCCCGCGTTGCCCAGTGGTCAGCATGGCACGGCGGACAGACAGCAGTTTTGTCCAGTCTTGCAAAGATTACCTGTCTTGGCGGACGCGCATCCACCTGTTACCTTTCATTCCAGGAATTCTTCGGACGCGCTGTAGACAAAAAGACTTGGGGCTACCCCGCAGCAGCCTTGCTTGGAGCCTTGGACGCACAGAATTCCATGGGCACAGGTTCAATCGGCGGTAAGGACAGCATGAGCGGAACCTTTGAAAAGCTCAACGTTCCACACACACTCGTAAGCTTTGCCGTAACAACCGACACCGCAAAAAACATCAGAAGCGGTTCATTCCAGAAAGCCGGAAACGGAATTTACCTTGTAAGCGTTCCATATTCACAAGCCCTTGCACCAGACTTTGAAACCTTCAAGCAGAACTCCGAAGTTCTCTACAAGCTTAATGCCAGCGGTAAAATCAGCGCAATGTACCCGGTAACTGCCGGCGGTATTGCAGAAGCCGTAAGCAAAATGGCAATGGGCAACAGAATCGGTGCCGCAATCAGGATGATTCCAGAAAGCGCAACCGCAGCCGAACTTGACCTTGACGTAAGCGCACGCGACCTATTTACCCCGCTCTACGGTTCAATCATCGTGGAAAGCGCAGAAGACCTGGAAGCTGTTGCAGACTTTGCAGAAGGAACAGTTGTAAAGCTTGGAGAAACAACAGCAGAAAAATCAATCAACGTCTTTGGCACAACAATCGCCCTGGACAAGATAGAAAAAGCCTGGGAAGAAAAACTTTCTGTCGTATTCCCTCCGGTAAGCGGCAAAAAGGAACAGGACGCACTTGAAGACTGGGCAAAGAAAGAGCACGAATCCCTTGCAAAAGCACGCGCATCCTTCAACATTAAGAATCTTCCTGCATCAAAGCCACGCGTAATCATCCCCGTATTCCCAGGAACAAACTGCGAGTACGACATGGCACGCGCATTCAACCTGAACGGAGCGGAAACAAAGATTATGGTATTCCGCAACCGCACGCCGGAAGAACTTTCTCAAAGCCTCAGGAACTTTGCAAAAGAAATTCAGGAGGCACAGATCCTTGCATTCTCAGGTGGATTCAGCAGTGGAGACGAACCCGACGGTTCCGGCAAATACATTGCAAACGTAATCCGCGAGCACCAGGTAGCAGACGCAATCATGGACTTGCTCAAAAAGCGCAATGGTCTTGTACTTGGCATCTGCAACGGATTCCAGGCCCTTATCAAGACAGGCCTTGTCCCCTACGGAGAAATCCGCGACATGACGGACAAAACGCCAACCCTTACCTTTAACAATGTTGGCCGCCTCGTAAGCCGCGTGGTCCGCACAAGAATCGTAAGCGCAAACAGCCCCTGGGCACTGGACAAAAGCGTCCTTGAACCAAAGATGCACCTAATCCCCGTAAGCCACGGAGAAGGCCGCATTGTAATGGAAAAGGACCTTGCCAAACAGCTCTTCCAGGCAGGACAAGTCTTTACCCAGTACGTAGACGAAAACGGCATGCCAAGCATCAGCGAACCGGATAACCCCAACGGCAGCCTCTTTGCAATCGAAGGCCTCACAAGCCCAGACGGACACGTCCTCGGCAAAATGGGACACAACGAGCGCACCGTAGGCCTTGACGCAAACGGCTCATCCGCAGACCTGATCAAAAACATTGCCGTGGAGGGCATTGCAAGCAAAAACGAAAACTCCTGCCAGAACATTTTCCGCGCAGGCGTTTCCTATTTTGCATAGAGCAAACAAATAAAAACCCTGGGACAGTTTTTCTGGAAGATTTTTTTTCTTATCTGGAGCCGCTTTTTCCTGTAAAACTGCCCCTTCGGGGAGGCCTTTTGGAACGGGCTTTCCGGGGTTCCGCGGGTCCCTTCCCGCTCCATTGCTACCGCAACGGCTGCGCCGCCCCTCCAATCCCGGCTAGGCTTAATGGCAAGTAAGCCAACCGCACAAGAAGGAGCAAATATGAAAAAACTTGCACTGGTATTTTTATTCATCCTATCAGGAATGTCGCTTATGTTTCCAGAAAAAGCCAAGACAAATTCCCAAACGGACTCTTCTGAATACGAAGAAGACGGCGATGATTACGATGCTGAACTTAAA
>JAILHV010000180.1 GCA_024695625.1 Treponema sp.
TCGCTGTATGGAACAATCTTTACGTTAACGGTTGCGTTGGGTACAGATTTACCCGTAGAAAGGCTTGTTACCATGACAACTGCGCGGTTGTAGGCATAGCGTACGGTAAGACCCAAATCTGTTACCTGAATTATCTGCTCGTTGGTGTAGTCATCAAGTTCCGTGCGGTATTTCTTGGTTTTCCAGTCCTGCCACTTGCGCTCAACATTGACCTTAGCCTTAAAGAGGACGGCTCCGCGGTACTGGTTTCCAACCTTCTGCAAATAGTCGCGGAGGTCTACGGATTCCGTAATTCTCTTGTTCTGGGGAATCTTTGAAACGTCAAGGCTTATTGTCTTGCCACGTTGGGTAGATTTGCTTCCGTCTGCATTTGTCAAAGGTTCAATCCTGTAGGAAGACGGAGACTTAATGTTCTGGTGGGTAAATACAATCCTTGGGGTAAACTGGCTTTCCAATGTCTGAAGCCCAGAATTCTTAAAGGATACAAAGCTTTCTGCATCGGGCACTTTTATTGTAAAGGAATAGTCCTTGTCCAGCTTGCGGCCGTAGATGTCTTTTAGGCTGGAAGAGACTTTTAGCGTATATGTTTCATTGTAGTCAAAGGGCAAACCAAAAATCAGGAGTGTCTGTCCCTGTACCAAAAGGTTTTCTTTTGTAACTGAGGCCTTCTTCTTTTTACCTTCTGCGGTTATGAACTGGGCAAGCTCTGCTTCACTTTCTTCCTTTAATATAGAAGAGAATGTTAGGCGTACGGGCTTGTCGTACTGGCGGGAGAGCCACCTTATGTTTTCTGAGCAGTCCTTTATTACAAAGGGGATAAGCGTGTGGAAGCTTCTTGAGCGGTTTGCGCTTGTGGGGTAGCAGTCTTTGTCTGCCATTGAACCCTTCTGCAGCGTAACGGTTATCTGCCTGTCTTCTGCTGGGGTATCCTTTAAGTGAAGCACAAGGGTTTTTTCGCCGTCATTCAAAGCGGAAAAGTTATAGGTGGTGTTTTTGTTGTCCGTAACGGTTATTGTCTTTGAAACAACCGCTGCGTTTACTGGCAGGTTAAAATGAAGGGCTATGTCTTTTGCAAGTTCTGGCGGAACGCTTGAAGTGTCCACATAGCGGCCTTCCTTGTAAGCAGAGTAAGCGGGCTGTATGGAGTTGAGCTTTAATTCTTCCGTGTGGAAGGTGTATTCCAGCTTGCCGGAAATCTTGTTTCCTTTTTTAGACAAAAGGTTTGGATTTATGCGCAATGTATACTGTTTTTGGGGTACAGTTTTGTCCGTGCTGTCAAAAGAGAGTACAGATGTACCCTTCCAGCGGAAAACCCCTTTAAGCGGCGGTTCAATGGAAAACACGTAGCTGGAGCTTTCCTGTTCGCCAAGTTCCTTTAGGGCAACAACAGGTTCAGAAAACTGAATCTGTATAGAAGGGTATTCAACCTGTGAAGGAAGCTCTCCCTCCGGGGTCATGCTTAGAACCGTAAAGCTTTTTCCCGATTCGTTTTGTGAATCGCTTTTAGCCTTGCTTTCCGTTCCCGAAGCCGTAATACAAGTAGACGAAGCAATAATAATTCCCATCAAAATACCTGCCAAAGAAAAATTCTTTTTCATATATACCACCTACAGTTTTTAAATGAATGTAGCATGCTTTGGTTACTATTTATATTATAGCATGGAATTTGTTTTTTGCGGCAGATAGTTGTTTTAACATATATGTGTCATGCTGATGATTTGTGCCCATTGTGTGGCGCTTCCGGGGTTCCGGGGGCCCAACCCCTCCATTGCCGGGGTTCGACTACGCTCACCCAGCGGCAACCCGCCTACGGCGGGCCCCTCCAGTGCCTGCCGCGCTTTCTCCTGCTGCAAAGGGAATCGCTATTTGAAAATATTTTACTTTCTATTTTTCTTGCAGAAGTTTTGCAAAAATTTTATCTGCTTTGCAGTAGTCACAGGGGAAGGTCCTCCTGTGGTTTTTCTTTGGGCAACACAAGCTGCCGGGTCAAGCTTTTCGTAGATGTCTTCCTGAATCAGTTCAGAACACTGCTGGAGTTCTTCCATGCACAAATCTTCTATTTTAGTAAGGCCTGCGTCTATAGCCATG
>JAILHV010000218.1 GCA_024695625.1 Treponema sp.
GCTCTGGGGATAGCCCACAAGAACCGGATGGTCAGGGGCAGCTCCCCTCTTCTGAAGAACCTGTACGCTCTTGTGGCTGTCCTTAGCCGCATGCATGACCATTGAATAGAAGGTGTTCTCGTCAAAATAATAGGAGCATGAACAGGTAACAAGTATGCCGCCCTCGCTCAAAATGCGCATGGCACGAAGGTTAATCTCCTTGTAGCCGCCGTATGCCTTCTGAATCTGCCTTGCACTTTTTGTAAAGGCCGGTGGGTCAAGGATAATAACGTCAAACTTTTCGCCCTTCTCCTCGTACTGCCTCAAAAGGTCAAAAACATCCGCACAAACAGCCGTCAGCTTGCCGGAAACTCCGTTAGATTCCGCATTGTGGCTAATCAAATCAACCGCTTCCTGGCTAATGTCCGCACATACAACGCTCTTTGCACCAGCCTTAGCAGCATTAAGGCCAAAGGCACCGGTATGCGAAAAGGCATCAAGAACGCGCTTTCCGTGACAGTAAGAAGCCACAGCCGCACGGTTGAACTTCTGGTCAAGAAAGTATCCGGTTTTCTGACCGTTAACAATGTCCACATCAAGGAAAATTCCGTTCTCCTTAATGGTAATAACTCCGTCCTTAACAAAGTGGGTGCCGGTTCCCAAAAGCCAGCCTGTCTTCTGCTCAAGCCCTTCCTTCTCGCGAACAGGAGCATCGCTTCTTTCATAAATTCCGTCCGGTTTGCAGACAGACTTTATGGAATCAATAATCTCCTTCCTGAACACTTCGCAGGCAAGGGACAAAAACTGAACCACAACAAAAACAGCCGTTCTTTCACCGCTGTAGGCAACGTAGCGCTCGGCAACAAGACCCGGAATAAAATCCGCCTCGCCGTAGATAATGCGGCAGCTGTCCATGCGGTCAAAGCTAAGGGCGCGGATGTTCACTGAATTGCGCACGGCCTTATCCCAGTATGCCGCTGAATCCGCCATGATTTTATCTGCATGCTCGCGGCCAATAAGGCGGACTGTAATCTTTGAAGACGGATTAAAAATACCCGTTCCCAAAAAAGTTCCCTTGCTGGAATAAACTTCAACCGCACTGCCGGCCTTTACCTGTGCCTCTGCAAGCGTCGTGGTCTTAACGCCCGAACCATCTTCGGCAAGCCACTTTACGGAAAAAATCTCGTTATCGTAAACCCAAGGAAAGCCCTGGGAAATCTCAATGTCTTCTTTGTTCTTTAAAATTACGTGTGAAAAATTGTTCATAAAAAATATTATAGCGCATTTATTTTGCCTTAGTCAAACAGGCGGTCAAATTTTAGCCCCATCCATTTTTTTCTTTTTTTGCGGCACTTTTTCCTGCTGAACAAACGCGTCCCAAAAACACACCTTGCCATTTTTTTAGAAACTATAGCGCCATGGAGGGCGCGTCAAATGTTTGCATACAGTCTCGCGGGTTTTCGTCAGAAAACCCGGTCTAAAAAATGGCAAGGAGGCCATTTTTTAGGCGCTTTCCGGGGTTCCGCCATTCGGCTCCATTCCTCTGGTCGCGCTACGCACTCCCGCCGGAACGGGCTATCGCCCGCCCCTACAATCCCTGCCGTGCATTAATATGCAACCTACCGTCATGCTAAACCGGTTGGTGAGCTTGTCGAACCACAGCATCTGTACAAGTCCTAGCCGTCACCCTGAACTCGTTTCAGGGTCTGTATAAGTTTAAATACCATCTTCCACAGATCCCGAAACCAGTTCGGGATGACAACCGTCCTGCCTAGCCGTCATGCTGAACGCACTTGCAAGCAAGTAATTTCAGCATCTGTATAAGCTTAAATACCACCTTCCTACACGGCCCTTCGAGAGCCTCAGGGACCGTCCTGTCACCCCCTACTCCTTGTTTTTCTCCGCAAACTCCTTGGCGTAGGCGGCTTCCATCTTGCGGATGGATTCTATAAGGCTAGAAATCATTCCAAGGTTTGAATCAAGGCTAAGCTGGTAAAAAATCTGAGTTCCCTTCTTTACCGGAACAACCCAGCCAGAATCCTTAAGAACCTTAAGGTGGTGGGAAATTGCCGGCCGGGAAAGGTTTGTCTTGGCAGAAAGATTGGTAACGTTAATGCCTTCAAAGCCGGAGTCTGCCAGCTTCAAGAGAATGTTCTGCCTAACCTCGTCACCCAGGGCAACAAGCATTGGACCGCAGGTTTTAAATTTGTCAATAAGCCTTTTAAGTTCCTTCTTGTCTATCAAATCATCCCTTCCTTTGTTTGCGAAAAACATTGCTTTCGTATTCTTCCAATATAAATCCTTGCAGTCTCTTTGTCAATATCTTTGTCCAAATAATTAAACCTTTGAACATTCAAACGTTTAAGCGTTTAATTTTTTTTACCAAAACTATTGACATTTGCATTCAAACTTGGTATATTACAGTCATTGGTTTAACAAATTGAACGCTTGCAAAAAAAAAAAGCTCAGTGTTCACCCATATAAAGCAAGAGGAGTTTTTATGAATTTCGTAAAAAAGTTTTTTAAGCATCCGTGGATTATCATAGTATTCTCCATCGCCCTTACAGGATTTCTGGGATTCTTCCTAAAGGATCTCACAATCGAAAACACAATCAGAATGTTCTTCCCCAAGAACGACGAATCCTACACCCGCCTTACCAAGACGGAAGATGAATTTGGTTCAATGATTTCACTGGGAATCAGCATAGAGGCAAAAAGTGGCACAATCCTTACACCGGAAAACATCCAGGTAATAAAGAACATAACAGACCAGGCCCTCAAAGTAAAATATGTAGAAGACGTAGACTCCCTTACCCACATTGACTATGTTTGCAACCAGGACGGTGCAATTTCTGCAAGCCAGCTCATTCCCGACGAAGACTACGACGAAAGCGGCAACTACATCGGAAGCAAAGAAATGCTTTCCCGCCTAAAGGACCGTCTCAACGAATGGGACGACATCTACAGCCGCGTAATAATAGACGACAACTACACAGGCACACAGATACAGGTTACCCTTGAACCAAAAGGCGAAGAACAGATTGCATTCGAAAGCGCAGACCAAGAATATGCAAAGGCAAAGGCAGCCCTAAAAGAAGCTGTCAGCGCAAAAACTTCGGACGCAGAAACAATCGCTTCTCTAAAGGCAGCAGTAAAAGAAGCCAAGAAGAACCGCACTGCCGCAAAGAAGGCAACCTACAAGGCAAAGGGCGACTCCGTTCGCAACCAGGAAGTTCTGGACAACATCCGCGCAATCACAGAAAAGGAACTTGCAGGAAAGAACCTTACCTACAAATTCTACGGCGACCCTTCCCTTTCAGAAAACTCAAAGAGCTTCATGCTCTCAGACCTTACCCGCCTTATTCCACTTGTAGCAATAGTGCTTCTTATAACACTCTACTTTAGCTTCCACACATTGGAAGGAACATTCCTGCCCCTGCTTACGGTACTCATGGCAACTGTCTGCTCATGCGGACTCATGGCCCTCCTTCACGAAACATTCACCCTCGTTTCATCAGTAATACCGGTAGCCCTCATTGCATCAGGTTCAGCCTACGGAATACACGTGCTAACCCACTACTACAACGAGCTTAACGACGTGGAAGGTGAACTCACAAAAGAAATATACGAAGACGCAGTTTTCAGGGGACTCAAAGAAGTTTCAAAGGCAGTTCTTCTTGCAGCCCTTACAACAGCCGTTGGTTTTGCATCTCTTGTAACAAGCCCAATTGAATGCCTTCACAGCTTTGCAGTCTTCATGGCAATAGGAGTTGTCTTTGCACTGCTCTTTTCTGTCATATTCATACCGGCACTCATACTCGTAAAGCCTTACAAGCTTGCCCACAGAAAGACCCCAATCGAAAAGCTTTCTGAAAAGGTAAGAAGGCGCATTGACCTTGCACATCAGAGACGTGGTGGCAAAACCGCGGAAGAAGCATCTGGCGAAACAACTTATGCAATCTACCGCTTCTTTTGCGGAACGCCGGCACGTCTCATCATTTTTACGGTGGCAATCCTAACGATAGCAATAACAGGATTCCGCCTTATAAACATAGACACCGCTTTGGTAAACTACTTCCCCCGCTCATCAGAATTCAGGCAGAACCTTGACTATGTAGACGAGCACTACGCAGGAACAAACAGCACATACTTCCTCATAAGCGGAAAGGAAGACGGCGACGTTACAAACCCGGAACTCCTTACCGCAGTGGACGAAATGCAGCAATACCTTCTTGCAACATACCCGGACAAAATAGGAAAGATTGCTTCATTCACAACATTCATAAAGCGCGTAAACCAGGTATGGCACGACCCGGCAACCGCAGAAATTGCAGGCATGGCATCCGGCGGCCAAGATGAATCAGGAATATCTTCTTTTGGAGACGACGCATTTTCATCATTCGGTGAAGGTGCAGGCAGCGCAGATGTAACATCTGGCTCAGAAGAAAGCGTATCTTCATTCGGCGAAGACGCATTCGCTTCCTTTGGAGATGGCGCAAGTTCAGCAGAAGAAGTATCTTCATTCGGAGA
>JAILHV010000186.1 GCA_024695625.1 Treponema sp.
GGAATAAAGATGGTTCTTTCTGGAGAAGGAAGCGACGAGCTTTTTGGCGGCTACCTCTATTTCCACAAGGCACCCAACGCAAAAGAATTCCACGAAGAGCTTGTGCGCAAGATGAGCAAGCTGCACCTCTACGACTGTCTGCGTGCAAACAAGAGCCTCATGGCATGGGGTGTTGAAGGCCGAGTTCCCTTCCTGGACAAAGACTTTATAGACATTGCCATGAACCTTAACCCAAGCGACAAGATGAACATAAAGCTTTCTGACGGAAAACAACGCATGGAAAAATGGATCTTGCGGAAAGCGTTTGAAGACCTGCTTCCCCAGGACATCTGCTGGAGGCAAAAGGAACAGTTCAGTGACGGCGTAGGCTACAACTGGATAGACACCCTCAAAAAAATCACGGAAGAAAAAGTAAGCGATGCAGAATTTGCAAGACGCGAAAACCGTTTCCCGGTTAACCCTCCAAAAACAAAGGAGGAATACTACTACCGCGAAATCTACAGCCGCCTCTTCCCAAGCGACAGTGCCGCAAGATGTGTTCCCCACGAAGCCGGAGTTGCCTGCTCTACCGCAAAAGCCCTTGAATGGGATGCCGCATGGAAAAATGCAGACGAACCCAGCGGAAGGGCCATTGCCGGTGTTCACAACGACGCCTACAAGGGCTAAAAAAGACCTTTACTTTTTTTCAGAGGATTTTTATGTCAGACAAATCAAAAGGGACCATCGTCGTACTTGGCTCAGGACCAATCCGCATCGGGCAGGGCATCGAATTTGACTACGCATCAGTCCAGTGCGTCCAAGCCCTTAAAAAACTTGGCTACGAAGTTGCAATCATCAACAACAACCCGGAGACTGTATCCACAGACTTTGACACAGCCGATCGCCTCTACTTTGAACCGCTAACGCCACCGGATGTAATGAATGTGCTGGCCGTAGAAAAACCGCTTGGCGTTGTAGTTGCCTTTGGAGGTGGAACCGCAATAAAGCTTGCAAAATACCTGGACAGCCAGGGTGTAAAAATTCTTGGAACCAGCGCAGATGCCATAGACCTTGCAGAAGACAGGGAACGCTTTGAAGAGCTCTGCGACAGGCTAAACATAAAAAGGCCAAAAGGACTAACCGTTTTTACAGAAGCGGAAGCACTTGAAGCAGCGGCAAGAATCACCTACCCCGTATTGATGCGCCCAAGCTACGTATTAGGCGGTCAGAACATGATTATTGCAAGGGACAATGCGGACGTAAAAGAATACATGAAGATAATCCTCCGCGGGGGAATAAAAAATCCTGTTCTAATCGACAAATATATGGAAGGAAAAGAACTGGAAGTTGACTGCATCTGCGACAGCAAGGACGTTCTTATACCGGGAATCATGGAGCACATTGAACGTACCGGCATCCACTCGGGAGACTCAATTGCAGTTTACCCGGGAGTCTTTTCAGCAGAAATAGAAGAAAAAATCGTACGTCAGTCATGCGACCTGGCACTGGCACTCGGAACAAAAGGGCTTGTAAACATCCAGTACCTAATCTACAAGGATGAACTTTACATCATCGAAGCAAACCCCCGCTCAAGCCGCACAGTTCCCTACCTTAGCAAGGTAAGCGGAGTTCCCATGATAGAACTTGCTACCCGCGCAATGCTTGGCGAAAGCATCAGCAGAATGGGATACGGCACTGGCCTCTACAAAAAGCCTGGCTACTTTGCGGTAAAGGTTCCTGTATTCAGCTTTGAAAAACTCATGGACGTAGACACCCACTTAGGCCCGGAAATGAAGTCCACAGGGGAAGTGCTTGGAATTGCATCGTCCCGGGAAGAGGCAATCTTTAAGGGAATGAGCGCCGCCGGTTGGAAGATGATACGTCCAAAATCCCATGAGGGGGAGGATTCCCCCTGCGGTCGCACTCCGTTGCGCCCTACCCCCTCTGCGGGGGACACCCCCGCAACGCCCCCGCAATCTGCATACGGAGTATTGTTCTCCGTAAGGGAAACAGACCTTCCTGAACTTCCGCCCCTTGCAAAGAAATTCTACGACCTGGGATTTACCCTTTATGCCACAAGCGGAAATGCCTCAACAATAGAAAGAAGCGGAATGCCTGTAACCCACGTTGCAAAGGTTCACGAAAACTACAGCGAAAACGTCATGACCCTTTTGGAAAGCGGCAAGGTTTGCTACGTAGTTTCTACATCAGCAAAGGGACGCGACCCTGCTGTAGAAAGCGTAAAGCTGCGCCGTCTTGCGGTAGAAAGGGACATAGACTGCCTTACCTCAATAGACACTGCAAACGCACTTGCAGACTGCCTTGCATCCGCTTATACGGAAGAAAACACAAGTCTTGTGGACATCACAAAGCTTTGATTCGCGATTTTTATGGGAGAAGAAACAATGTCTAAATTCATATTTGTAACAGGCGGAGTAGTCAGCGGACTTGGAAAGGGAATTACAGCGGCAAGCCTTGGACGCCTTTTAAAGTGCCGTGGGCTAAAAATTGCCTCTCAAAAACTTGACCCATACATGAACGTGGACCCGGGTACAATGAGCCCCTTCCAGCACGGAGAAGTATTCGTAACAGACGACGGAGCAGAAACAGACCTGGACCTTGGCCACTACGAGCGCTTTATTGACGAAAACCTTACCAAATACTCCAACCTAACAAGCGGCAGGGTTTACTGGAACGTACTCAACAAGGAACGCCAGGGTGAATACCTTGGCCAGACGGTTCAGATTATTCCCCATGTAACAAACGAGATCAAGGACTTTATCCTAAAGAACGCAGAGGTAAGCGGAGCAGACGTAAGCATAGTGGAAATTGGTGGTACAATTGGAGACATAGAAAGCCAGCCCTTCTTAGAAGCAATACGCCAGCTTGCACTGGAAGTTGGAAGGCGCAACTGTCTTTTTATCCACGTCTGCCTTGTGCCCTACATAAGCGGTTCAGATGAATACAAATCAAAGCCAACACAGCACTCAGTAAAAGAGCTTATGGCTGTAGGAATCCACCCGGACATTATAGTTGCCCGCTGCGACAAAGAAATTCCTTCCGACATCCGCAAAAAGATTTCCCTCTTCTGCAACGTTGGGGAAGACTGTGTTATCAACAACACAACCTGCAAAAGCCTTTACGAAGTGCCCCTCATGCTGCACGCCCAGAACATGGACGACGTTGTTTGCAGGGACTTGGGCTTGGAAAACAAGGCGGACTATCCTGCCCTTTCCGAATGGTCAAAAATGGTGGAAACAATCCACAAGAGGAGCGGCGACCTACAGATTGCCCTGGTTGGAAAATACGTAAAGCTTCACGACTCCTACCTTAGCATAATCGAATCGCTGAACCATGCAAGCTTTGTAGTTGGAAAGAACGTAAAGATAAAATGGGTAGACTCAGACAGCGTAACAGACGAAACTGCCCCGGAGATTTTTGCAGGCTGCCAGGGAATCATTCTTCCGGGAGGATTCGGCCACCGCGGAATAGAGGGAATGATAAGCGCATGCCGCTTTGCAAGAACCCACAAGATTCCATACTTTGGCATTTGCCTTGGAATGCAAATTGCAGTAATAGAATTTGCCCGCAGCGTACTTGGCTATGAAGATGCAAACTCCAGGGAATTTGACGAGCTCTGCGAACACACGGTCATAGACTTGATGAAAGACCAGGAGGGTGTAATAAAAGGAGGAACGATGAGGCTTGGAAGCTACCCCTGCCTTGTTTCTGCCGGAACAATCCTGGAAAAGGCATACAAAAATGTCATTAAAGACAATACAATCCACGAGCGCCACCGCCACCGCTACGAATTCAACAACGACTACCGCGAGCAGATGAAGAGTGCAGGCTTAACAATCAGCGGAACAAGCCCAGACGGCACACTCGTAGAAGCTGTAGAAATACAAGGCCAATTCCACGTGGGAGTTCAGTTCCACCCGGAATTCAAGAGCCGCCCCAACAATGCAGGCCCCCTCTTCGTAGAATTCTTGAAAGCATGCCTGCATTAAATTATAATAGAAAATAACGAAAGAGGTTTTTATGTACACAGTAGAAGAAGTTTTGGAATATGTTCAGGAAGAAGACGTAAAGTTTGTAAGGCTTGCTTTTTTTGACTTGCGCGGAGTACAAAAAAATATTTCCATCATGGCGGGACAGCTAAAAAGCGCCTTTGAAAACGGAGTTAGCTTTGACGCTTCTGCAATCTACGGCTTTGAGACAGCAGAAAAATCAGACCTTTTCCTGCACCCGGACCCAACAACAGTTGCTATCCTTCCCTGGAGACCAAACACAGGAAAAGTTGTAAGGATGTTCTGCACAATCTCCTACCCGGACGGAAGCCCCTACAAAAAGGACTGCCGAAAGATTCTTTCAAATGCAGTAAAAAAAGCCCGCGAAGAATTCGGTGTGGAATTCAGCTTTGGAACAGAAATAGAATTCTACCTCTTTAAGCTGGACGAAAATGGGGAGCCAACAAAGATTCCATTTGACAGAGCTGGCTACATGGACATTGCCCCAGAAGACAAAGGAGAAAACATCCGCCGCGAAATATGCTTTACCCTTGAACAGATGGGCATACAGCCGGAAGCAAGCCACCACGAAGAAGGCTCCGGCCAGAACGAAATTGACTTCCACCATGCAGATGCACTCACCGCAGCAGACAACGCCACAACCTTCAAATGGATTGTACGCACAAGAGCCGCAAGCGCAGGACTCTATGCAGACTTTTCACCCAAACCCCTTGCAAACCAAGCAGGAAGCGGCTTCCACATAAACATATCATGCACGGACGCTTCCAAAAGACGCAACATGCTGGCAGGAATCCTAAAGCACGCAAAAGAACTCACCTACTACATGAACTGCACGGAAAACTCCTACGACAGACTTGGCTCATGCAAGGCTCCAGTCCACATTGCATGGGGCTACGAAAACCGCTCAACATTCATCCGTGTTCCCGCAACCAGACATGACGACGCAAGCCGCATAGAAATCCGCACCCCGGACAGCGAATGCAACCCCTACCTTGTCTTTACCCTCCTTATCCACGCAGCGCTTGACGGAATCAAAAACAAGCTAGAACCGCCGGTGCCTGTAGAAAAGAACCTGTTTGAAAAAGCAGCAGATGGAAATATGGAAACCTTACCAGACACACTTGATTCAGCCAGAGAAATTGCAGAAAGCAGCCAGTTCGTAAAGGAAGCCCTTGGATTTTAAAAGATGACAGAAGATACCCATAGCGTTTTAGTCGTTACAAAGGATTCAAAAATTTCTCAAGCCACAGGCATTATGCTTATGCCCCCGCTCTTTGAAACGGAAGTGCTGTCAGACTTTAATGAAGCCCGCCGCCGTATTTCCGAAAGGAGATACAACATCATACTTGCAGATTATGCAGAAGGCAAGGGAGAAGATTTTGCAGTAGACGCATCAGAAAGCCTAAGCACAATCCTGCTTCTTACACCCACCGCTTTGTTTGAAGAAGTAAGCTACCGCGTGGAAGGCTACGGAATCATCACAATCTCAAACCCATTTGACCAGTTCTATTTTTACAGCATGATAAAGGCCGCAATTGCAGTCCAGTACAAGGTGCAGGTTCTTTCCAGCCAAACAACAAAGCTAAAGGTAAAGATGGAAGAGATAAAGCTTGTCAACCGGGCAAAGATGCTCCTTATGCAGAACATGAGCATGGCAGAAGCAGAAGCCCACCGCTTCATAGAAAAAGAAGCCATGGACACTGGCCAGAAAAAGATAGCCATTGCAGAAAGCATAATCAAAAGATACGGGTAACAAACCCTGGTTAACAAACCTGGTTAATAGAAAAGTACCCCGCAAGAACTACGGGGTATGCAAAGCGTCTGAACAATCAAACAGGATATTCGCCGTTAAAGCAGCCGTTGCAAAAACTGTCCGCGCCAAGAGCTTCAAGCATTCCTTCAAGAGAAATAAAAGAAAGCGAATCTGCCCCTATTTCCTTGCGGATAGATTCAAGCTCATGCGTACTGGAAATAAGTTCTGCCTTGCTTGGAGTGTCAATGCCAAGGTAGCAGGGAAACTTTACCGGCGGCGAAGAAACCCTAAAGTGAACTTCCCTTGCACCAGCCCTGCGCAAAATCTGAACAAGCCTGCGGCTGGTCGTTCCTCGCACAATCGAATCATCTATTACAATAACGCGCTTGCCTTCAAGGTCACTTTTAATTGCATTCAGCTTTACAAAAACCATTGATTCGCGCTCTGCCTGTGTCGGAGCAATAAAGGTTCGCCCTATGTACTTGTTCTTGATAATGCCTGTTACGTAAGGAATTCCGCTTGCCTTTGCATAACCAAGTGCCGCTCCAATTCCGCTGTCGGGAACGCCAATCACAACGTCCGCTTCCACAGAAGATTCTCTTGCCAAAACTTCTCCCATCCTGTAGCGTGCATTCTGAACAGAAATTCCGTCAATTGCAGAATCTGGCCTTGCAAAATAAACGTACTCAAAAATGCATGTCCTCTTTTTTTCTTCCGAGTATTTTATGGAACTAAGACCATCCTTTGTAACCACCACAATTTCTCCGGGCTCAAGGTCGCGCAAAAATTTTCCGTTAACAGCATCAATGGCACAGGTCTCCGATGCAATTATATAGGAGGGGGGCATTCGCTCGAAGCTACGTCCATTCGGACTTGCTGCGAGTTCCCCCTGCGTTCGCACTTCGTTGCTCTCTACCCCCTGTGCGGGGGACACCCCCGCAACGCCCCCGGAAATTTCTCCAAGACACAAGGGCCTTATACCGTTAGGGTCGCGGACACCAATCAGCATATTCTCAGTCATAATGCAAAGGGCAAAAGACCCCTTTATAAGACCTGCCGTCTGCACAACAGCATCTATGAATCTTTTGCGGTTTTCTTCTGCCGACTTGTCTCCGGTATTGGGACTGCCAAGCTTGCCGCCGTTTTCTATATACTTTCTTACTATGAGCTTAAGGATTACTTCACTGTCGCTTGAACTGGAAAAGGTAGAGCCTCCGTCTTCCAGCTGGGTTCGTAGCTGGGCATGGTTCACAAGCTGACCGTTATGGCACAAGGCAATGGAACCGTTCTTAAAGGAATTCAAAAATGGCTGGGCGTTTTCAATGGTGCGTCCACCGGCAGTTGCATAGCGCACATGTCCAACGGAAATGTTGCCGTTAAGCTTCTGCAAGTGTTCAGTAGAAAAAACATCCCCCACAAGCCCCATGTCTTTATGAAGACTTATCTTTGCTCCTTCTGAAGATGCAATACCGGTGTCGCTAACTGCAATACCGGCGCTTTCCTGTCCGCGGTGCTGCAAAGCCGTAAGGGCAAAATAAGAAAGCCTTGCTGCATTCTCCGCCCCAAAGATTCCAACAACACCGCATTCATCGTGAAACTTGTCATCAGTCATTTTACTGAGCCTTGCCCATAAGATAATCGTCTATCTGCTTTGCACATTCACGGCCTTCCGCAATAGCCCACACAACAAGTGACTGTCCGCGGTGCATGTCTCCAGCCGTAAAGATTTTTGGAACAGAGGTTGCATAGCCTGCCTCCAAAGCCTTTACCGTTCCCCGCTCTCCAAGTTCAACACCAAATGCATTCGCCGTATATTCTTCACAACCGGTGAATCCTGCCGCAACAAGAAGCAAGTCGCAGGGAAGAGTTTTTTCCGTACCGCTGCGTTCCACAAGCTGCCTCTTTCCGTCTTTTACCTGGAATTCAACTTGCACGGTGCGCACAGCCTTTATGTGTCCGTCTTCATTAATAACTTCTTTTACAGTTGTCTCGTAAACACGCGGGTCTTTGCCAAATTTTGCAATTGACTCTTCTGCACCATAGTCCACCTTAAGAACCTTGGGCCACTCAGGCCAGGGGTTGGAAGAAGAGCGCTCAACTGGAGGACAAGGCATCATCTCTATCTGAGTAACACTTGCAGCCCCCAACCTGATTGAAGAACCGCAGCAGTCATTTCCTGTATCACCACCGCCAACAATAACAACGTGCTTGCCTTCAACTTCAATTCCGTAGAGTTTTTTGAGCATCTGGGCAATCTGTCCGTTTGTAGGCTGCATGGAAATTTTTTCCAGGGCAGTACTTGTAGAAATTACGCACTTTGTAACAGCGGTAAGAAAATCAACTGCAAACACAAGTCCCGATTCAAAGAGAGGCTTACCACCAGATGTACCTTTGCCATCCAAAGAAAGTTTTTTTATTCCTGTAGCATTCAAAGCCCTTGCTTTTTTTGCACCGCAGCAAAGGGCAACCGCATCGTATTCACCAAGGATATGGTCTGCAGAAGCAGAACGCCCAACGTCCGCATTAAAAACAAATTCAACGCCCTCTTCCTTCATAAGATTTATGCGGCGTTCAATTATATTTTTTTCAAGCTTCATGTTTGGAATGCCGTACATCAAAAGCCCGCCAGCCCTGTCTTCCCTTTCAAAAACAGTTACGCTGTGTCCGCGGCGGTTAAGCCAGTCTGCAACGGCAAGTCCGCTTGGCCCTGAACCAATTACTGCAACCTTTTTTCCGCTGCGGGTCTTGGGAAGTTCAGCCTTCATGTAACCTGTTGCAAATGCCTTTTCTATAATAAAAAGCTCATTGTCGTGAACAGTAACAGCTTCTTCTCCAACAACGGGACTTCCGCAGTTGCATGCCTTTTCGCAAAGAGCAGGACAAACGCGTCCTGTAAATTCGGGGAAGCTGGAAGTTTTTAAAAGCCGCCATGCCGCCATGTCAAACTGTCCCTTGTAGAGGGCATCATTCCACTCCGGTATGTAGTTGTGCAAGGGGCAGCCTGTAACCATTCCCTTTAGCTTAAGGGCAGCACCACACATGGGAACACCGCAGTTCATACAGCGTGCAGCCTGTTCGCGCCTGGCATTTTCGTCAAGTTTGGGGTGAAATTCCTTAAAGTTTGCAATGCGCTCCAAAGGGGAAACGCTTGAATTTTCTACTCTTTTATATTCCATGAATCCTGTTGGTTTTGCCATTTTAGTCCTCCTAAGCCGTGCACTTTCTAAACGCTGCAAGTACCGCTTCTTCGTGTTCAGAACCGCTCTTTTCCTGAGCTGCAATTTCCTTCATTATCTTTAGGTAGTCATTAGGAATGATTTTCTTGAAGGCTTTGCGGTAATGGTTCCAGTTGTCAAGAATAGTCTTTGCGCGGACACTTTCTGTTTCTGCAAAGTGCTGTTCAATCAGGGAATGAAGCTTGTCTTCATCACTTATTGAAGAAGGAAGAGTTGTTGTCTCGTCATCAAGGGCATACATCTTTACAAGCTCGTGGTTAAGCCTCTTGTACAAGTCATGCTTTTCATCAAGCACGTAGGCAACGCCACCGCTCATTCCTGCACAGAGGTTCTTTCCTGTTCCGCCAAGGATTACTGCCGTTCCTCCTGTCATGTATTCAAGGCCGTGGTCTCCGCATCCTTCCGCAACAACTGTGGCACCAGAGTTTCTTACGCAGAATCTTTCGCCAGCAACACCGTTAATAAAAGCAGTTCCGCTGGTTGCGCCAAAGAGGGCTACGTTTCCTACGATAATGTTCTTTTCTGCATCGCCTTCAAAAGCAGCCGGCTTTTTGATTACAAGCTTTCCTCCGCTCAGGCCCTTGCCAAAAGCGTCGTTTGCATCACCTTCAAGCCTAAGGGTAAGTCCCTTTGGAATAAAGGCACCAAAGCTCTGTCCAGCACCACCCCTAAAGTTTACGCGGTAAGTGTCGTCCTTAAGGCTATTGCCAAACTTCTTCTGTATTTCGCTACCAAGGACTGTTCCAACCGTGCGGTCTGTTGACTGTATGCTGATGCAATCTTTTTCTCCGCTACCTGAATCGACATTCTTTTCAAAATCGGGGACAAGTTTTGTAAGGTCGATTCTCTTTTCAAGCTCAAAATTAAAGAGTGAACGGTCTTTTTTCCAACCGCAGGCTTCTTCTTTATTAGCTTCTGAGCTTGCAAGAACACGGCTCATGTCTACAAGGCCTGCCCTCTTGAAGCCCTGCTTGTCCTTAAACTTTAGCAAATCGGTGCGGCCACAAAGCTCTTCTACGGAGCGTACCCCAAGCTTTGCCATAATCTCGCGCATTTCCTGTGCGATAAACTTCATAAAGTTTTCTACATACTCAGGCTTTCCCGGAAATTTTGCACGGAGTTTTTCGTTCTGGGTGGCAACGCCAAAAGGACATGTGTCCAGCTGGCAAACGCGCATCATTGAACAACCCATGGAAATAAGGGGTGCCGTTGCAAAACCAAATTCCTCTGCGCCAAGCAAGGCAGCAATAACAACATCACGTCCGCTCATAAGCTTTCCGTCTGTTTCCAAAACAACGCGTCCGCGAAGTCCGTTCTGAATAAGTGTCTGGTGGGTTTCCGCAAGGCCAAGCTCCCATGGAAGACCCGCATGGTGGATGGAACTTATTGGGGCAGCTCCTGTTCCGCCGTCGTGTCCGCTAATCAAAATTACCTGTGCTCCAGCCTTTGCAACACCAGCAGCGATTGTGCCAACGCCAGCTTCGCTAACAAGCTTTACGCTTATTCTTGCCTGGCGGTTTGCATTCTTTAAATCGTAGATAAGCTGGGCCAAATCTTCTATGGAATAAATGTCGTGGTGCGGTGGCGGAGAAATGAGGGCTACACCCGGAGTTGCATAGCGTGTCTTTGCAATCCAAGGATAAACTTTTTTACCGGGGAGGTGTCCTCCTTCGCCCGGCTTTGCTCCCTGTGCCATCTTAATCTGAATCTCGCGGGCACTTAAAAGGTATTCTTCCGTTACGCCAAAGCGGCCAGATGCAACCTGCTTGATTGCGCTGTTGTATTCCGTTCCAAGACGCTCAGGTTTTTCGCCGCCTTCACCGCTGTTGGATTTTCCGTGCAAGTGGTTCATTGCCAAAGCCATGCACTTGTGGGCTTCTTCCGAAATTGAACCGTAGGACATTGCACCAGTCTTGAACCTCTTTACAATTTCGTCCACGCTTTCAACTTCTTCGAGAGGAATTCCCCCGTCAGAAGCAAAATTAAATTCCAGCATAGCGCGCAAGGTATGGGGATGGTCATTTGAATCTACAAGGGCTGTGTATTCCTTAAAGCGGTTGTAGTCTGCGTTGCGGGTTGCCTGCTGCAAAGCAACGATTGTCTCCGGGTTGTAAAGGTG
>JAILHV010000240.1 GCA_024695625.1 Treponema sp.
GCGGTTACGGGAACCTACTACACCTGCCACAAGGGCTTTTACATGAACATGGGCTGGAACGCATTGAGTGCGGCTCTTATAGTTCATGCAGAACCGGCACTTCTTATTCCGTCTTCGCTGCTGTTGGCATGGCTTTATTCCAGTGCAGACAGGGTAAACCTAACGCAGGGTTTTGCATTTGACATAAGCGGAATTGTGCAAGGGTGCGTACTCTTTGCAGCGGCATTTTCATTCATACGCAAAGGAGAAGCAAAATGAATGCAGTCTTTTCCCTTGTTAACACTGCAGCTCCTCTCCTGCTCCTTACGCTTGGCGCACTTTCAAGCGAGTACGGCGGAAGGCTTGCCATGTTTATGGAATGCATAATAAACCTAAGCGGATTTTTCTGCTTTGCATTTACAGTATGGACTGGAAATGTTTTTTTGGGAATTACGCTAAGCATTTTTGTTTGCACCATCATGGTATTTCTTATGGAAAGGCTCTCTTCCAAATTTGGGGCAAACATGTTCCTTGCCTCACTTGCAATGAACCTTCTCTTTGCGGCGGGAACAACATTCTTTTCTTCCGTCTTTTTTGGAACGAGGGGCGTACTTACAAACGAGGCATTTAAATTTGACGCAGCTGTAGCCCGCTCTGCAACGAGCGTATTGTGCTACGGTCTTAGCTCAGTCCTGCTTTTCTTTTTGCTTTGCACAAGGAGCGGTATGATTCTTAGGATAACAGGCAGCGATTCTGATGTTCTTGAAGCAAGGGGAATAAGCGCGCAAAAATACAAGTGCGCATCTTGGCTTATAGCGGCATTTTGTGGAGCTGTATGCGGAGGGACACTTGCCATACGGATCTCGTCTTTTGTTCCGGGGATGAGCGGAGGGCGCGGCTGGACTGCACTGGCGGCTGTTTTCTTGAGCCGGAAGAATGGGGCACTTGTACCGCTTGCGGTTGCTGTCTTTGCAATAGCAGAATATGCAAGCACAAGGCTACAGTTTGTTGGAATACCTTCAGGAATTCTTCTTGCCCTTCCATACATTATGTCGCTTTTACTGATTGCATTGGTTCCCGGGAAGAAATAAAACCAAGCCTAGCCCCGATTGGAAGGGCGGCGTAGCCGTTGCCAAAGGCAATGGAGCGCAAGCGGAACCCTGGAAAGCGGGATAAAAGTTGACCTTGGCCGGACACGGAGTGCCGGACACAGTAAAAGATAGAGCGTGCTCCAAGAAAGAATTCAAAAAAAAATTTACTTGAACGCAATTTGCATGTGTGGTAGAATTCATTTTATACTATAAACAGGAGAAGGATATGCCAGGACCAGGCGGCCCGCACGGTGGCCATTTTTTGACGGACGAGGAGATGAAGAATACCCCAAAGGTTACAGCTTCCCTTGTGAAAAGAATTTTTTCATGGCTGCTTCCCTACTGGAAACAGTTTGTCTTTGTGCTTTTGTGCATTGCAATTTCTTCTACGCTAAAACTTTTGCCTTCTATTTTAACGGGTAAAATTATAGACGACGGTCTTATAGGAAAAAATTTTGAGCTGCTCGTAAAGCTGATAATTATTTCGCTTGGGGTCACTTTTACCGGAAACCTTATAGGCGTTCTTGAGGCTTACCTTCAGACATGGATTGCCCAGCACATTACTTTTGACATGCGAAACAAAATGTACCTGCACCTGCAAAAAATGTCCCAGCGTTTCTTTACTTCCAACAATCAGGGCGACATTGTTACCAGGATGACAAGCGACATTGATGGCGTAAAAATGACGATTACAAATACCTTCTCCAACATTCTTTCCAATGTTATTACACTGATTGTTGCTCTTGCGGCAATGTACCAAAAGAACTGGCTTCTTGCTACGATTGGCCTTGTGATTGTTCCCCTATTTGCAATTCCCACTCGCAAGGCTGGAAAAACAAGGTGGTCCCTTACGCGCGAATCGCAGGAATGCAACGACAAGATAAACGGCATTCTTAACGAGACACTTTCCGTAAGCGGTCAAATGCTTGTAAAACTTTTTGGACAGGAGAAAACGGAATACAAACGCTACGAAGAAGAAAACCGCAAAATGATTTCGCTTAACATAAAGGAAAGCATGGCCGGACGCTGGTTCCGCGTAGTGATTTCTACGGTTTCTTCTGTTGGGCCAATGCTGCTCTACCTTGTTGGCGGAATCCTTATAATGAAATATGACTCAAGCATTACTGTTGGCGACATAACAGTTCTTGTTACCCTTCTGGGAAGAATGTACATGCCAGTGAACGAGCTTTTGAACATTCAGGTTGACTGGATTAGGTCCATGGCCTTGTTCACAAGGATTTTTGAATACTTTGACATGAAGATAGAAGTTGCAAATCCAGAGAATCCTCTTGAACCGGATGACTGTGACGGTAGCGTCGAATTTGAAAACGTGAATTTTGCATACAATCCTGAAAAGCAGATTCTGCACGACGTTAGCTTTAAGCTTAACAAGGGGGACTGCATTGCAATAGTAGGGCCTTCCGGTTCTGGAAAGAGCACGCTCATAAATTTGATTCCCCGGCTTTACGATGCAAATTCCGGTTCGGTAAAATTTTCCGGCAACGATGTACGCACCCTTGACCTTGAATGGCTAAGGAAGAACATTGGAATTGTTACCCAGGACACATACCTCTTTAACGGAACCATAAGGGAAAACCTTCTTTATGCAAAACCAGACGCTACGGAAGAAGAGCTTATTGAGGCATGCAGCAAGGCAAACATCTACGACTTTATACAGAAGCAGGAGAAAGGCTTTGACACGGAAGTTGGCAACAGGGGGCTTAAGCTTTCTGGCGGAGAAAAGCAGCGCATCTCTATTGCACGTGTTCTTTTAAAAGACCCGGCACTCATAATCTTTGACGAGGCAACTTCGGCACTTGACTCTATAAGCGAGCAGAAGATTCAGGAGGCAATTGACCCGCTTGTAGACGAAAGGACCAGCATACTGATTGCCCACCGTCTTTCCACGATTCTTACGGCAGACGAGATTCTTGTAATCAAAGATGGACATGTTGTGGAGCGTGGACAGCACAAGGATCTTGTGAAGGCTGGAGGAATCTACACGGAGCTTTACAATACACAGTTCTCCAAGGCGATAGACAAGTAGGACATGTGAAAGCAGTCTACGGTGACACCAGGATTGGTGGCCGTAGACAAAAGTATTTTTCTTTACGAATTTCTTTTAAAGCGTTGCGAAAGTTCCTTTAGGCAAGATGCGCCTTTTGTGTCGCAGAGCATTTCGTTTTGCATGCGCCAAGTCCAGTTGCTTCCGGTGGTGCTTGGTGTATTCATGCGGGCTTCGCTTCCAAGAGCAAAGACATCCTGCAAAGGAATAACGGCTGTGTCGGCTTTGCTGGAGAATGCCTTTTCAATAAGAATTTGCGTAAGCTCCTTGGCAGAAAGGTCTTTGTCCAGCTCAAAATATGTGGCTACGTTTTCCTTAAGCTGCTGGGATGCAGATTCAAAGAAACCGGCACTTGTATCGTTGTCGTGGGTTCCCGTATAGACTATGACGTTTGGCGTTTTGTAGTTTCCAGGGAGGTCCTTGTTTTCTTCGCTCTCTTCTGTCCAGGGCTCATCGTTGAATGCAAACTGGAGGATTTTCATTCCGGGGAAGCCACAGCCGTCGCGGAGTTCTTCCACTTCCGGTGTGATTACGCCAAGGTCTTCTGCAATAATGGGAAGGGTGCCAAGGCGTTTCTTTATCTCGTCAAACAAGTCTTTACCGGGGCCTTTTATCCATTCACCCTTGATTGCATTTGGCGCACCGTAGGGAATCTGCCAGTATGCCTCAAAGCCGCGGAAATGGTCAATGCGGATAACGTCTACAAGGCGTAGCATGTTCTTTATGCGGTCTACCCACCAGCTGTAGTTGTCCTTCTTCATGGCATCCCAGTCGTAAAGCGGGTTTCCCCAGAGCTGGCCTGTTGCGCTAAAATAATCCGGTGGAACTCCTGCGCATGTCTTTTGCAAGAGAGTCTCTGAATCCATCTGGAAGAATTTTTGGTTTGCCCAAACGTCGGCTGAATCTCCCGCAACAAAGATGGGAATGTCGCCAATGATTTTTATTCCAAGAGAGTTAACGTATTTTTTTAGGGAAGTCCACTGCTGGTCAAAGAAGAACTGGATAACCTTTATTTGTTCTACGTCGTCCGTATGCTCTGCATCCCAGCGGCTTACTGCTGAGGCATCGTGTTCTGCAAGCTCGCGTGGCCACCAGCGGTTCCACATGGAGGCAACGCCTTCTACACCTTCATTCTTTGCCTTTGCGTCATAAAAGTTCTTGATGCTGGTGTAGTCTGCATAATTGTTCAGCCAGGAAGACTGGTCGTTTTTAAATGCCTCGTATTTTACGCGGTCGTCTTCACTACACTTCTTTAAAAAGTATTCGGCGCACTTTGCAAGAACAGGCATCTTCCACCAGACAACGGAACCAAAGTCAACGTTACCCTGGCTCTTTATGTAGTCAGGAGGAAGAACGTCGTCCTTGCTTGCCCATCCGCGCTTAACAAGGTCGTCAAAATCAATAAGAAGGGGATTACCCGCAAAAGTTGAAAAACTCTGGTAAGGGCTGTCCCCGTATCCGGTAGGTCCAAGCGGCAAAACCTGCCAGTAAGACTGGTTTGCTTTTTTTAGCCAGTCGGCAAACTTGTATGCACTTTCACCAAGGGTTCCAATCCCTGGAGTGCCGGGTAAAGACGTAACGTGAAGCAGAATACCGCTTTTTCTTTTGTTCATATATTTCTCCTAATTAAATCTTCACCCGGCAATTTTATTTATTCTGTCGGGCGCTTCTTAAAAGACTTGCTTTCAATAATTGCCTGACCTTCACCAACGCTCTGCTCCATCATTGCGCGTA
>JAILHV010000253.1 GCA_024695625.1 Treponema sp.
AAGGCCTGCCAGGTAACGCCCTGTAATACTGTCCTTGCAGGAAGCCACAAATTCAGGGGAGCCGCTTGCCATGATTTGCCCGCCGTGAACGCCAGCCCCGGGTCCTATGTCTATTAGCCAGTCAGCGGTACGGAGGGTCTGCTCATCATGCTCAACTACGATAACCGTGTTTCCAATGTCGCGCAAATAGGTAAGGCTGTCTATGAGGCGCTGGTTGTCCCTCTGGTGAAGCCCAATGCTAGGTTCATCCAGTACGTACATTACGCCGGTAAGCGCACTTCCAATCTGGGTGGAAAGCCTGATTCTCTGGGCCTCGCCACCGCTAAGGGTTGCCGCGCTGCGTTCAAGGGTAAGGTATTCGAGACCAACGTTCTTTAAAAAGTTAAGGCGGTTGCGTATTTCCTTAAGAACCTGCGAAGCAATCTTTGTCTCGGTCTCGCTCAAATCAAGTTCATCAAAAAATTTAATTGTCTGCAAAACGGAAAGCTCCGTTAGCTGCCAGATGTTCTTTCCGCCAATGGTAACGCAAAGAGCCTCAGGCCTAAGCCTTTTTCCGTGGCAGGAAGCGCACTCGTGGCGTGACATGTATTTTTCTTCCATGTTCGTCCGCTGGGAATCGCCCCAAGCCTCGTTGTAGCGCCGCTTCATGTCGTTAAGAACTCCGGGCCATGGCCTTCTGTATTCGCTGTAGCCTTCACCGCTCTGCTTCTTGTAGACCCAGTTAAGGACAATGTTTTCGTCGCCGTTCCACAGGTAGTCAAACTGCTTTTTGGTAAGCTTGTTCAAAGGAGTGTCAAGTGAAAAGCCAGCCTTTTCTGCAACAGCGGTAAACATTGTCTTGTTCCATTCGCTTTCTGGATTGTAAAAATCAATGCCCCGCTCGTTAAAAGAAAGTGACGGATCCGGAATAATCTTGTCCTTGTCCCACTCCATCTTTTCGCCAAGACCCGTGCATTCAGGACAGGCACCAAAGGGATTGTTAAAAGAAAAAAGGCGGGGCTGAAGTTCAGGAATAGAAATTCCGCAGTCGGGACAGGCATTCTTTTGGCTAAAAAAAACTTCCTGTTCAATGTAGGCTGCGTTCCTGTCGTAGGGAGTACCCTTTGCATCAAGGGCAGCGGTAACGGAAGCATAAGCCTCATCATCCTTGTTCACCCTGCGGAGGACAATGATTACACCGTTGGAACTTTTTAGCGCAGTCTCAACAGAATCGGCAAGCCTCTGCCTAATGCCTTCCTTTAGAACTATGCGGTCAACAACAATTTCTATGGTGTGCTTCTTCTGCTTGTCAAGCTTGATTGAATCCTCAAGCTCCACCATAAGGCCGTCTATGCGGGCGCGCACAAAACCGCTCTTCTTGGCGTCATCTATTATCTTTACGTGCTCGCCCTTCTTGCCACGAATAACCGGCGAAAGAAGCGTAAGCTTTGTACCTTCGTCCCAAGAAAGAATTGTGTCTATAATCTGGTCAACCGACTGCTCCTTTATTTCCCTGCCGCACTTGGGACAGTGAGCCCTTCCGATACGCGCAAAAAGCAGGCGGTAGTAGTCGTAAATCTCCGTAACGGTTCCAACCGTTGAGCGGGGGTTCTTGTGAGTAGTCTTCTGTTCAATAGAAATAGCAGGAGAAAGGCCGGAAATAAGATCCACATCCGGTTTGTCCATGCGCCCCAAAAACTGCCTTGCATAAGAGGAAAGGCTTTCCATGTAGCGCCTCTGCCCTTCAGCAAAAAGCGTGTCAAAAGCAAGGGAAGATTTTCCGCTCCCCGAAAGGCCGCTTATAACAACAAGCTTGTTGCGCGGAAATTCCACGCTTACGTTCTTGAGGTTGTGCTCCCTGGCACCCTGAACCACAATTTTTTCCCCTTCAACAACGGGGCATATGGCATTTTCCATGCTATCTTTGCTAATCTTTTTCACGCCAATATAATAGTAAAAATTGTATAAAAATTCAATGTCAAGCAAAAAGGCATAATGACGAGCAAAAACTTCTTTTCATTTTTCTTTTTCTGGAGCATATTCTTACTTCTACTGTGCCCGGCACTACGTGGCCGGTCAAACTCCTTGCAAGTTCCCCGCTTTCCAGGGTTTCGGCTTTCGCCTCCATTGCTAACGCAACCCGCCTACGGCGGGCCCTTCCAATCGGGGCTAGGATGCCTTTGGAGTCGCTTCAAAAAGAAATTTGCCTTTTTACGTCAAAAACATGGTCACAATTGCCGCTTTTTGGCAATCTGGGCAGAGGTCTCTCATTTTTCGTTTCTGGCAGTCGAGTCGGCACCTGCACTTCTTAGAATATCTATACACTGCTCAGCCCCCCGCTTTGAAGCATACATCAGGGCAGTCCAGCCGCTTATATCCTTTTCGTTTACATTGGCCCCATTCCTTATCAAAAAGGACAGCATATCAGGAAGGTTCTTGAATGCAGCCCTCATCAAAACAGTTTCATCTCTTGCATTCTTACAATTCACATCTGCACCGGCTTTTAAAAGCAGCTGTACACCTTTTTGCAAATTCTGAGATACTGCATACATCAATGCTGTCTGACCGTACTGGTCTTTTTCATTTATATCCGCACCAGCAACAGTCAGAAGGTTTGCAATATGAAGGCTATTTTCCCTTGCTGCCTGTATCCATGAAAACTTCTTTCTGATTTCTTCATGCTCATGTTTGAGTCTTGCATCTTTGTAGGACTGGGACACATTTTCATTTTCAACTTTATCTTTCCGCTCAAGCTTTCTTCCCTTATACTTCGTATAGTCTTCAAGTACGCTTGCCTCTTCAATAGGAATATTAACTTCTCCATTTATGAAGGGATCCAAGTTTTTGAATATTCTAACGCTTTTGCCAGGTTCTGAATTGGAAAGGCCAGTTGGCTTACTTTCTTTTTTAAAAGATGTTTCCATGGCAAGACAGTCTCCTCCATGGCCACCGTATAAGGTTCCCATAAGATTTTTGGGTGTGGGTGCACTTTTTGCAGTAGCTCCGGGCAGATAAGAGAGGATTTTAAAATTCAAATTCTCATCGCATTCGCCGCCATCGTCGTCGTCCGCAGAATCAGTCTCGTCGCCATTGCTACCGTCATTTCCGTCCGAAGATTTTTCACATCCATCACCAGCACCGTCATATTCCCTGCCGCCTGTACCAAGAGCCGAAGATAGAGCATCTTCATTTTTCTTTGTAAAGTCAGGCTGGGCACCAGCTGCAAGAAGGAGTATCATTATTTCATGAGCTTTGTTTTCTATGGAAAGGGAAAGTGCTGTTTCCCCATCCGGGGTCTTTGCATTCACGCAAGCACCTGCTTTTATGAGTTCCGCAACGACATCAATAGAATCACTACCGACAGCTATTTGCAAAGCCGTAAGCCCATCCTTGTTTTTTGCCTCCAGTTCTGCTCCTGCCTGAATAAGAAGAGCTGCCACATCCTTTGCGTTGTGTTCCGCCGCAACCATAAGGGCAGTCATGCCGTACTTATTGCAAGCATTCATGTCTGTCCCTGCAAGAATCAACTGGGACACGCTATACTCATCATTTTTTGCAACGAACTTGAACAAAGCATCCTCTCCTGTCTGCCAGCAGTAGGATTCAGCTATGCCATCAGAACGGCAGCCTTTGCTGCCCAAAACTTTTGGCTGCCAGTTTTTTATCTCTTTCATATTCAGTCCTCTACACAACGGTAAGTATATGGCACCTCAAAAAAAACATCCCCATAATAAGTCATTCATTCGGCAATCGTACAGACAAGTTTTATAAGTCCAGAAGTTTTCCAATGTTTGTATTTTGTAGAATGAATATTTCCCAGCAGATTTGAATCCTTTGGAAGAGGATTTATTCCTTGTAATGCTCATACATTTCAAGAACAAAATCTTTGACTTTGTCCCATAAATATATTTTATCACCATTTTGTTCAAAAATTTTACCGTGATTTTTTCTACCTAAATTTTTCATTTGATCAAAATTTCCATTGAAATTAGAGTCAAGTGCAGATTCTTTTTTCAAATCATCATATAAAACAAATTTTGAATTGGAATCATATAGACGCAGATAAGCATAGAGAATTCTGCTATTATTTTGCTCTGGATGCTTAAACCATCTTGGCAAACGATTTTGTACTTTGCATATTTCTCTAGCTTCCGCATCATCATTATGTATATTTTTATTTTCATCAGGTTTAAAAAATCCAATATTTGTTCGCACCGTCATTTTTCCTTTGCTAGATAAATCAAGAAGGTTGAAAATTTCCAACATTTTCGCAGTTCGTAAAAACAGTTCCGATGTATCAGAATCATAAAGAGAGGACTTTAATGTAGGAAGAAGTATTTCATCTTTAAAATCTTCATTTGCCAGATAGCGGAAAGATATATTTTCTCCATCTCCAAAATCTTTTTCTAAAATAGAGAAATATTCCTTTATGATTTCATCTGTCGCATGATTTACTTTCGGAGAAGCAAAAATTATTTCATAAGTGAAATTCGGAAATAAAGCCAATCCGATCAAATAAGCTCGGAGAAGTTTTTTGCAGACTCTATCTTTTGTCTCCTGCTTATCACCGTACTGAAGTCCATTTTCATGAAAAGCAACCTCAACCATGTAGAGTTTATCATTGTTGATACCAACTACATCTAATTCTGATTGTTTTAGTACCTGTTCCAGAGAACCATTCTTGAAAACATCTGAAAAATCAGCATGATTGTGAATTGTATCAAACATAACCTGTATAGTTTGATAAACCTCCTCTTCAATCTGCCATTGACTAGATGTTTTCCAGTTTGTCTGTGTAACAAGACACTTTTTTTCATATCTTAGGTAAGATTGTAGCAATGATTCACCCATCTCTATTTTCACGTTTTTTCTCCTACTATAAAAAGTATATCATCAACAAAAAAAGATAAATGTCATTTTCTTAGATGATTTAAAATCAGGTGCAAACCTTGCAATAGTTTTGTTGCTTTTCGTTCAGCCATTTACACTAAATTGATTCTCCAATAATGTAATCCGCCATAATTAAATCTCCTTGTTGTTTTCAAATCAACCAAACAAGCATAAAATCAAAAATTCAACTTTCAACCTTTTATTTTCAAAATCTGCGGGACATGCCTACCTTCTCCGCACATCCAAGAAAGACATTGCATCTCCTGAATGGCTTCCCATTGATTATCAAATCCATTTTCATAAAAATCTTCTTCCTCCAACCCTTCGCATGTAGAGGCACCGCAAATTTTGCAATATGCATGATATCTTATTTTTAAACCTTTAGAACGAGACAATCTGTTTGATACATCATCATCATCATCTTCTTCTTCTTCTTCCTCTTCCTCCTCTTCTTCTTCAAGGACATCTGAAAGTTTCACGCTCCACCCCAAACCTTCTGAAAGGATATTCAAAACCTGTACCACGCGCTCTTCCACAAGCCCAACCTCGTCTACAAGGGTATCTTTGCAATGCTGCAGAGTACGGGATTTTTCGTCATCGTCCTTGTCATCGCAAGCAAGCAGTTTGGCAGGTATGCGTTCTGATAGTGCAACTTTGAGGGTCTTTAGCTCTCGTGCAAAATCAGATGCAAAGTCAAATAGCAACCCCTTAAAGCGCAATTCGTTTTCCGGCAAGTACAGTTCTTTGCCATACTGCCCCACAAGCGAGCGAACAATTTTTTCCATTGAATTTTTATCTGTATTTTCCATGATTTACTCCACCTTAATGTAATATATTTTGCAAGTCGCCAAAACAATCATAAATCCAATCCCAATCAATAGAACAATCCCAATCAATAGAAGCTAGTATTGAACAGACTAAAATAATAAATGAAAATGCAATGCCGCAAGCTTTTAGCCACATCGAGTAGTCAGTAACATAACTTTGGCGGAAAACCTTTGCAGGTGAGTTATTTTCCTCTATAGAGCTTCTCAGATTCAATGTGGCAGCCCCATTCTTTTCATCTTCTATTATTTTCTTTTCCCGGTTGAAATCCATTTCATCAGTATCTGTGCAAGATGAATCATCACAAGACAGCCTCTCAACCTCACTCTTGCTCTCTTTCTTTACCACATTCACATCTGAGTTCTCTTCCACTCCACCTTCAAGCAATATTCCCCACCCCAAACCGAAGGTAAGAATATTCAAAACCTGTATTACGCGGCCTTCCATAAGTCCAACTCCGTCTACAAGTGTATCTTTGCAATGCTGTAGAGTGCGGGATTTTTCGCTATCGTCCTTGTCGTCGCACGCAAGTAGTTTTGCAGGTATGCGTTCTGCCAATGCGACTTTGAGAGTCTTTAGTTCGTTTGCAAAATCAGACGCAAAGTCAAACAGCAGGCCTTTAAAGCGCAGCTCGTTTTCTGGCAAATATAATTCTTTGCCATATTGTTTAACAAGCGACTGCATGATTTTTTCGATTGTATTTTTGTCTGTATTTTCCATAATTCACTCTGGTTTATTTTATCTCAATATCTCCACAACTTTACTTCCAACACACTGGCCTTTGTAACATACTTCTATTTTGTATTTACCCTTGGCATAATTGTAATCATAACCTGCATTATAGGTCCAGAATTGTGTTCTTTGACCTTCACAACTAAAAGTATACCCGTTTGGGCTAGTTTTTCTACGAATTATCGTTCCCCAAGGATCAATAACCTTTACTTTTAAGTCTTCTTCCAAATAGTTATCTGAATAAATCTTAAAATCAAATTCCAACTTTTTTCCGTTTGAATAATTGAGCACACCAGCATTCGTTATTACCACATATGGACTGTGACTCATTAAATCATTGTATTTCTCTTTTAACTCATTGTATTCTAATAACCTTACCTCATACCTGTCCGCAACTAAATAATTGTTAATAGCACAGACAAATGCAATTACAAAGGCCAACCACCCTATAAAACAGGCAACAGATAATCCTGAATTAGATTTTTCCACACAAACGATTCTTTCGGACTGTTGTTGTTGTTTCTCCAAAACATAAGGGTTATTATTTGTTTCATCAATATTCGCCTCCGATACAAGCTGAAGTTCCCAATCCAACCCATGCGCAAGGGTATTCAGTGCTTTTGTTGCACGGTCTTCTGAAAGGCCTACGTCTTCCGTAAGCTTGTCTTTGCAGTGCCGCATTGAAAGTAATTTTTCTTCATTATTCTTGCCATCACAGGCAAGCAGAGCGGCGGGGATATGCTCTGCTAT
>JAILHV010000037.1 GCA_024695625.1 Treponema sp.
TTCAAGAGTTGGTCCATAACTCATACGGTTATCAGTATTTGTTGAAAAATATATTGCCATATCAGCAAGATAATATTTTTGATTCCGCTTGATTGATTTTTTGCTTTTCAAATCAAAGCGGTTACATTCATAAACAATTTTAGCTTTTTGTAAATCTTCAATGTAGCCGCGAACAGTATTTGGCTTTGTTGCAAAACCCTTTGACTTCAAGCAGCTGATTAGATTTGAAATAGAAAAGGGCGAAGAATAATTATTTATCAAAAAGCTTTGAACACGTTCATAAACTGCAAGGTTAGAAATCCGTTTTCTTGTTTTAACATCCTTTTCAAAAATCTCGCCAATTATTCCGCGAGTATATATCTGCCTGGCATTTATATCTGAAAACTCCAGTGTTTTTGGAAATCCGCCATTTAAAATATATTCATTAAATTCCTTTTCAATGTCAGAATCAATTATAAGCTTGAAGAATTTTTTCATCTCAATGAATTCATAAAAATCCAAAGGAAAAGTTTCAAAAGAAAGATATCGCCCTGTAAGCTTTGTGGTAATCTCATCACTCAAAAGATAGGAATTTGAACCAGTAAGAAAAACTGAGAAACCTTCTTCGGCATAGGCCTGCACTATGCTTTCACAGTGCTTTACATTATGAACTTCATCAATGAAAAGATAATGAAATCCTTCTTCTGTAATTAATGATTCGATTTTTTCTTCAAGCTGTTCAGCAGTTTTTATATTCTTAAATCCGCGCTTATCTAAAGGAAGATATATGATTTTGGATTCTTCGACACCTCTTTTGTAAAGTTCGTTGATTACAGCTTTTAATATAAATGATTTTCCACAGCGTCGGATACCTGTTATGACTTTTACAACATCCGAATCATAAAAAGGCCTGAGCCTAGACAGATATTTTTCACGCGAATAAACCTTACTGAACATAAATGCTATAACTCCTTATAAAGAATTATAGCACATAAATCGCGTTTTAGGGTACTATTTTTTAATATTTTTTGATTTTAGTACCCTGAAACGCACATTTACACAAGAAACTTTTTGGACTTGATAATGATGTCCTTTGACCCTTTGTTTTTACAATTAACGGCATTCAATACGTAAGCTGACAGGACTGGGACAGTTTGACATAAGTTGTGTTAATCCCAGGAAGCGGCAGCATCCCCGGTGATTGGGATTTGCCTGCCCAGGTATTTGGGTTTGGTGTGGAAGGTTACGTCCAGGAAGGCTTTGACGCGGGCAAGAAATTCCCTTTGCTGCCAGGCGGTTTTTGTTCGTTTGGCATAGGGCAGGACTTCGGGGGCTTCGTAGGCGACGGCATCAAGGCCAAGCTTTCGGGCAAGGTAGACTGCTCGGGGGGCAAATGTTTTTTGGGTTACGATTACACAATCCTTTACGCAGAAAATGTCTCGGGCGCGGTACATTGTTTCGTAGGTGGAAAAGCCTGCATGGTCAAGGAAGATGTCGCTTTCTTCTACGGTGTAATACTGACACATGAATTTTTTTATTCCGTTTACTTCGTCGTAGTTTTTGCGGCCGTGGTCTCCGCTTACAAGGTAGCGTTTTGCCTTTTTTTCGTGAACAAGGGTTACGGCTGCCTCAAGCCTGTCGCGGACAACATGGGACACCGTTGTTTTGTAGACTTTTGCCCCAGGAATGATTACCGTGTATTTTTGAGGAAGAGATGAAAGGTCTTGGTAGACAAAGCCTTTTGTGGAGCGAATCATGTAGATGTTTACGGAGATGCAAAAGATTGCCGCCAGAACAAAGAGCAGAGCTGACGTTATTAGAAAGAATTTTAACTTTTTCATATTTACCCAAAAAAAAGATTGCCGGGTCTCTCGCAAGAAATGTTCTAGAAAGCCCGGCAATAGAAAAATATTTATTTAGCGCGACACTTGCCTGTAAAAAAAAGCAAGCACGGCAGGGATTGAAGGGGTCCGCCGCAGGCGGATTGCAAAGCAATGGAGCCGAAAGGCGGAACCCCGGAAAGCCCCTAGCAAAAAAAAGTGCCGCAAGAAAAAAATATCAAAAACTTACTTGCAGGATTCAAAGATGATGTCTGCAAGGAAGATTACTGCAAGAATCCAAGTTACTACAGGAATTTCCTTTGCTTTTTTGCCAGCGCATTTTGCAATCACGTAGGAGATTACGCCCCATGCGATTCCCTTGGCAATTGAATAGGAGAATGGCATTACCATGATTGTGATGAATGCAGGGATGCCTTCTGTTGGATCCTTAAAGTCTATTTCCGTTACGGACTTCATCATGAGGAAGCCTACGAAGATGAGTGCCGGTGCGGTTGCGGCTGCCGGAATGATTGCGAAGAGCGGTGTAAGGAAGAGCGAGAGGAAGAACAATACCGCCGTAACAACGGAAGCAAGGCCTGTGCGTGCGCCTGCGGCAACAGCAGATGTTGACTCTACGAAAGATGTTACTGTTGAAGTTCCAAGACATGCACCAACTACGGTTCCAACGGAGTCTGCCATCAAAGCGCCCTTTGCGTTGCGGATGTTTCCGCTTGAATCCTTAAGGTTGCCCTGCTCTGCAATTCCCATCAAAGTTCCAAGGGTGTCGAACATGTCTGTAAAGAGGAAGGTTATCATAACGACGATGAATTTTAATATCATGCCGCTGGAAGAAAATGCCTCGCCGAATGCAAAGTGGAAGAGGTGTGGTTCTGCCGGTGTGGAGAAAGGAGTCCAGTCTTTTGCAACACTTGTTACGCCAAAAGGAATTCCGATTATTGTGGTAAGGGCGATTGCAATGAGGATTGAGCCCGGTACCTTTAGGATAAAGAGCACGATTGTAATTACAAGGCCAATTATTGCAACTGTTGCGCTTGCATTGTCTGCTGTAAAGTTTACAAAGCCAACCGGTGTTCCCAAGTCGGTCTTAACGATTCCAGCATTTACAAGGCCGATAATTGTGATAAAGAGGCCGATTCCGACGGACACAGCTTTTTTGAGTCCTGTAGGAATTGACTTTATGATTGCTTCGCGGACACCAAAAAGTGAAAGAAGGATAAAGATGATTCCTTCCACAAGGACAGCCGTAAGTGCAAAGGCTGCGGAACAACCCATTCCTGCGCAAACAGTGTAGGTAAAGAATGCGTTAAGTCCAAGGCCAGGTGCAAGGGCAACAGGAAGGTTTGCAAGGAATGCCATTACAAGCGTTGCAATGCCGGCTGCGACTGCGGTTGCCGTAAAGACAGAGTTCCAGTTAAGGCCTGTTATGTCGTTTGCAAGAATGTTTGGGTTCACGGACAGAATGTAAGCCATTGCCAAGAAGGTTGTAATACCGCCGATGATTTCGCGGCTTACAGTCGTACCGTTTTCCTTCAACTTAAAAAAATTGTTCATCTATTTCCTCCATATAAAAATGAATTACCTTGTTAAAGCTTTCAGGCCTTTTTCTTAAAGTGGCTGAATGCCATGCTAAAGCTTGCCCTGCCCTGTGTTACAGAACGGAGGTTTGTACTGAAACCGAACATCTTTGCCATTGGTGCCTGGGCGTGGATTATGTTGCCACCGGATTTTTCGTCCATGCTGCTTATCATTCCACCGCGCTGGGTAATCTGGCTCATTGCGTCTCCAACAAATTCAGAAGGGCTTTCTATGTCCACGTCCATGACCGGTTCAAGGAGTTCCGGGCTGGCTGCTGAACATGCCTTGTCAAAAGCTTCTGCGGCTGCGGCTTCAAAAGCGAATGTGGAAGCGGTAAGCGGGTTGTATTCAATGGCTGTAACGGTAACTGCCGTGTCTGCACAAGGATAGCCCATCTTGATTCCTGAACCAAAGCAGTTGGTGATGCTCTGTTCAATGGCCTCAAAAATTTCTTCCGGTATTTCTGACGAATGCTTGACGGTGCATGAGTAGCTGTTTCCCTCCCCTGTTTCGCGAGGTTCAACGTGAATGGTAAGGCCTGCGGTGTTTTCTTTTCCTGCAAGTACGCGGCTGAATTCTTCCTTATAGTCTGCACTGGCTGTAACGGCTTCGCGGTAAGTAACCTGGGGCGCGCCAACACGGCACTGGACCTTAAAGTCATCGCGGATTCTTGTAACAAGAACGTCCAGGTGAAGCTCCCCCATTCCGCTGATTACAAGCTGGCCTGTTTCCGCATCGTCGCGGGAGGTAAAGGTTGGGTCTTCCCTGCTAAGGATTTCAAGAGTCTCGTTAAGCTTGTCCCGGTCGCTCATGGTCTCGGGTTCTATTGCAATGGAGATGACAGGCTCGGGGAATTTTACGTTCTCCAGCAGAACAGGGAAGCCTTCGCTGCAAAGTGTGTCGCCTGTCTGGGAAAGTTTTAGTCCAACAAATACCGCAATGTCTCCGGCAGAAACGCTGTCCATCTGCTCCATGCGGTTTGCGTTTACGCGCAAAATGCGGTTGATTCTTTCGCGCTTTTTCTTGCTTGCGTTAAAGACCTGCATTCCTGTGGTAATCTTTCCTGCATACATGCGGACAAAGCAGAGGATTCCCATCTGGGGGTCAAACTGAATTTTGAACACAAGGCCAACAGGGAACTTTGCGTCTTCCTTGCATTCAATGCTGGTCTCTTCTTCCACATCCTTTTTTACGTGGACAGCCTTTGCGGCAGGAATTTCGTCCGGTGAAGGAAGGTAGTCTACAACTGCATCTATAAGCGGCTGAACACCCTGGTTGTGGCGGCTTGAACCACAGAGGAAGGGAACCAGTGTACGGCTTATGGTGCACTTTCTAAGAGCGGCCTTTAGTTCCTGAGTTGTAATTTCCTGGCCTTCAAGGTATTTTTCGCCAAGGGCATCGTCATTGCTTGCAACTGCATCTATAAGCTTTTCACGCCATTCATCCGCCAAAGCCTTGCGCTCATCTGCAATGTCGGTAACGTCAAATTTTTCGCCTTCGGATTCTGCATCCCAGCGGATTTCCTTCATGTTAAGAAGATCGATTACACCTTCAAAGTCCTGACCTGCACCGATTGGGATTTCCAGTGCAACAACCGGACACTTGAACTTTTCGTGAACGTCATTCATTGCGCCAAAAAAATCTGCGCCAATTCTGTCCATCTTGTTCACAAAGCAAATGCGGGGAACATTGAATTCATCTGCCTGCTTCCAAACAGTTTCCGTCTGGGGCTGAACCCACCCCACCGCACAGATTACCGCAACGGCACCGTCCAGTACGCGCAGGGAACGCTCAACTTCTGCGGTAAAGTCCACGTGGCCGGGCGTGTCGATTATATTTATCTTGTAGCCTTTCCATTCGGTTGTAATGGCAGCAGAGGCAATTGTAATGCCGCGCTCCTGTTCCTGCTGCATAAAGTCCATGGTTGCAGCACCGTCGTCAATCTCGCCAATTCTGTGAATCTTTCCGGAATAATAAAGGATACGCTCCGTAGTAGTGGTCTTTCCGGCATCGATATGGGCCATAATGCCAATGTTTCGCATTTTGTCTAACATAATTTTCCCCAAGCAGTCTTACGCAAATAAAGGACAGGCCTAAGTATTTGACCGCTGCGTTGCATTTTGGAATTGTTCAGTTTATTGCATATTATATAGAAAAGAATGATTTTTAACAACAGGAATTTTTCGCAGATTTAAGTGCTCGCTACTGGATTTGAACCAGTGACTTCCACCGTGTGAAGGTGGCACTCTACCGCTGAGTTAAGCGAGCAAGAATGTAGAAATTATATATCCGTG
>JAILHV010000131.1 GCA_024695625.1 Treponema sp.
GTCTTTACCTGAGAGCGTATGGTTGCAAGCATGCTTTCCACATCACTGCCGCCCAAGAGGTCGTATGCCTGGTTCTTTATGTCTTCCACAGCAGCCATGGAAGCCGCCTTTAGTTCGTTTGCAAAGGAACTTTCATCCTCCGCTTCCTTTTTTCTTCCAGGAAGTTCGCAGCTTGTAGTCCTGTCGGTATTAAAAGCCATGCCCGAACATTCAACGTTCTGCACGACGATTTTTTTTCTTAGCAGTTGGACAAGGTTAAAGTCAAGCTCAATCTTTTCCGCCTCAAAAAGATTTTTCATCACCTGGTTCTTGTTGCCAACCGCAAGCCCCTTTACGGTAAGCCGGGAACTGAATATGCCAAGGTCCACATAGCGGATGTCCGTCTTTGCACCAAAGGCAGATTCAAGCCCCATCTTAAGCCCCTTCTTTACGAGCGGATTTTTGAATATGCCAACGAGCGTAACAAGCGTTATTATAAAGACTGCAACGGCGGTAAGGGGTGCAAATTTTATTAATCCCTTCTGAGCGTTTATTTCTTTGGCAAGCTTTTTGTAGAAGTTTACTTCCTTCTTGGAAAAGACGGCATCCTGTCTTACCGCAAGAAGTTCCTGACGCTTTGGGTTTGCTCCGACTTCAAATATTTTCTGGATGCGCTCCTTGTCTTCCGCCACATAAATTTTCTTTAGTATGCGGTTCTTAAAGCTTTTTTCCGAATAGCTTTTGCGGAACATGGGAGGCAGCTTTTTTACTCCGTACATAACCGGGACTTTCTTTTTAGAACCAGTCTTTTCTGGGGAAGCAGAAGGGACTATTCCAACAACACCTTCATCTGTAACAACTGCATTCTCTGTGCTATCACTGTTGGCACTGCTGTCACTGCTGTCATTGCTGCCACCATCCAATTCATCATCATCCATTGAATCATCATCCATGGCGGCATCCGAAAAGCCAGCAAGTTCGTCCATAAGCTGCTCTTCCTTGGAAGGGGTGGCCTCTGATTCAGCAGGGGGAAGAGACTCTTTGTTCTGATTCAATTCGTCGGAATTAGCATTCTTCTTTTTCATACGTACTCCTCCACAAGCTCAACGACTTTGGAAACTCCTGGCAGCTGCTTTACAATAGTAAGGAAGCCCAACCTTCGCACATACTTTGCAAGGTACTTGCGCCACACAAAGACAAAAAGCCTTGCCAGTACATAAATGGGAATGTAGGCACAGATTCCGCAGACAAAGCTTCCCATGACCACGGAGTTGTTGAATCCTGTAAAGGCCACAAAGGGAATGTTCACCAGCGTTCTAAAAATCGGCTGCAGGCTTCCATAGGTAAGGATATAGCATCCTATGTAGTCAAAATACGGGTCAAGGAGGGGTGCAATCAGAGCCCAAATAATGACCGAAAGCGAAAAGACTCCCCTCTGTATTCTAAAAAAGAAGAAAAAGACAAAAAGCAGGTACCAAAGAAGGTTGTCCTTTGGCAGAAGCCCCAAAATCATGCCCAGGGCAAAACCGTGGGCAATCTGCCCGGGAGCGGTGTTGTTGCTGAGTGCTTGCAAAAACTTTATTAACGGCGCTAACATACCAAAATTATAGCACCACTAAAAAAAATTTACTATATGCTATTATCTTTTTTTTGGAGCGTATGCCAGCTTAAGGCAGACATTCCTTATGCAAACAAGGGCTTTAATTTATTACCCGCTTTCCAGGGTTCCGCCCTCTGGCTCCATTGCCTGGCGGCAACCCGCTTCGCGGGCCCTTCCAATCGGGGCTAGGCTTGGCTCTGCTGCAACAAATTCACCAGCCCATCCTTAAGATATTCATAGCGCAGTTTTTTTTCTTCCTTTGCAAAATGAACTTCCCTGCTCTGCTCAGGATTATTGCTGTAGACAAAAGATGCGGCTTTTTCCCCAAATTGCTCGGAGGTAAGGTCAAAGATGCAACCGCCAACATAGTTGTAGCAGTGGAAGTTTCCGTCCCCAAGGGGAATGCCGTAAACTTTTCCGCCAAAAATATCTTGTGCAAGAAAAGCCGTAATGGAACACTGCCCCTTAGTCTTGTTTTCTTGTGACCATTCAGACTGCAACCTGGGAGCGCAAGTTTTTCTGCACCATACCTTGCAAAGTGCGTCATACAAAAGGCGCGGATTTTTTATTGCCGAAAAGGCTTGGCTTACGGGAGCACAGTCAGCAGTCCCGCTTCCGTAAAAGGAATACGGCTTTAGAAAATTCCTAACGTTCTCAAGCTGCTTTTTGGCAAGGTTCCGCCCCTCTTCGTAAACGCGTTCAAGTTCATTTGCATCATGCTCCGTCCTGCTTATGCCAAGTGGGGTTTCCGGGCAAAGAACAAGTACGCTTCCAATTTTTTCCTGAAAAAAGGCATATTCGGTTTCCTGGTTGTATACAAGAGCCCTATTCTTTAAGGATTCAAGGATTGCAGGATATTTTTTCATAAAAAGCTTCATCAGAGGAAAGAGCCTGCTGTCTTTTTTTACAAAACCCTTGGGCTGGGTAAGTATGACTACGTTTTTTTCATAGCCATTTTTCTGCATGAATTCCAAGGGAATAGAGTCGCTTATTCCACCGTCAAGGTAGCCCCTGCCATCTATCTCTACCACACGGGATGCAAGCGGCATGGAGGCAGAAGCCCGCATCCATTCAATTTCGCTTCCGTCACAGCTTGCAAGGTCATGGTAAACAGCCTTTCCTGTCTGAACGTCGGTTGCAACGCAGTAGAACTTCATGGGGTTTTCCCTGTAGGCCTTGTAGTCAAAGGGGTCTTCCTTTTGCGGAAGGTCGTAGTAGCAGAACTTTGCCCCGTACAAATCGCCGGTTTTTATTAGGGAAGAAACCGAACAGTACCTCTTGTCGTGCGAAAAGCGCTTGTTGTAGCGGATTGCCCGTCCCGGCTGGCAAGACTTTATGTTGCAGCCAAAAGTTGCACCCGCACTAACCCCAACCGCAGCTTCAAATTTTACGCCTTCTTCCATAAAAACATCGGTAATACCGGATGTGAACATTCCCCGCATTGCACCGCCTTCAAGAACAAGACCTGTCTTTGGGCTGAACTTTTTAATCTCCGCCATTTTTGGCACCCCCTGCGGCAGATGCATCCCCGCCTTCCTTCAATGGATTTTCGCCTGTGCCATTACCGGCATTTTCCTTGCCGCCGCCAGCATCAGCCTTCTCCTGAACGCCGGAATCCAGCAGCATGGATTTTTCCTTCGCCTTTTGAATAGCTTTTTCGCTGGCTTTTTTTGCCTTGACGGGGACAACCTTTGAGGCTGTATGCAGATACCACACAAGGTTACCAAGCCACACGGCCCCAGTAACGATGGATGCTGCGGAAAAACCAAGCCTCATATTGTTCTTTTTTACGGCCTCTTCCCGGGTTCCGTAGCCCTTGTAGTAGGCATTCAGGGAATTAACATAGGCACCTGTGCTTGCAAAGGTAAGAGGCAGGCTCATTATAAAGACGCTGTAGCTTGCATAGGTCCAGCGCCTGTGCTTGTCAATAAGGGCTTCCGTGTCAATGCTTTTTGCATTCACCATTAGGGAAGCTCCATCCTTCTGTTCCGACTGAGGAACGTAATAATAAAAGCCAAGAGGTGTCGCCTCTTCTCCGTCTTCCGAACTTTCAGTCTTTTTTGTTGAACTTTCAAAACGCCCCAAAATATTTCCAGAGTTCACCCTTACGCTTGCACCGGGAACGCCCTTCTTTACCTCACCAAGATAATCCCCGCCCGCATAGAGTTTTCCTTCCTCTGGTTTCTTCAAGTTTACGGAAAAAGAACCTGACGCTTGCTTTTGCATGGGTATGTGCACAAGAAAGGTCGGTGACCCCTTAAAGTCATAGGTGAGGATGGAATTGCTGTAGCTTTCACACTCAACTTCCACAGTATGGACTCCGGAGGGAATATATACAGACTTTCCGTCTGCCTCGGGGCGGGTTACGATTCCGTCCACCAGCAGCTTGCATTTGGAGGCCACCTCTGCAGGGCTAATGTCTATGTAAAGCTGCACGCTCATGCTGTTTACGATTTTTGGAATTATGTAGCGGGAAATATTCCGCGCAATCTGCATACAGTTGTCTAGGCTTCCAACTTCGGTGACAATGCCGACCGTACTTCCGTTTTTAAATGCATCGGGCTTTTCGTAGCCCCCGGGAAAAATCTTGAACTCTGCGGTAACGCTTATGTAGTCGCCGTAGCGGGTAATGGAGCCAAGTATAAGGCCGTTTATCTTCTCGTCCATTGCGGACTTTGCAAAGAGGCGGCTGTCCGTTCCAGAAAGCAGGGCCTTCTGCGGCGGCTCATAAAGGGATGAAGAAGAGCCCTTGTACAGTTCTATGGTCTCGTATTCTGGCCGGGCTACAAGTTCCTCCTCTGAACCGTCGTCAAAGAAAAGCCTTTTTATTCTTACAAAAGAAAAACCTTCATCCTCTTTTTTTACCCCGGAAATTCTCTTTTCCACCTGGGCAACGGCCTTGTCAGCATTGGCAAGGTTTTCATCTATTTTGTCCTGGATTTCCTTTATTTTTTTTTCCTGCTCAGCTATTGCTTTTTTTAGCTTGGATGGCTTTTCCTCCGAAAGAAAGAGGCTGTCCCTGACCTTTATCTCTTTTGAAAGCTGAAGGAAAAGCGACTGCCTTTCCACAAGCAACTTTTCAAGGTAGCGGTCAAGAACCTCCCTCTCGGAAGGCAGGCGGCTTGAGGGCGCAACTATATGCTCCAGGATAAGCTCCGGCATAAGGCTTGCAACCTTGTCCTCAGAACTTTCCCTTACCCGCCCGGAATAAGAAACTCCCTGTGAAAAAGAGAACTTGGATGCTGCAAGCACCCAGGAAGCAGAGAAAGCGCAAGTTGAAAAAACAAGGGCCATAATTAACATGACCCAAATTTTATTCAGAAAGGTCATCTCCCTCATCATCACCGTCCATTGGAAGCCCCTTCCACTTTGCAGATAGGAAGGAGTCAAGGAATCCGTCTATGTCACCGTCCATTACACCCTGAATGTTGCCCACGGAATACTTGGTCCTGTGGTCCTTTACCATGGTGTAAGGCTGGAATACGTATGAGCGTATCTGGCTGCCAAAGGAAATGTCCTTCTTTTCGCCTGCAAACTTTGAGTTTTCCTTTTCCTTTTCGGCCTTGTAGTATTCGTAAAGCCTTGAGCGAAGGATGCTCATTGCGGTTGCGCGGTTCATAAGCTGGGACCTTTCGCTGTCGCAGGCAACAACAATACCTGTTGGCAAGTGGGTAAAGCGCACGGCAGACTCCGTTTTGTTTACGTGCTGGCCGCCCTTTCCGCCCGAACGGTAGGTGTCTACGCGAAGGTCCTTGGGGTCAATGTTAACTTCTATACTGTCGTCAAGCACCGGAAAAACGTATACCGAAGCAAAAGAGGTGTGCCTTCTTGCGTTTGCGTCAAAGGGGCTAATTCTTACCAGGCGGTGAACCCCAGCCTCTCCCTTGGTATAGCCGTATACGTATGCTCCTGAAATGCGCATGTTTATGGACTTAAGGCCACCCTCAGCCTCTTCCTGTGAAAGAACTTCCGTCTTGTAGCCATGACGCTCTGCCCACCTCTGGTACATGCGGCTAAGCATAAAGGTCCAGTCACAGGCCTCTGTTCCTCCCGCACCAGCGTGAACGCTAAGGAAGCAGTCGTTCTTGTCAACCTCGTCAGACAAAAGGTTCAGTATGCTCTGGTGGTCAAATTCCGCCTTGGCCTTGTCGTAAAGCTCCCTGACTTCCTTTTCCACGCTCTGGTCATCTTCTTCCATGCCAAGCTCAAGGAGTGTCTCTATATCGGCAATGTCCTTCTGCAATTGTTCCCAAGGCTCAACCCTGCCCTTAAGCATCTTGATTTCGTTCATCAGCTTAGTGGCCTTGTCGTTGTCGTCCCAGAAGCCGGGTGCTGTGGTCTGGGCTTCTTTTTCTGCAATCTTTGCCTTTATTCCGTCCGGGTCAAAGACGCCCCCAAACGTCCATGATATTTTCCTTAAGCTCAGAAACAGGTTCCTTCAAATCTTCAAGCATAATTTTCTCCAGTAAAAATTTTTATCAAAGTTATCAGCGCAGCATACGCAGGTCGCAGCGGGCGCTTACAATACGCGGGAATCAAAATGCAGCTTATGTCCCGCAGCACAAAAACAAAGGCGAAGCAATCCTACCTCTGGGGCCTCTGCCTTGGGGCGGTGGCAGGTCTTGCGGCAGGTTTTGCAGCTACAGGCCTCCTTGCTCCGGCAGAAGTACCGGCCTTGGGCTGGGCAGAATTGAGCACCAGCCTCCTCCACTTCTTTTCCTTAAGCTCCGTAATTACGAACTTGCCCTCCAGCGGGAACTGGTAGATGCGGATATTGTCATAGTAATCCGTATAGCGGTCCATCTCCTTCTTGAGGCTCGTAAGGTCTGCATCCGAAAGGCTTGAATTTTCCCAGCATGACTTCTGAATCTGCTTAAAGCCCGTATGTCCTAACAAATTAAAAATGTTGCGGGCGCTGTCTATGCTGCCCGGCTCTAAAACTATTGAAACAAACATATATATAAGATAATTCAAAGATTGTATCTTGTCAAACCGTTAATTATGGTTCATAATGTAATAGAAATGAAAAAACATATAAAAACAACGGCTTTTACATTAGTTTCTCTTTTCTTGGCATTTGCACAGTTTAATACTGCAAATGGAATACAGGCCCAGACCGCGCATGCACAGACCTCCTACCCGAGGCCAATTGTGACAAACATTTCCTGCGCCCCCTATTCAACAAACAAAATCATAGTCTCATGGGCAGTGCCAAAGGAAATCAAGGGTGCTTCCAGCGCTTCCTATATAAGCGAAATCCTAGTCTACAGGAGTACAAGGCCCCTGACTGCATACAAGGACGTAGACGGCCTAAAGCCCCTGGCAAAGCTTCCTGCCTCGACCACATCCTACAGGGACACCCTTGCCGACTTCAAGAACTACTATTATGCAGTGGTTTCCATCGTAAAGGAAGTGGAAGAAAAAAAGCCTGTCCCCTTCAAGCAGGAAAACATCCATGGCGGTGAACTCTACTACGACGAAGAGCTTGACGGCTCACTCGATGCAAAGAAGGGCAAGATTTACCCAATAATCCTCCCCGGTGTAAATGCAAGCGTCACGGGCGTAAAGGTCAGCGGCAACAAGTACTCCGCAGACCAGGCACTCCCGATTCCCGAAAAAAAGCAGTACGAAGAGGGAGAAATGCGAGAGCAGCCCCTTCCCTACATGAACATCCTTAGCGAAGACGGCAGCCCCAAAAAGTCAAAGGGACAGATAGGCAAAGAGGCAAACAAAAAGGCGGCAACCCTCATAAAGGAAAGCAAGCCAAAAGCCTCGGACCAGCCGGAACTTTTGCCAATGTATGTCTTCTCGGAAGATACGGTAAGCCCTGCAGGCGGAGACGACTACCTCCTATTTGACGTTCTGAAGGGTGCATTCATAAACAAACGCTGGAACCAGGCCGCAAAAGACCTGGAGCAGTTCCTTATGCAGAACCGCTCAGCCTCCGTCACTAACCGGGCAAATTTCTATCTTGGCGAATGCTACTACTTTATGGCCCAGTACCCCAAGGCTCTCAACCAGTTCCTGCTTTTAAGGGACAGCTACCCGGCCCTCACCAGAAAATGGTCAAAGAGTGCGCTGGATCTTTACACGCTGCCTGTAGAGGAATAAGAAAGTCTTTTTCTTTATTTGGACGGTACTTTTTTAGGCTCTACCGTCCATTCAATGGCTATAACCGGCCTTCATGCCTTTCGCCACCGGGGTTCCGGCTTCCGCCTCCATTGCTAACGCAACCCGCTTGCGCGGGCCCCTCCATGGCGGCGTACGCCTTTTTGCAATCCTTCATGGGGTTAACACATGGTTTCTTTCCGCAATGAACAAAATCAGACCATTCTGCTTTCAAGCCAAAATTATGAATTTCCAGATTTTAATGGTACTGAAAAATACGATAAGAATTGGCTCATAATAAACATTCAAGTCATTGACGGCCAAAACAACTGGGAAAACACAGACCCGTTTTTACTCTCGTCTGACTGGCAAAAAATAGCCCAATGGTTTTTAGACCTGGCGCAGTTTAAACAGCCAAAGTGGAAGGGCTTAGGATTCATAGAGCCAAACCTAACCTTTCAATTAAAAAATCTCGATTCCAAAAAAAATGAGATAAACTTTGAAATAGAACTGAGCCTTGAATGCCGCCCATCATTCAGTAAAGAAAAAATAGCCAAGTACATTTTTTCTTTTACAACGGAACAATGCAAAGAAATAGCCAAACAATGCAAAAAAGAATACGAAAGATTCCCTGAACGAAAGTAAAAATGGCAGCGCAAAACTTATGGACAGCAGATGTCGCTTATGGTCTTAAGGCCTTTCAGAGTAAGTTCCTTGTCCACCACACCAAAGGAGTCTGTTATTGGCTTTAGCACGCTGTTAAGGCCGCCAGTGGCAACCACGCTTACAGATTCCGGGGCTTCTCCCGAACTTGCATGCAGGTCATCCTTTACGCGGGAAATAAGGTATTCAACAAGCCCCTTGTAACCTAGCACAACACCCGCCTGAATTGCTTCGGTCGTAGTGGAACCAAGGCTGGAAGACGGAGCCTCAAGAGGAACAATTGGCAGCTGGGCTGTATTTGTAGCAAGGGCATGGATTGCAGTCCTAAGGCCGGGCGAAATTGTGATTCCCCGGATTATTCCCTTTGAATCCGTAACTGTAAGGGTAAGTGCCGTACCAAAGTCAACGACTATATTTGCACCGTGGAAGAGTTTCCATGCGCCAACCGCATTGCACAAAAGGTCTGTTCCAAGCTCGTGGGTTGAACCTTCGGGAAGCCTTACCGGAAGTTGGCCGGAAAAAGCAAGGGCAGAAGAAAGGACGAAGGGCTTTTTCTTTGTAAGACGCTGGCTAACCGTAACAAAAGGCCCCAAAAGGTCTGGCACTACGGAACTTATTATGGCCTTGTCTATATCCTTTGCCTCTATGTTTTCATCGCGTATCAGGGTTGAAATTACGCTTGAATATTCATCCCCTGTACGGCGGGAGTCACTTGCTATCCTCCACTGGTTCCGCAGGTCCTTTCCGTCAAAAAGAGCAGCCACTATGTTCGTATTTCCTATGTCCACTGCAAAAAGCATTGCATTCCTCCTATTTTATGGCCTGTTCATAGTATTCTTTAAATTCATCGGAGAGAACGTATTCCTCAAAGGCCTTGTATACGTAATCCGGGAAATTTAGCCCCGTAAGCTTCTTTAGCTCGCAGAGGGCACCGTCTATGGGAAGGGGTTTTCTGTAGGGTCTGGCAGAAGTAAGCGCATCAAATATGTCTGCACAGCTTACTATCATTGCCCCCTCCGGGTATTCGCCAAGCTTCTTTCCGTAATAGCCGGTTCCTTTTAGAGTTTCGTGGTGGTAGCGCACAAAATCCTTTACGTCATCAAAGAAGGAATTGTTGTCCAGAATATGGTAGCCAATCTCCGTATGCTGCTTAATCTTCTTGTATTCCTCGTCGCTAAGGCGGCTCCTTTTGTTGAGTATGTCGTCCCCTATTCCAATCTTTCCAATGTCGTGAAGCATCGCACCGTAGCGTATCTGGTGAATCTGCTCATCCGTATAGCCAAGACGCTTTGCAATGTTAACCGAATATTCCTTTACGCGGTCGGAGTGGCCTTCCGTATACTTGTCCTTTGCTTCCAGCGCGCACGTTAGTGACTTTACGACCGCAAAACTTGATTCATCCAGTTTCTGGTAAAGCTGGCGGCTGGTTATGTCGCTTGCAATAAAGGAAGAAGCTATCTCCAGCATGTAGCGGTGCTCTACGCCAAAGGACTTGGGATTGCCCTCGTGGCGGCAGAGAGTTATAACCCCAATCCACGTCTTGTCATTGCCAAAGGGCACGGAGATAAAGGAACCGTCAATAAAGGATTCCTTTTCCACAAGTGAATAGAAGGGATGCTCCTTTCTGGACGGAACAAAGATGCTCCTCTTTGCATCAAAGACCTGGCCAGAGATTCCGCCTCCAACCTTTAGCTTTGCCACCCTGCCCGGAATGCCTTTCTTGGCAAAGGGAAGAAGCATTTTAGTCTCCTGATCGTAGGCGTAGCAGACACCCGCGTCAAATTCAATCTGGGAACGCAAGTCGTCAAGCAGGTTTGCAAACACCTCGTTCAGCGAAGTATGCTTCTGCAGTGCAAGGGGAAACTGGGTCATGTGCAAAAGCTCCCTCTGCCGCCTGTCGGAAACGGATGCCGCATACATGTTCACCCGCATACGGGAAGAGAGCTTGTTCAAAAAATCAACTTTGGAAGACCCGAGTAAGGTTTCCGCGTCCGCAAAAAATTCATCACTGCGGCCAACGATTATAAAGGCAAGCAGTTCAAAGCTATGGACAACGGGAACTATATATTCACCCTTGTAGACGTTCTGCAGGAAGTGGCTGATAATGGGATCATCAATGCCGTAGTCGCTAAAGAACTGGTCAAGGGGGACTGCCTCGCTCACCATGGAAAGGCAGCCTATGAAGATGGAGTCCTCGGGAATCGTGGAAATGCCTTCCCTGTCTATCTCCCTGTACTCGCGGCTTTCGTCGTAGTGGTAGAATATGTGGGCAGTATAACCCGGAATGAATTTTTCTATGAATGCAATGACGGACTGGACAAGGCCTACAAGCGTAGTCCAGCGGTCAAGTTCATCCATGCTGAATTCTTCGGTCACATCTGCCAAATTCAGAGTGCCAGTGTCAAAAGAAGAAGCCGAATCAGAACCGTTCAAAATGCTTCCGCTGTGTCTGCCCATGTGTGTACTTACGTCCGAAACTGCGACCTGCTTTTTCATGCCTAGAACATACCCGGGAATACGTCGCTCATTCCGTAGATTTTTCCTTTGGCAAGACTTCCGTCATCAATGAATTTTTTGAGGTTTTCCAGAGCATGGACTGCCCCGCTTGCAAACCCCTGCCTGCTTCTTGCCGTGTGAGTAAGTTCTATTGTGTCTGCAACGCTGTCAAAGAAGACTTTGTGTGTTCCTGGAACAGTGCCGCACCTTGTGCTGGAAACGTGGAGCTGCTGTGGCTGAGGCCTCTGCTTGAACTCGTCGGTAACAATCTCCGTCTTGCGCTTTAAGCCGGACATAACGCGGCGGGCAATGTCCAAAGCTGTTCCAGACGGTGAATCTGCCTTCTGGTTGTGGTGCATCTCCCAGACAGCCGCATCGTATTCTGCAAAATTGTTCACCAGGCGGGATGCCTCCTCCACGATGCGGTAGAACATATTAACGCCAATGGAAAAGTTTGCTGAGTGCATGAGACTTCCACCGCACTTTGAGGCAAGGGATGCAACCTCATCAACCTTGTCGTTCCAGCCTGTAGTTCCAACCACAAGGGGAAGCTGCAAGGGCAAAAGGGCCTTGATGTTTGTCATGACGGCGCTCGGATGGGTAAACTCGATAATGCCTTCAGCCCCGCTTTCCTTTACCGCACGGGCAATGGCATCCGCGTCACCTTCCGGAACAAGAACCTTTGCGTCCTTTGCAAAAACATCCACCGTAACGGCAGACTCGTGTCCAAGCGCAATGGCTGTGCTCTCCAGCATGTGCCCCATCTTTCCGTAACCAACAAACGCAATCTTCATATCTACACCTCAAAAAATTTTCGCTTCAATAAAAATCCGGCTAACCGCACTAGCTAAAAAATGCCTTGTGAAGAACGCATACAGTCTTGTCCGCCTGGCAAGTGTCCACAAGGAAGGAAATGTTCACCTTGCTTGCACCCTGGCTTATCATCTGCACGTTTATGTCCTCTGATGCAAGAGAGGTAAAGGCCTTTGCAAGCAGGGAGCTTGAATGTGCAGCATCGCATATTACGGTGACTATTGCCTTGTCCTTCTTTACGTGGACTTCCCCAGCCCTGCTCAAATCTTCTACAAGACCGTCCAATTCTGTCTTTCCGCTAACCGTAAGGCTAACGGAAACCTCGGATGTAGCAATTACGTCCACGCTTATGTTCCACTTAAGGAACTGGTTGAAAATGTGGGCAAGGAATCCAGACGCACCAAACATGTGGCTTGACTGGATGTCTATAAGGTTAACGTTCTTTACGCTCGTAATAGCCGTAACAGGTGGCGTTGAACCAGAATGCTTTTCCACAATAAGAGTACCTGGGCTCTTTATGTTGTAGCTGTTCTTTACGCGAACCTTTGTTCCAGACTTCCTGCAGGGAATCATGCTGCGGGGATGAAGAACCTGGCTTCCGAACATGGCAAGTTCCTGGGCCTCTTCGTAAGTTACCTCGCTTATGGGGTGAGCCTCTTTTACAACGCGAGGGTCTGCCGTAAGAATTCCGTCAACATCCTTCCAAGTCTGTATTTCGTCTGCATTCATTGCAGCACCTATCATCGTTGCGCTAAGGTCGCTTCCTCCGCGTCCAAGGGTTGTTATTGTGCCGTGCTTGTCCTTTGCAATGAATCCGGTTACAATCGGAATCTCTGAAGACTTGCCCTCTTTGTAAGAAGACAGGTGCTTTGGAATGTTCTGCCAAACCTCGTCCAAAAGCTCAGCAGACATGTAGTTTGAATCGCTAACCATGCCAACATCCCATGCGTCATAGAAAGCGGCGGGAGTTTCTTTCTTCTTAAGATATGCCGCCATCATGCGGACGGACATTCTCTCGCCAAAAGAGACAAGGTAGTCGCGTGTGCGCTTAGTAAGCTCGCGGAGCATGGAAATTCCTGTAAGCAGGGTGTGAAGCTCATTCAAAAGTTCCTTGATTGCAGGAACTTCAACGCCAAGCTCTGTGGCTGTGTCAAAGTGGAGCTTTTCAACCTGGGCAATGTCAACGGTACCCTTTACGGCCATGTCTGCCGCATCAAGAAGGTAGTCCGTGGTGTCTCCCATTGCGCTAAGAACCACAACCGGACGCTGATCTTTATATGCCTGTATTATAGAGGCAACGTGCCTTATTCTTTCTGCATTTGCGACCGAAGAGCCGCCAAACTTCATTACTATCATGCATGGTATAATAGCAAAAAGGCCGCTTTAGTTCAACAGTTTTAAGGAAAGAAAAAAGCTAGACTTCCGTAAAATCCACCGTAAGCTCGCTAAGGTTTATCTTGGAAGGCTTTACCCTAAGCACACCGTTAAGCTCAACAGGATTATTAGGCGTCATGTAAGTCTCAAGGCCAAGCGAAGGAATGAACCACTGGGGCTGCTTACCGCCAAGGTCCACGCAAACCGCATCCCCACTCCAGTCCGGATTCTGCAAAAGATAGACAAGCGTCCAGTGCATGTTGCTCTTACGCTCAGCCTTGTGGGCGGCAACAGAAGCGGCATCACCTTCGCTTACGCGCATAAGCATGGTGTCCTTGTCCAAAAGCTCCCGACCGTCCAAAAAAGCCCTAAGCTGCTCGTGGCCAATCAAATCTCCGTAGCGGCGAAGGGGGCTTGTTACCTGGCTGTACATTGCAAGGCCAAGACCACAGTGCATGGAAGGGGTTACGCCAACAGAGCGCCTCCTCATGCAGCGGCGAATCCTGAACTGCCCCGCAAGACCAGACGGAATCTCCTCCGGGGCTGGCATAGCGGGCGCGTCCTGGCTAACAAAAGGAAATGGAATGTTGTTCTTAAAAGCAAAGCGTGCGGCACCCTCTCCGGCAAGAAGCATCATCTCGCGGATCATGTCCTGGCTCCTGTAATGCGTGTCAGGAAGAATCTCCACCTTCTTTGTCTCAGGATCCACATTTATATGAACTTCGGGAATGTCTATCTGAACAGAACCGGATTTTTTCCTCTTCTCTATATTTGCCCATGCAATATCAAACAAAGGCTTAAGCTCAGGACTTTGGCACTGCTCATCAGCCGCCTTGTAGGTAAGCCTCTTTACGTCCACAACAGTCTTAAGAACCGAGCACTCTTCTATAGCAGCATCTTCCTTATTTATCTTTAGCCTAAAGGAAAGGGCAAAGCTAATCTCGTTAAGCCCAAGCGCATAGTCGGAAAGAGAATCCTCGCAAAGCATACGCGAAGCCCCCTCCGGTATGTAAAGCGTAGACCCCCTTGCGCGGGCAGACTTGTCTATTGAAGAGTCAGGCATAACCGTACTTGCAGGGTCTGCAATGTGAATCCAAAGATACTCACCGTCATAGGCAACGGCATCGTCCGGGTCGGCAGACCACTCGCTGTCTATTGCCCAGGCAATACCGCCCACCCTTACGCGCTCCTCATCCTTTGGCGGAGAAGAAAGCCCTTCCGTAGCGGACTGCATGCTAAGCCCCCAGCGCAGGGGATAGGGATTCCTGGTAATGTCCCAAATGCCTGTCTCCAAAAGAACCTTGTGTGCGCTTTCGGGAGTCTCCTTCAAATGGGCATCGTGCAAAGTGCGGCTTTTGTCCGTCTTACCAAGAGCAAGAGCTTCAACGTCCCCCATGTAAATGCCGTCCTGGGGAAGGTCAAGCTTGCGGGCTTTAAGGCGGCCAATGAATTCCTCCCTAAGTTCAGCCTCCTTTCCCTTAAGCATGGCCTTCTTTACCATAGAATCAATCTCTTCCTTTGAGCGCGGAAGAAAAACAAGCTTTCCGTTAAGCTGCTCCTTCAAAAGCTGGGAAAAATAGACCGTGTTCTTAAGCGAAAGGTAAAGGCAGTAGGCCTCGTCCGCATCAAAAGTCCCGTGGAAAAGCGAACAAAGCTCTTCCAGCGGCATGGGAGTCTGGGCAGTCTCATCATCGGCAGACAAAAGTTCCCAGCACTCCTTAATCTGGGCGGCAAGAGGATTGGAACTTTCCGTATCATACAAATCATCTTCCCTGCAAGCGTCACGGTCAGCGGCATCCAGAGCCTTATCCAAAGAGGCAGGCCCCTCGTGCAAAAGAATAAAGTCCTTAGCCCTAACGCTCTGCTCCGCAAACTGGGCACCCTTTGAGCCAGCAGCCGGAAGTGAACGGTACTTAATGGAAAACTTGCCCTTGTCCTCCGAAAGAACAATCGCAACCGTATTTTTATACAAAACCAGGGAATTTGCTTTAACCATACGGCAACTATACCAAAAAAAAGACTTTAGTGCAAATATAAAAGCCTCTAGGACGCTAGTCTTTAGGACGGTAATTCTACTTGCTCTACCATTTTGCCTTTTGGCTAATCCGACCGAACATGCCTCTGCGTCACGGGCTTTCCAGGGTTCCGCCTTTCGGCTCCATTCCTACCGGAACGGCTGCGCCGCCCTTACAATCCCGCGTAGGTTTCTCGCCATCCGTCACCCTGCGCGGTCGCTGAGCCTGTTGAAGCATGACTCAGGGTCTGTCCCAATGAAATCCGCTACACAAAACTCTTTCTTGCCAAAAGCATTTCTATCCGCTAGAATAAAGGCATGGACGGATTAACCTACACGCTCATAAACAAAGAAACTCCCCTGTGCGACTTCATAATAGAAGGCCAAGGTGAACTTGAAATTTGCAAAATCACAAGGGAACAACAGCCCCTTCCATTTTGGTGCCAACCACTTTCAACTTGGGTTGCAAACAGAAGCTCGGCAAAGCACAGGGCTCACGTGGAAAAAATCCTTGAAATGTGCGGGGGAAAGACAAAGAGCGGCTTTATAGCCCTTACCCACTGCCTTTCCCTAACGGACACCCTTTGGGTAAAGAGCGACAGGGAAAGCGTCACTTGGAAAGACGTCAACCTCTACGAAAACAATTTTGACGAAGTAGTGTCAAAGCTTTCCTTTGACGGCAACGGACTTTTCGGAATCCAAATGTCAACCACGTCACCAGAACTTACAACCGACGGAGCCTACGACAAGTGTTGGCTAAACGAGAAAGACGGCATACACCTTATAAAAACCGGAAGCGAGGGTGCAAGGAACACAGGACTTGAACCCTACGGCGAAGTTCTTGCAAGCCAGGTCTTTGAAAAGCTCTGCAAGTCCGTAAAGTACAGCCTAAGAAAATTTGACGGACGCGTTGTTTCTGACTGCAAAATTTTCACTTCTCAGGAATTTGGCTACAAACCTATAAGCCTATTTTTAAAAAGTGGCGTAAAATACGGTCTTGCAGAAACACTGGAAATCTACCGTGACTTTGGCTGCGAGGACGAATTCCGCAGGATGGTGGTAGCTGACTGCATAACGCTAAACTGCGACCGCCACTTTGGCAACTTTGGCTTTATGGTCAACAACGACACCTTTGAGCGCACGGTCTTAAACCCCTGCTTTGACTTTAACATGGCCTTTGTCCCCTTTGCAGAAGAAGGCTCTGACTTTGGAAGGCCAGAGCTTGACTTTGACCAATACCTTTCACGGAGAGGGCCTGTAATCGGAAGCGACTACGTGGCACCTGCAAAAGCCATACTCACGCCCCAAATAAAAAAATGCGTCGAAGAAATCCGCGAAACGCAGCTTAAAGTTCCCTGCGACCAAAAATTCACCGAGCACAGGCTTTCCCAGATGAACATGATAAAAAACGTCCAGTGCGACCGCATTCTAGGCATTCCCGCCACCTGGGCATTTTAGCTATTGAATTCATCCTTAATATACCGTAAAATATAGAAGAGAGTTGGAGCCACCACAAAAAGGAGTTTTGCCATGAAGAACAAATTCCATGCATTTCTTTACATTACGGCCACACTGCTTTTATTGCTAAACATATCATCATGCTCAGGCATTGTATCTCCGTCCGTTCCAGATGCTCCTTCCGGCAGCGGCCCTCAAAAATTCTCCCTAAGCGGTACATTCAGCATGCCTAGCGCAAGCGCCCTTCCGTCCCAACTAAGTCCTGACCAGACAAGCCCAGACTCACGCAACGCAGTGCCCGGAACAAGTGGCCTAACCTACACTGTAACGGCAAGATCAGGCGGCACAGAAGTTGAAGCAGACGTAAGCGGCCTCTACTACTCATTCAACGAAAGCCTGGCGGCAGGCACATGGACAATCACCGCATGCGCAAAAACGGCAGGCGGAACAACAGTCTTTCAGAGCCAACCAAAGACCGCAACCCTATCAGCCTCAGTTCCAAGCACAACGGTTCCGATAAGCATGGAGACGGCAAGCGGAAGCGGAAACGTGAGCCTTTCCATAAGCTGGACTAGCGGCAGCGGAATCGGCTACTGCAAGTGGGAAAGCAGCCTTGGCTCCGGAAGCAGCAATACGGGTTCAGCCACTATATCAGCAGATAACAGTCCGACAGGAAGCTACCCCATAACCTTCTCCTTCTATGCATCATCTGAAAGCGCAGTAAATTCAATTCCCCTGTATGAATGCACGGAATACATAGCGGTCTTACCAGGCCTAACCACAAACAGCTGGACAAGCGGAACCGCACCCCACCTTGAATCCGGCTTTAGCGTAACGGCGGCATGCGTGGAATGCTTTGTCTACAGGAAAATCTACGTAAAGCAGGGCGCAAGCGACAGCGGTGCTACAGGAACGTCAGAACTCCCCTTTGGCACAATAGAAAAAGCCATGGCCCGCCTTAATGAAGTTGCAGGCAAAAACATAAGGCAAAGCGAAATAAGCGGAACTTCCCCCTGGGAGCTTCACGTTAATGGAACACCCACAGTCCCCACGTCAAGTATTGACGGAGGAAGCTTTATAGACGTAAGCAGCACAATCGGCCACCTTGCAATCATCGGCGAAGGAAGCGGAGCTACAATAGACGCAAACAACAAGGGCCGCGTTCTAAACATTGCATCCGGGGCAAGCGTGACGGTCCAGAATATTACGCTAAAAAACGGAAGTGCAACAACTGGCGGAGGAGTATATGTTGCCAATGACGGAACTTTTACAATGCAAAGCGGTACAATAAGTTCTTGCTATGCATCCGGTGCAGGAGGCGGAATCTACAGCGAAGGAACGCTCTCAATACAGGGTGGCTATATAAACAGCAACAACGTTACAGCTGGAACAGGTACTGGCGGCGGCATACAAGTTGCGGGGGGAAGCGTTTCCATAGCGGCTACAGGTGTCACAATTAAAAACAATTCCTGCGGCGGAAACGGCAAGAACATATACATAAGTTCTTCTGCTACGGCAACCATTCCCACAGGAGACAGTGCCATTTATGATGACAGCACAGGAACAGGCGGAAAAGCCGATACAATCTGCTACGCAAGTGGCAACAACTTTGCCCGATTTAACAAAGCACATTCAACACAAAATGCCATAGACTCAGTAATAAGCCAATTCACTGGGGATGCAACAATCTACCTTGGAATGACGACAAGCGGCGACACCAGCTGGAACAGCACAACGGACATTGCATCTGCATGTACCCAGAACCTTACCATAAGGCCAACCAAAACAGGCACAAGTGCCACAATAAAGTACGGCTCAGCCACACAATCCACAGACTACCTCATACATTTTAACGCCTCCGGAAAAACTCTTACCCTCACTAACCTAATATTGGACGGCAACAGCAATAAATGCGGCGTAACAAAGCTAGAAGCAGGAACACTTAACGCCACAAACTGCACCTTCCAGGACGGCAAAGCGGAATGTGGAGGCGGGCTTTATGTAAACAGTGGAGCAAGAGCAACGCTAACTTCCTGCACCGTAAAAAACTGCAAGGCAGAAAAGTACACCCAACAATTTGGCTCTGGTGGCGGAATCTATACATGGGGAATCGTAAACTTTAGCGGAACCATTCAGAGCTGCACCGCAAAAGGATCTGGCGGCGGGGTTTATGTCGGAAGTAGTACAAACGCAAAATTTAACATGACAGAAGGTACAATATCAAACTGCAGTGCAGAAAAAGAAACAACAACTACGTTATCAACAGGCAATGGTGGCGGGGTTTGTGTATATGGTACTTTTACAATGTCTGATAGTACAGTCACAGGATGCACAGCTGAAAATGGTGGAATTGGAGCAGGCGCATATTTGATCGCTGCAAATAACATTACCCCCGTGCTAATAATGAGTGGTAATGCCTGTGTAGGGTCAAATAATGAAGTTTATCTGGACAGTAGTTCTAAAATCAAAATAGCAGGAAACCTTACAGCCTCCAGAGCAGCAACAATCAAACCTTATGCATACACAGGTGCGTCTCCTGTCCAAGTACTCACAGACGACAGCAGCGGCTCTCTGGTTAATGCAAACTATACCAAGTTCCGGCTTGTAGACAGCGACAACTACATGATTGACAATGAAGGAGAAATCAATACAGGCATACTGGTTTCTAACACAACAGAGCTTTCTAATGTCATTACGCAAATAAAAAACCTTTCAAATGGAGAAAGCCTAATAATTACACTTGCAAGCAACGTAAACACAGAAACAACCGCAGATGGTGACTATTTTATAAAAGTTCCTTCTGGGGCTAACGTTGTAATAAAGGCCTCTAACACTACGACGTTGAACTATTCATCATCATCTTCTTCAAGGAAACTTTTTTATGTGTCTTCCTCTGCAAACCTTACACTCACAAATATAAATCTTACAGGAAAAACATGGTGGGGAGCTGGTAGTGTCTACGGAACGCTTAATATAAATGCAGGTACGAAAATTACCAACACAACTGGAGCTGGTATTGGTTCTTGCATAACTGTATACAATGGAGGAACACTTAACATGAATGGAGGCGAAATCAGCAATAATGAATGGGTTAGAGAATATGGTTGTATAGAAATTAAATCTGGAGGAAGTTTTTATATGACAGGAGGAACGATTTCTTCCTGTAAATATTGTCACAATAGCACAGGAGGCTTTACTTGGGCAAGCCCACGATGTTTCGCCGGTGTATATGTTTCTAGCGGTGCATCATTTTCAATGTCAGGAGGCACTATCTCTGGCTCAAAGTTCAATGATAATCAAGTTCAAGGCACGGACGAAAATTCCGTAGAAAATTACTGCTACGATGTATACGCCGCATCAGGCAGCACCTACAGTAAAACAGGAGGCACAATATCTCGTCTACAAAACAACAGCTAATCGTAACCCGTCCCCCTGAACGGTTGGCGAGCCTGTCAAAACTACCGTATATAGTGCACAAGGTCATTTCGACAGGCTCAATGACCGTACGAACCAAACTTTTTGGACAGCCCTCTACTCCACTTTGCAAACATCCACAGCTGCTCAAATTGCTTACAAGGCAAGCACGTTCAGCATGACAGCTTCTTCTGTAAATAGAATTTGATTATCTTATTACCTTACCCAACAATTTGTAACAGGATCTATTTCATTACCAATTATTTCAGCTGGCAATACAAGAGCCACATAATTATTGCCAGTTACTTCAAGATAATATCCTGCGTCAGCCATTATATAAAATCTGGCTGTTTCAGGATTTGTACTTAAATCATCTATAGGCTCGACACGTATATGCTCCACCGTCATAACCAGAGGAACCGCATATCCACCTTCGTATAAATCATGATTAGCATCAGCCACTCCCTCGTTAATATACGCCCCCCTTCTAACTGTATACAAGACTCTTGCCAAATAATTTGTCGGTGTACTTGACGTGCTAACAGCTGGCGGTAGGAGACGAGCAACCTACGCCGCCGTGTAGCCCCTTTAGTACCGCGCAAGCGGTATGAGCCGAATAGGCGAAGGGCGGAAGGGCGGTGGCGCAAAGGCATGGACTGTCGAATTAGCCAAAGAGCAAAATGGTAGAGCAAGCAGGACTACCGTCCTCAAGACTACCGTCCTCAAGACTACCGTCCAAAACATCTTTACCCAAAATTGCTTAAAGTTTTCTAATTATTGACTATGTATACCCTCTTACACTAAAATTATGGTATGAGAAATAAAAAGGGTATTTTATCTTCGGCCGCGGTTTTTATTGCCGCATTTGCAAGTTTGTTTTCTGTTTTTTCATGCTCACAGAAGGAGCTTTCCTACAACAAGGAAAACGATAAATTTATAGAAGCTATTTCTCCTGAGTGCATTGAAAGGGTTTCCCCCATTCTAATCAGTTTTACCCAGGAAATTGAATGCAAGGCGGAAGAAGCGCTTAGCATAAGCCCCAAGGTTCAGGGCGAATGGAAATCGACCGACTCGCGGACTTTTACTTTTGTGCCGGACAAGCCTTTTAAGGGGAACAAGAAGCTTGTTCTAACGGCAGACTGTTCTAAGCTTTTTGCAAGCAAGGGTGCTACAGGTAACTATGCCCACCGCTTTATTACAACAAGTCCAAGCTATTCAGTTACTTTTGACGAGCTGCGTCTTAACGAGGGCGACAACAGCTATTCTCTTTCTGGTCTTATAACGACGGATGCACCGGAGCCGCTCAAGGCCGTACAGCAGATTCTAAAGGCAAAGGTCAATGGCTTTTGGGGCAAAAAGTGCATCATTGAATGGGAATCAATAGAAAATTCTTCCGCAAGGCGCTTCCTTATAAAGAATGTGTTTGCTGGCAACAAGGCAAAAATTCTTTCTGTTTCATGGAAGGGAAAGAGCATTGGGCTCAAGGGCAAGGCAGACAAGAGGCTTCGCGGCAAAAAGATTTACAACATTCCCGCAATTGCCCAGTTTGGAATTGTAGACATAAACCGCACCAAGAAGAATTCAATTATCGTAAGCTTTTCACGCCCGCTGGACACAAAGCAGGACCTTTCTTCTCTTGTTACGCCAATGACAAAGCTTTCCAAGATTGGCAGCGGTGCGGAAAATGTTTCCATTACGGCAAGGGACAACGTTCTTACTATTTTTAATGATTCTGATTTTGAAAATTTCTCTGTTCTTACTATTGCAAAGAATTTGAAGAGTTCAGACGGTACGGCTCTTGGCAAGGAATCGTCCATAAAGCTGGATGAACACTGGGATCTTCCAGAGGTTCGCTTTTTGAATGACGGCAACATTCTGCCAACTTCGCAGGGCACTTCCCTTCCTGTAGAAACCAGGAACCTTACAGGCCTTCTTGTTCAGGCTTATGCAATCTACGACCACAACATGGTTCAGTTCCTGCAGGAAAACGATTTTGACGGAACTTCTGAACTTTACCGCGTTGGAGAGCCGGTTTGGGAGAATTTTGTTGAATGGGAATGGAAGGATTCAATGCAGAACAAGTACATTGCCCGCGGTCTTGACCTTTCTCCACTCGTAAAGAAGTACCCCGACGGAATGTTCCAGATCCGCATTTCTTTTAGGAAAAAGAACGTAAAGTATATCTGCCGCGACAACCACAGGGACTTCTCTCAGCTTCCCCAGCCAGAGGACACTATAGAAAAGGACAGGCTTCCCGGAGAAGACAGCTACTGGGACTACTGGGACAACCTTAAGTACGAAGACAGGGAAACTTTCTGGTCTTACAAGAATGACCCCTGCCACCCGGCATACTATACGCCAAGGTACAACAGCAATTCCCTTATCAAGCGCAACGTAATGGTTTCGGACATTGGCATAAACGCAAAGCGCACTACGGACGGAACTCTTTACGTAACCACAACGGACATAAAGAATGCAGAGCCAACAAGCGGCATTCAGGTTACACTCTATTCTTACGTTGGTTCTGTAATCAACCAGGCAAAGACTGATTCCAACGGATGCGCAAAATTTGCAGACGCATCAAACGTTCATTTTATACGCGCAAGTTCAAACGGCCAGTCTTCTTATCTTAAGATTGCAGACGGAACTAGCCTTAGCACAAGCCACTTCCAGACTGACGGTATTGTAAGCAAGGATGGAATTAAGGGCTTTATCTACGGAGAGCGCGATGTATGGAGGCCGGGAGACACCCAATACCTTACTTTTGTTCTGCAGGACAAGGAAAAGAAGCTTCCTCTAGACATTCCTCTTATTTTTGAACTTTCAGACCCGCTTGGCCGCGTAACGCAGACCAGCACCATAAAGAACGGCGAAAACGGTTTTTATCCAATTCAGGCCAAGACTTCCGAAAGCGACGTTACCGGTTTGTGGCAGGCAAAGGTAAAAATTGGCGCACAGGAATGGACAAAATCCCTTAGGGTAGAAACGGTTGTGCCAAACAGGCTTGCGGTTAAGCTTTCTTCACCGGCAAAATACCTTGTTCCATCGGGCAACAAATTTACCCTTAGCGGTGAATGGCTGCACGGTGCAAAGACTCCCGGCTACAAGGCGGACGTAAGCGTAACCTTCTCTGCCGCAAGCACAGGTTTTGATGGCTACAGCGCATATTCATTCACAAACCCGGAGAATTCCCTTGACTCAAGGAGAGACAATATATGGTCTGGACACCTTGACGACAACTCTGAGGTTTCTTTCTCTTCCAATTTGAATGCAGGAAGCAACCTTCCCGGAAAGCTCCGCGCAAACTTTACAAGCCGCATTTTTGAACCATCCGGTGCTTTCTCTACAGAATACAAGTCAATGACATACAGCCCATACGAGCGCTATGTTGGCCTTAAGCTTCCAAAGGGAGACGAGGCACGCGGAATGCTGCTTACGGATACAGACCATACGGCAGACGTAGTTCTTCTTACCCCGGACGGAAAGCCTGTTGAAAGCGCAAGCCTTGACTGGGCAATCTACAAGCTTGAATGGAAGTGGTGGTGGGAAAAAGACGCCCTTTCAAGCGCAACATACGTAAGCGACAACTATCACGAAAAGATTGCAAGCGGAAGTACAGACGTAACAAAGGGACGCGCATCGTTTAAGTTCCAGGTAAAATATCCTGACTGGGGACGCTACATTGTTGTTGTAAAAGACGGAAGCAGCGGACACTCAGCCGCAAAGATTGTCTACATTGACTGGCCGGGATGGGCTGGAAGGGCTCAGGAAGGAAGCTCCGGCAGTGCAGCCATGGTTACTCTTGTTTGCGACAAGCAGAAGTACAAGACTGGCGAAACAGCTTCTATTTCCTTTGCAACTGGCGCAGACGAACATGCCCTTGTTACAATAGAGCGCAACGGAAAAATCCTTTCACAGAGCTGGCTAAAGACCAAGGAAGGAACTACGGTCTACAAGCTGCCACTTACAAGGGATATGGCTCCAAACGTCTACGTGCATGTTACACTTTTGCAGAAGCACCTTCAGACGGCAAACAGCTTGCCAGTGCGCCTGTACGGTATTGTTCCGGTAATGGTAGAAGATCCGTCTTCCATCCTTGAACCGCAGATAACCGTACCGGAAAAATACGAGCCTGGAAAAGAGGCTGTTGTTTCCGTAAGCGAAAAGAACGGCAAGCCTATGACCTACACCCTTGCTGTTGTTGACGAAGGTCTTCTTGGACTTACAAACTATCACGCACCGGACATCCGCAGCGAATTCTACAAGAAGGAAGCATCGCAGCTTTTGTCATGGGACATTTACTCTTACATAATGAATGCATACTCCGGCAAACTCGAAACACTGCTTGCAATTGGTGGTGGCGAAGACGAAGAGGGCAACGGCAAAAAAGATATGGGACGCTTTACTCCTGTTGTAAAATACTTTGGCCCCTTTACCCTTAAAGCTGGAGAAAAGAAGGCAACAAAGTTCACCATGCCGGAATACATTGGCTCTGTAAGGGCTGTTGTTGTAGCAGGCTATGACGGTGCATACGGAACTGCGGAAAAGAAGGTTCCCGTAAAGAGCGACCTTATGATTCAGCCGGTATTGCCACGCACAATCGGAGCAGGCGAAACTCTTGAAATTCCTGTTACAGTCTTTAACGGAATGTCTTCTTCAAGAAACATTACCGTAAATGCAGCTGCACAGGGACTTTCATTTGACACAAGCTCAAAATCCGTAACTGTTCCAGCCGGAGAAAACAAAACTGTAAGCTTTAAGGCTTCCGTAAAGAATCCGGGAACAGCAGAATTTGTCTTTAACGCAAGCGCAAGCAACATAAGCGCACAATCCAAAGTAAACGTAAAGGTTCTCTCTCGCGGCATTCCTGTTACCTACAAGACATATTTTGAAGTGAACGGAGGAAAGACGGAAACAGTAAGCGTACCGTCTCCAAGCCAGAAGGGCACGGCATCTTTGCAGGTGGAACTTTCACTGCTTCCAGCACTGAACCTTTCTGAGCGTCTCTCTTACCTTACGGAATATCCTCACGGATGCATTGAACAGATTACATCAGGCGGATTCCCGCAGCTTTACCTTCCTTCATTCATCAAGCTTAGCGATGCCCAGACAGACAAGGTAAAGGCCAACGTTGAGTCTGTAATAGAACGCTACCCACAGTACCAGACGGCAAGCGGAGGAATGGGTTACTGGCCAGGAAACACAAGTCCTTCAATGTGGGGCTCTTGCTACGCCCTGCACTTCCTCTGCGAGGCAAAGAAAGCAGGCTACAAGGTTCCGGATTCAATTTATACACCGCTTCTTTCTTGGCTTGAAGAAAATGAAGACCGCGACGGTTATGGCGACGAAAAGGACAACGAGGCTTACAGGCTATTTGTTCTTTCCCTTGCAAACCATGCAAACCTTGGCGCAATGAACCGCCTTGCAGACAGCAGCATGAACCAGGGAACAAGGCTTCTTCTTGCAGCGGCATACGCACAGAGCGGACGCAATAACGTTGCAAAAGACCTCATAAGCAAGCTTAAGTTGCAGGATTCATTCTTTAGGTTAACAGGCGGCTCATTCAGTTCAAGCATAAGGGAACAGGCAATTTACCTCTTTACGCTCAACCTTATAAAAGACAACCGCACCGCTTCCCATGCGGCAAAGACTGTTGCAGAAAACCTTTCCAGCGACAGGTGGCTCAGCACACAGGAAACGGCATGGTCTCTGCTTTCACTTCTGCCCTACTACACCGGACAGGAAAGTGGCAAGGCTGAATACAAGATAACTGCAAACAACAAGCAGACGTCTGGTTCAATGACAAAGCAAACTGTTATAGAAACACTTGCTGCATCAGACGACAGTTCACAGACTGCGGAAATCAAGAACACTGGCAAAAAGACACTTTACGGTGTTCTTACTGCAAAGGGAACTTCCGTTCCTGGAACAGAAACCGCAAAGAATGACGGTCTTAGCCTTATAGTTTCCTACGTTGACTCAAACGGCAGCACGGTTTACCCGGGTTCACTAAAACACGGCGACGACTTTAAGATTAACGTGCGCGTTACAAACACATCCGGAAAGACGGTGGAAAACATTGCCCTTACGGTGCCGCTCCCAACCTGTTGGGAAATCAACAACGACAGAATCGGCGGTGGAGAAAGTTCTTCAAGTTCATTCAGCTACCAGGACTTTAAGGATGAAGCTGTATACACCTACTTTAACCTAAGCAGCGGAAGCAGAATTGACCTTACATTCTACGCCACTGTAGCATACGACGGAAGCTTCTACATCCCGGCCGTACACGCAGAGGCTATGTATGACGATTCAATAGGCGCAATTATTCCGGGCATTTATGTTGAACAAAAGAAATAATGCTTAAAGTTTACAAGCGGTTTGCCATAATATTCTTGGTTGAATGCATATTTGTGCTTTTCTGCCATTGGCAAACCGCAAGCCTTATAGGAAAGTCTGGCCCATTTTCCTGCGCAGTATACGACAGCGAAGGAACGCTTCTGGGGGCTTCCGTTGCACAAGACGGCCAGTGGCGTTTTGAACGCGGTAATGTTCCCCCCAAGTTTGAAAAGGCAATAGTCGCATTCGAAGACAAGCGCTTTTTTATTCATCCGGGGGTGGACTTTGCTTCCATAGCAAGGGCTTTTGCCTCCAACATACGTGCCGGCAGAATTGTTTCCGGTGGTTCCACAATAACAATGCAGACGGTTCGCATACTGGAAAAGAATCCAAGGCGCACTGTTTTGCAAAAGGCAAAAGAAGCCTTTATTGCGCTAATAATTGAATGCACCCTCACCAAAAAGCAGATTCTCTCTCTTTATGCAGCCAACGCACCCTTCGGAGGAAACGTCATAGGCCTTGAAGCCGCATCATGGAGATACTTTAACCGTCCGCCAGAAAGGCTAACATGGGCAGAGACCGCAACGCTTGCAGTTCTTCCAAACCAGCCGGCACTTGTATACCCTGGTGCAAACAAGGAAATTCTCCATAAAAAGCGGGATTTGCTTTTAAAAAGACTGTACAGCAAAAAGATAATAGATGAAGGAACACTTGCGCTTTCGCTTGAAGAAAGAATACCGGAAAAGCCATTTGCCCTTCCCGCACAGGCACCACACTACCTTGAATTCCTAAAGGCGCAGAATCCAGGTAGCTCCAAGTTCTATACCGATATTAACCTTGACCTGCAAAGAAACGCGGATCGAATTGTGAACAAATGGCACAAGGAATTCCTTTCTAAGAACATAAAGAATGTGTGCGCAATAATCATAGACAATTCAACAGGAAAGCCACTTGCTTATATAGGAAACGTAAAGGGAACAAAGACTTCCGCAGTAGACTTGATTCAGGCAAGAAGAAGTTCAGGAAGTCTTTTAAAGCCATTTTTGTTTGCGGCAATGCTTGACAATGGAATGGTTTTGCCCGACCAGCTTGTTCTTGACGTTCCAACCAGAATTGGAAGCTACAAGCCAGAAAACAACATTCCCCAGTACAGGGGCGTCATTCCTGCAGGAGAGGCTCTTTCGCGCTCGCTTAACATTCCTGCCGTAAAAAGCCTGTCGCAATATGGAATAACGGCATTTCTTGAATACCTAAAGCAATGCGGATTTACCACGCTAAACCGTACCGCAGACCAATACGGCCTTCCACTTATACTCGGTGGCGGAGAAATAACGCTTAGCGAAGCAACCCTTGCATACTGCAAGATGATGAATTTGGCATGCAAGGAAGAAGATGCGGTAGAAGCAAAGGATCCATTCCCCATGAGTCCAGGAGCCTGCTACCTCACCCTTTCCGCACTGGCAAACGGAGCACGTCCTGCAGAAGAAAGCCAATGGAAGACCTATGCCAACTCAAAGAAAATCGCATGGAAAACCGGAACAAGCTCCGGCAACAGGGACGCATGGGCAATAGGAGTTACCGCAAAATACACGGTAGGCGTTTGGGTTGGAAACGGAGAAGGAAACGGCAACACAGAAATAAAGAGCAACACAACTTCCGCACCGCTTTTGTTTGACCTGTTTAATTCTCTCCCAAATTCCTCTTGGCCGGCATTTCCTTATGATGAATTGGAAGAAGTAACCGTCTGCAAAAATTCCGGATACCTTGCAAGCCCCAACTGCGAAGACACAAAAATATCCTACAGGCCAAAAAACTCACCGTTGGGTTCTTGCTGCCCCTACTGCCACATTGTAACGCTCACGCCAGACTTAAAATTTTCGGCAGGAGTAAAGGACATGAAGGGCGAATACAAAGGACAGATGCCAGTTTCAAAAAAATGGTTTGTTCTTCCGCCTTCCGTTGAATACTGGTACACAAAGCATACCTTGGGTTACAGGGAAATACCTCCGGAACTTTCACCGGAAGATCCTTCAAATGCAAGGGATTCGGCCTTACGCGCACTTTCGATTGTTTTCCCGGAAAGAGGAGCAAACATCGTCATTCCTGTAGAGATAGACGGAAAAAAGGGAGCTGCCGTTATGCTGGTTGCAGAAAGAAACAAGGAATGCACCGTCTACTGGGACATAGACGGAGACTACATTGGATCCACAAACGGAACCCACCAGATGGCCTGTAACCCAACGACAGGAAAGCACGTACTTACCGTCTGGGATTCAGCAGGAAGAAGAGACAGCACAAGCTTTACTGTTGTTGACAGCGGTGACTAGGCTTTTTCTACCAGACCGCGCTTTTCCAGTTCATCCAGGATGATTGTTGCAATTTCTTCTGGCAAGTGCTTGCTGGTGTCTATTATAAGGTCCGCAGCTGTATAGTCGGTATTGTCTATTCCGTAGAGGTTCTTGTAGCGCTTGGTGTCTTCTGCGTCACGCATTGCTGTAAAGCGTTTTATTTCTTCAAGATCTCCGCCTTCCCTGTTCAAGATGCGGCTGGCACGGAGTTCCTCGCTTGCAAGAAGGTAAACCTTTAAGTCTGCTTCTTTTAGCATCCAGATGGCAAGACGGCTGCCAAGAACACAGCTTTCTTTTTTGGCAAGTTCAACCTGGCGGGTGTCTACGGTGCGGTCGTAGGAGTCGTCTGTTTTTGCGTTCTCTATTACCTGGGGCAAAGTTAACCCCATTTCCTGAGCAAGGTTTCGGAAGGTAAAGTTAATTAGCTTTACACCCAAAAGCTGTGAAAGAAGCGTGCTCACTGTTGTGTTTCCGCATCCGGATCTTCCGCTTATTGCAACACGAAGGCTCTTTCCCGAAGGAATTTTGTAATCAGACATAAAGGCTCCTCCTATTCAACGTTCTTGCTCTGTTCACGGATGTTTTCCAGTGCGTCCTTTGCATTAACGACAGCCTGCCCCACTTCCGTAAACTGGTTCTTGCTTCCAATTGTATTTATCTCGCGGTTTGCTTCCTGGCAAATAAAATCTATGCGTTTACCTGGCGTTGGGTTTTCTATAAATTCCTTGCGCATGGCAGAAAGATGGCTTTGCAAGCGGATGATTTCTTCGTTTATTGTATAGCGCACAAGCATTGCCGCTGTTTCTTCAAGAATCTTATTCTGGTCAACATGCTCACCCAAAAGTTCATGGAATTTCTTTTCGATTGTTTCCCTGAATTTTGCTTCCATCTTGGGCTGCCATTCCTTAAAGAAAGCGGCGCAGGAATCCAGCACGTCCAGCTTGTTCAAGAGGTCTGCCTTTAGGTTTTCGCCTTCACGGATGCGGTCACTTACGAATCCATTCAAAACTTCTTCAAAAACAGGCTCTATCTTTTTCCAATAGCTCTCAGGGTCGTATTC
>JAILHV010000148.1 GCA_024695625.1 Treponema sp.
TGCCGCCGCGCTGGTCACGATGTTACGGTATTTGAAGCATTCCACAAGGCTGGTGGCGTTATGGTCTACGGAATCCCGGAATTCCGCCTGCCAAAGTCCATTGTCCAGAATGAAGTTGAAAACCTTAAGAAGATGGGCGTAGACTTTGAGATGAACTTCCTTGTTGGCCGCACATCAACCGTCCAGCAGATTTTGACAGAAAAAGGCTTTGATGCCGCATTCGTAGGAACAGGCGCTGGTCTTCCAAAATTCTTTGGCATTCCTGGCGAAAATTACATAGGCGTTTTCTCTGCAAACGAATATCTTACCCGCGCAAACCTGATGAAGGCTTACGATGCTCAAAAAGCAGACACTCCTTTTTACAGCGCAAAGACTGTCGTAGTTTGTGGCGGTGGAAACGTTGCAATGGATGCAGCCCGCATGGCATTGCGCCTCGGTGCAGAAAAAGTGTATGTCGTTTACCGCCGTACAAGAACAGAAATGCCGGCCCGTGCAGAAGAAGTTGAGCATGCAGAAGAAGAGGGAGTTGAATTCCGCTTCCTTGAAAACCCTGTAGAAATTCTTGGCAACGAAGAAACAGGTACAGTTACAGGCCTTAAGGCTCTTAGCTATGAACTTGGCGAACCGGATGCCTCTGGACGCAGAAGCCCAGTTCCGGTTGAAGGAAGCGAGCACGAAATTCCATGTGACGCGGTAATCGTAGCCCTTGGAAACAATTCCAACCCGCTCATTCCGAAGACAACGCCAGAAATCAAGACTGACCCCAAGGGACACATTCAGGTTGATGAAAAGCAGGAAACCAGCATGACAAAGGTATGGGCAGGCGGAGACATTGTTCTTGGTGCCGCAACCGTAATCCTTGCCATGGGTGAAGGCCGCAAGGCAGCCGCAAGCATCAACGAATACTTGGCAGGCTAAAGCCCACGCTTAAATAAAGCAATCCCTAAAACCGCCCTTTGCATACAAACCTCCTTGTGCAGAGGGCGGTATTTTTTGTCATTTTTCCCTTGACAAATCCAAATTCACTAATTAGACTTAAAATATATATACTAGGAGGTTCTAACTTGAATTTTTTAAAAAAAGTAATACCCTTATTCGTTCTTGCAAGCCTTATTTCTTCATGTTCTTCTTCCCAACAGACTGCGGTGAATTATCCGCAGCAAAATTTTATTGACTGGGAAGGCCGTTCTTCAAGCGAAGACGTTCCTGCGTGGATAGAACCTGCCCTAAACAATGACTTGGACAACCTTCCGTCTTCACTTCAGCAGAAGCTAAAGAACAAGTATTTCATCGTAATCGAGTCCCGCCGCGACCGCATGGACAAAACTTCCGACGAAGAGCTAAAGCAGGCTCAGAAAATTGCACAGACAGACTACATGTCCTGCATAGCCCGCAACCTTAACACAGGAATTGACGCATACGCAAAAGGAAGCCTAACAAACAACAAGGATACAAAGAAGTACCTTCAGGATGCAGCTTCAAATGCAAAATTCAGCGGATTCAGCAAAGTAGCAGACAGCTGGGTTGTAACAAGATCCTACAGCTCAAAGAAAAAGGCAAACGTAGACACCTACAAGGTCTTCCAGATTTATGCATGCGACAAAGGCTCATGGCAGTCCCAGGCACAAAGCTACATAAAAAATGTCTGTTCCCAGGACACAACCAACGAAAAGCTGAACGATGTTTCAAAGCATTCAAAACAGATTGCAAACATCATCTTGCCTTCAAAAGCAACAATAATAACATCTGTTGACGTAAAATAGCCCTAGCGGCAAACAAAACCACCGCCTTTGACCGTTTACTCAACCGTTCATGGGCGGTTTTTTTATTACGAATGATAAAATAAATATCAAGGAGTTTTTATGGCAAAACACGAATGTAAGGTATGCGGATATGTTTATGATCCGGAAGAAGGCGACAGGGAAAACGGTGTGGCCCCTGGAACTGCATTTGAAGACATACCGGAAAACTGGTCATGCCCAATCTGCGGTGCCACAAAGAGTTATTTTGAACCAAAAGAAGAATAAAGAATGCCGGGTCTTTGCAAGTAATTTTCCTGCAAACCCGGCAATTATATTTTTATATTACTTGTACTAGTCTGCCAATTTCTTGTACTTGTCAAACTCGGCAAGCATTTCGGGATCCTTGTTCTTGTCCAGGCAGCTTATAACAACAGCCAATACAAGACAAACCAAGAAGCCAGGAAGAATCTCGTAAACGTCAAAAATACCGCCGTGCAGGTTGTGCCATACAATAACAGTTACGGCACCACCAATGATTCCAGCTACAGCACCCTTGGCAGTTGCATTCCTCCAGAAAAGAGCCAGAAGAACCAAAGGACCGAATGTTGAACCGAATCCCGCCCAAGCGTAGCTAACCAGCTTAAAGATGGAGCTTGTTTCGTCAAGCGAAAGGACAAAGGCTACAGCAGCAATGGCAAGAACCGTAATACGGCTTATGCGGACTGTTGTATTGGCATCAAACTTCTTTTTAAGCAGGGTCTGGCAGCAGTCTTCGGTAAATGCGGATGCCGCAACCAAAAGCTGGCTGTCTGCGGTAGACATAGCCGCTGCAAGGATTGCACAAAGGAAAATTCCACCAATAAATGGCTGGTAAATCTTTGTAATACACTTGATGATTACAGACTCAGAAGCACCTGCAGAAAGCTGTTCCGGAAGGAAAACAGTTGCAAAAGCACCGATGGCTACAGCGCCAATGAATGCGATTGTAACCCAAATCATTGCTATCCTGCGGGAAATCTTAATCTCGGCATTGCTTCTTATACCCATAAAACGTACAAGAATGTGAGGCATTCCAAAGTAGCCCAATCCCCAGGCAAGGGCAGAAATAATGGAAACTACGCTGAAGTTTTTGTTGCCAAGGAATTTTTCCCTAAGTTCATTGCCCAAGTCTCCGCTTATAGCCTTGTTGCTGAATTCGCTAACTTTTGCAAAAGATTCTGCCGGGCCGCCAAGGGTAACTGTAACGATGGCCAAAGTAATAATAAGGCTTATGAACATAAGCGTACCCTGAATAAAGTCTGTTGTACAAACAGCACCAAATCCGCCCAAAAGCGTGTAAAGCAGGATAACCACAGTACCAATTACAAGGCCGCAGATATAGGGCAGTTCAAATACCGTGTTCAAAAGCTTGGCACAGGCAACAAAACCGGAAGCCGTATAAATTGCAAAGAAGAATATTATGAATATAGAAGAAACCAAAGAAATAAGGCGCTTCCTATCCTTGAACCTGTTGGTAAGGAACTGAGGAATTGTTATGGAATTTCCACAGGCAATCGAATACTTGCGCAAAGGCTTTGCTACAATCAGCCAGTTAAGGTAAGTTCCAATCTCAAGACCAAGGGCAGTCCAGAAAGCTTCCTTAATTCCGCCAAGATATGCAAGGCCAGGAAGTCCCATCAAAAGCCAGCCCGACATATCGCTTGCTTCTGCAGAAAGGGCGGTCGTCCAAGGGCCAAGATTTCTACCGCCAAGGAAGAAGTCTTCTGAATTGTTGTTGGTGTTCATCCAGCGGATTCCAACGTAAATCATCAGACCCAAATAAATTACAAACGCAATTACATGTTGAATCATTGCACTATCCATGATTTGCTCCTATATATAATAGCATTTTATCTAAAAACGCATAATTATGCAAACCGTGGATGTTATTTCTTGCAAAAGAAAGTTATTGAGAAATTCATATTTTTAATTGCGGAGGATGTCCACCGTATGGGAAGAAGCCCCCAAAAGTTCGGGACGTTCGCAGGTAGAAAGGTGGTATTTTAAAAAGAGCTCAAATTCCTCTTCGTCCATTGCGTTAAGGGTCTGCCTCATGTAGTCAGCAGGACCGTCGGCAGCAATAATTTTTATGCGCTCAAGCCCAGATTTTTTGTTAAGAGAGTCTATGTCTTCCAGGCGGAAATAGGTATAGAGCTGGTCTGGGGAAGATACCGTATGAAAGTCATCCGTTAGCTCGCCATTTTGCACGCATTCCTTTATCTTGTTCTTTTTAAAGCAGTAGGAAATTATGCTGTATTCATTCATAACATAAGCCGCAAAAATTACACCGCCTTTTTTTGTAACACGTCGGGCCTGGGCAAAAGCCTTAAGCATCTCTTCTTCCGTATGAAGATGGTAAAGCGGGCCAAACAAAAGCGTTATGTCAAATTTTGCGTCGGGAAGAAAATGCAGGTCCATGGCGTTTCCTGGCCAGCAGTTTACGTTTGCATGCTTTGATTCAAGGACGGCAAGATTCCGCGGAACAAGCTCCACGGCGGTAACATTGTGCCCCTCGTTTGCAAGCGCAACTGAATAGCGTCCGGTTCCAGCACCAACGTCAAGAATGTTTACATGGCATCCTTTTGGAATAAAGTCATGGATGTACTTTAGCGACGTGGTAAATTCAACAAGACCATGCCTTGTGGTAAGGCGGTGGTCTTCATTGAATTTATTGTAGTATTTTTCAAGGGCAGTCATGCTTATTCGTCTTTTGGAAGATCAGACTGGGGAATATCTGACTGCGGAAGGTCGGAAGAAGGAATGTCGGCTCCGGGAAGATCGCTCTTGTATTCTGGCTTTTCCTCTCCATTTCCTTCCAAAGTGGCACCTTCTTCTGCGTTGCCAGCATTTTTCTTTTCTTTTCCCGCAAAGAAATCCTTTATGTTCTGAACAAGAATTGCCGGCGGTTTTGTCTTTAAAAGATAGGCTTCTGGCCCTGCCTGCAAAACTTCCATGACGGTTTTCTTGTCATCCTTTGAGGTAAGGAAAATTATCGGGATATGGGCGGTAGAAGGCTCCGAGCGCATAATCTGGAACACTTCCAAGCCGGAAAGAACAGGCATCTCGTAATCCAGAAGAATAAGCTCAACAGTGCGCCTCTTTAAAAGAGAAACCGCATTCATACCGGAGTTTACCGCAAACACATTGAATTCCTTTGTAAACCACCGCTCCATTGCCTTTAAATAAGTGCTGTCGTCATCAACAAGCAAAAGGGTATGCTTTTTTGGGTCAAGGTGCTCAGACTTTACCAAATTTTCCGGAGTATATTCATAGCTGTAGCCCGCAGACAAAAGCTGTATCTGCTTTATCATTTCCATAGAATTTACCGGGCGCTCAAAGGCATAGGCTACCAGGTTCTTTGGAATAAATTTATAGGCTGCGCTAATCTCTATGGAATTTCCCACAAGATACAAATGCCTTGTTATGTTTGGTTCCGAAACAAGTTTTTCAAGGCAGGGGAAAAGCGTCTCGTACTTGTCCTCATAGTCTTCTAGGTAGACGATAAAAATGGGGGGCAGATTTCCGTTGCGCTTAAGATACATAATCTCTTCCGCATTGGGATTGATTGGAACAACGTCAAAACCGCCTCCGTTCAGACT
>JAILHV010000149.1 GCA_024695625.1 Treponema sp.
TGCCGCCGCGCTGGTCACGATGTTACGGTATTTGAAGCATTCCACAAGGCTGGTGGCGTTATGGTCTACGGAATCCCGGAATTCCGCCTGCCAAAGTCCATTGTCCAGAATGAAGTTGAAAACCTTAAGAAGATGGGCGTAAACTTTGAGATGAACTTCCTTGTTGGTCGCACATCAACCGTCCAGCAGATTTTGACGGAAAAAGGCTTTGATGCCGCATTCGTAGGAACAGGCGCTGGTCTTCCAAAATTCTTTGGCATTCCTGGTGAAAATTACATCGGTGTTTTCTCTGCAAACGAATATCTTACCCGCGCAAACCTGATGAAGGCTTACGATGCAGAAAAAGCAGACACTCCTTTCTACAGCGCAAAGACCGTCGTAGTTTGTGGCGGTGGAAACGTTGCAATGGATGCAGCCCGCATGGCATTGCGCCTTGGTGCAGAAAAAGTGTATGTCGTTTACCGCCGTACAAGAACAGAAATGCCGGCCCGTGCAGAAGAAGTTGAGCATGCAGAAGAAGAGGGAGTTGAATTCCGCTTCCTTGAAAACCCGGTCGAAATTCTTGGCAACGAAGAAACAGGAACAGTTACAGGCCTTAAGGCTCTTAGCTATGAACTTGGCGAACCGGATGCCTCTGGACGCAGAAGCCCAGTTCCGGTTGAAGGCAGTGAGCACGAAATTCCATGTGACGCAGTAATCGTAGCCCTTGGAAACAATTCAAACCCGCTCATTCCAAAGACAACGCCAGAAATCAAGACTGACCCCAAGGGTCACATTCAGGTTGATGAAAAACAGGAAACCAGCATGACAAAGGTATGGGCAGGCGGAGACATTGTTCTTGGTGCCGCAACCGTAATTCTTGCCATGGGTGAAGGTCGCAAGGCAGCCGCAAGCATCAACGAATACTTGGCAGGCTAAAGCCCACGCTTAAATAAAGCAATCTCTAAAACGCCCTTTGCATACAAACCTCCTTGTGCAGAGGGCGGTATTTTTTTAGAACCAGACCTACCTGTAAAATTTAGTCCAAAACAAGCACATTTTCCCTTGACAAATCCAAATTCACTAATTAGACTTAAAATATATAGGAGGTTCTAACTTGATTTCTTTAAAAAAAGTAATACCAGTATTCGTCATTGCAGCTCTTCTTTCTTCATGTTCATCCACCCAACAGAACAAAGCGTCTTACCCCGAACAAAATTTCATTGACTGGGAAGGCCGCTCTGCAAATGGAGACGTTCCAGCTTGGGTAGAACCAGCCTTAAACAACGACTTGGACAACTTGCCCCAGCCCCTTCAGCAGAAGCTAAAGAACAAGTATTTTATCGTAATTGAATCCCGCCGCGACCGCATGGACAAAGCTTCCGACGCAGAATTGAGCGAGGCACAGAGAACCGCCCATTCCGACTACATGTCATGCATAGCGCGCAACCTTAACACCGCAATCGATGCATACAGCAAGGGCAGCCTTTCCAACAACAGCAAGACAAAAAAGATTCTCCAGGAATCAGCCGCAAAAGCAAAATTCAGCGGTTTTACCAAGGTAACGGAAAGCTGGGTTCTAACAAGGGCCTACAACTCAAAGAAAAAGTCAAACATAGACACATATAAGGTGCTTCAGGTCTACGCATGCGACAAAAACACATGGCTTAGCCAGGCACAAGGCTACATAAACAACGTTTGCTCTCAGGACAAGGGAAATGAAAGCTTGAATGAAGTTGCAAAGCATTCGAGACAAATTACAAACATTATCCTGCCTTCAAAAGCAACTATAATCACATCTGTCAACGTAAAATAATATTTGTAAAAAACAAAAAAATCCGCCTTTGCTCGGTTAACCGATAGCCAAAAGGCGGATTTTTTATTCACAAAATGATTTTAAAGGAGTTTTTTTATGGCAAAACATGAATGTAAAGTTTGTGGCTATGTTTATGACCCGGAAGAAGGCGACAGAGAAAACGGTATCGCTCCGGGAACCGCATTTGAAGACATCCCCGAAAACTGGGAATGCCCCATCTGCGGAGCCACAAAGAATTACTTCGCTCCAAAAGAAGACTAGTCTGCCAACTTCTTATACTTGTCAAAGTCTGCAAGCATCTCTGGATCCTTGTTCTTATCAAGACAGCTAACAATAACTGCCAAGGCAAGACAAACCAGGAAGCCCGGAAGAATCTCGTAAACATCAAAGATGCCGCCGTGCAGGTTGTGCCATGCAATAACAGTTGCAGCACCGCCAACAATTCCTGCCACGGCACCCTTTGCAGTCGCATTTCTCCAGAAAAGAGCCAGAAGAACCAAAGGTCCGAATATTGAACCGAATCCAGCCCAAGCATAGCTAACCAGCTTAAAGATGGAACTTGTTTCGTCAAGCGAAATAACGAATGCAACCGCCGCAATGGCAAGAACCGTAATACGGCTAATTCTAACGGTCATGTTGGAATCAAACTTCTTGTTGAACA
>JAILHV010000172.1 GCA_024695625.1 Treponema sp.
GAAAAGCGTCTCGTACTTGTCCTCATAGTCTTCTAGGTAGACGATAAAAATGGGGGGCAGATTTCCGTTGCGCTTAAGATACATAATCTCTTCCGCATTGGGATTGATTGGAACAACGTCAAAACCGCCTCCGTTCAGACTCTTGATTAAAGCCTTTAACAGAAAACTTTGGGCATCTTTTGTTATAAGCAATATCTGTCTTTTATCCATAACTTCTCCCTATTCGTCTATTAAAATATTTGAGAGGCTGTCCAAACTTTCTTCATTTGCAGCCTTGAGTATTTCAGCAAAAAAATTCTTCCTGCTTTCAGGAATTTTATAACTTTTAAGCTCCTCGATTACATTCTTTATGGAATCAAAGTCTGCGGACTGGGCATATTCCTTTAATGCTTCAATCACGGCCTTGTATGTTTCCCCGTCAAATTCTCTGGTTGGTTCCTGAGGAATTTCCTTCTCTTCTGCAAAACCAGCCTCCCCACTTTCCTCTTTCTGGAATTCCAGGTCTGCATCCCCAGCCATATCCGCAATAAGCTTTAAGTTTAATTTATAACTTCGATAAAGTTTTAGCAAGTCAGAAGTCTTGTTTTCTATCTCGTTGACAAGTTTTTTGTCACCGCATTGCTCAAGGAATGCCGCAAGCCGGGAAAGTTCGGTCGCACCGATAAGGCGGGAAGAACTCTTTAGCGCATGAACCTGAATCGTATAATTCTTCCAGTCCTGCTTGTTTTTGTAAAGCTCTATAAGATTGGACTTTTCTTCTATAGTCCTGTAGTACTCGGCAACAGCTGTCTTTAGAACGTCAATGTCTCCGCAGTTTGCAATCGCAGCGCGGGCATCCATACCGGCGGTCTTACAGCAGTTTGCAAAGAAAATCCTGTCGGCAATGGAAGCGTTGTCTGCCACCGCATATTCCAGGGGTTCAGAAGGGCTTTTCTGCTTTTCTTCTTCAACAGGAGAAGTCTCCTCCACCTTCTGAATTTTTGCCTTGTCTATATAGGAAACCAAAAGGGACTCAAGCTTTGCATAGTCAACAGGCTTGGAAAGATAGTCCACAAAGCCTTCCTGCAAATACAGTTCCCTTGCACCGGCAATGGCATTTGCCGTTAGGGCTATGCAGGGTGCCTTCCAAGAGGCATTGTGGGGTAGCCTTTGCATGGCATGAAGGGTTTCAATTCCGTCCATGACAGGCATTCTGTGGTCTATAAAAATTACGTCGTAAACATTCTTTTTTACTTTCTCCAGGGCTTCCTCTCCGCTAAGAACACTGTCTATCTTTATCTGCGTCTTTTTCAAGAGCCCCTGGATTACGCTAAGGTTGATTTTCATGTCATCAATAACAAGGATGCGTGCGTCCGGTGCATGGAAAGTTTCCCTGTACTTTGGCTGAACCTCGTTGAGCGTTGCAATGCGGGCCTGAAAATTGCCTATGGGAAGCGGAGATGTAATTTCCTGCTGCAAATTGAACCAGAACCTTGAGCCCTTGCCGTATTCACTCTTTACATAAAGCGTTGAACCCATCTTTTCCAAGAGGCCCATGACTATGGACATGCCAAGGCCTGTTCCTTCCACCGTGCGGTGCTGTGGCTCGTCTATGCGCCTGAATGCCGTAAAGAGCTTGGGAATATCCTCTTCCTTTATGCCTATGCCGGTATCCGTTACCTCTATCTTTAGCAGGATGCTCTTCTCGCTGATTGAATCCCAGCCCACCTTGAACGTGACGGAGCCTTCATTCGTATACTTGATTCCGTTGGTGAGCATGTTCATAATGCACTGCTTGATTCTGATTTCGTCCCCGTAAAGGGAATTTGGAATCGTGGGGTCAACAATCAGGTTCAGTTCAAGGTTCTTTGCCCTGGCGCGCGGTGTGAGCATGTTCATCAGATCGTTAATCATGGCATCAAGGCTGTAGACACCGTTTATAATGTCCATGCGGTTGGCTTCTATCTTTGAAAAATCCAGTATGTCGTTGACAAGCGAAAGCAGGGTCTTGCCGGAAACCTTAACATCTTCCGCGTAATGGAGGATGTTCTTTTCCGTAGCCTCCCGAAGAATCATCTCGTTAAGGCCCAGCATAGCATTAATCGGCGTGCGGATTTCGTGCGACATGTTGGCAAGGAAGGTGGACTTTGCCTCGTTCTTGGCCTTCATAACCTCCAGGTCCTTGTCCATCTTGTGAGACTTCATGTCCATATATCGCAGCTGGGAATTCCGCGTCGTATTCCCGATGATGGTTCCTATCACAAAGGCAATGGTCGTGTTCATCAGGTCTATCAGGAAAAAGTATTTTGTCTTAAAAAGAAATGAAAGGACCAGTGCAAAAATCCACCAGGTTAAATTCATAAGGGTAATATTACGCCTTTTTTCTATAAAAATGACCGGAATGATTACAAGGTAGCACAAAAACATTGTGTAGGGACTGTCGTGCAGGCTCAGCAGGTTAAAAATAATGTCAAAGGTGTAGAGCACAAAAATAAAAATGTACACGAAAGGCACTGAATTGTCGTGCAGGATTTTTTTCTTTAGCCGGCAAAGCAGGTAAATCACGGAAAAATTGAAAAAGTAAGCGGCAAAAAGAATCCTGTAAATAGTTCTTGTATATAAATTCGAGAAAATGGAAATGACCAGCAAACCGAACAGGATTATGCTGTATATAAGCGTAAAACTTCTGAGAGTATTGTAATTGTATTTTTTAACGACATCCTTGTTCAAATCCAGGAGCTTTTGCCCATCCTGCCCCTGAAGCCTAAAAAGCCGCTTAAAAAAGTCCATAGATATATTATAGATAAGAAAATCAAATTTCTCAACTCTTTTGTTTAATTTAAATGTTTATTTAATCTTGCGGCGCTTTATTCTGCAAAGGGCTTTCCGGGGTTCCGCGGGGCCCTACCCGCTCCATTGCCTACGGCAACGGCTACGCCGCCCCTCCAATCCCGGCCGTGCCTCATTTTGCGCAAGTTTTGTATCTTTTGCAAAGAAAAAAGGCCCTGCACCATGATTTCCACGGTACAAGGCCTAATTTTAATTTGAAAAGCTAAAATTACTGCTTTTTAGCAAAGAAATCCTTGGAAAGCTTTGCAATAACGCCAACCAGGGCAATAAGACAAATACAGTTTGGAATTGCCATAAGCGCGTTAAAGATATCTGCAATTGTCCAAACCTGGCTTATAGTCATGTAGGGGCCAATAAATACTGCAAGAATGTAGAGCCAGCGGTAAACCTTTACAACGCCCATCTTGCCGCCTGAAAGGTATTCAATACAACGCTCGCTGTAGTAGTCCCAGCCCAAGATGGTTGTAAAGCCAAAGAGTACCAGGCTTACCATAAGAACAAAACCGGTGAATGTGTCTCCAAAGGGAAGAAGAGCCTTAAAAGCGGCATCCGTTACAGCATAGCCCTTAAGACCAATGTCGTAGGAACCTGCAATAACGATTGCAAGACCTGTAATCGTACAGATGATAATTGTGTCAAAGAAAGTTCCTGTCATGGAAATAACGGCCTGCTGAACCGGATCCTTTACCTGTGCCGCAGAAGCCGCAATTGGAGCGGAACCAAGACCTGCCTCGTTGGAGAAAATACCGCGGGCAATACCCTTCTGCATTGCAATAAGCATAAAGCCAAAGGCACCGCCTGCAACCTGGTCAAG
>JAILHV010000023.1 GCA_024695625.1 Treponema sp.
CATAAGGGACGCCGCAAAAGACCCCGGTGTGCTTGCCATAAAAATTACGCTCTACAGAACCGGCAACGACAGCCCAATCATAAGCGCACTGGAAGCCGCAGCCCAAAGCGGAAAAGCCGTTACAGCCTTTGTTGAACTAAAGGCACGCTTTGACGAGCAGCGCAACATAACCTGGGCCTCCCAGCTGGAAAAAGCAGGTGTCACCGTAATCTACGGAGTTGTAAATTTAAAGGTTCACGCAAAGATTTGCCTTGTCATAAGAAGGGAAAGCGACGGAATAAGGCGCTACATCCACCTTAGCACCGGCAACTACAACCCAAAGACGGCATGCCACTACCAGGACTTTTCCATCTTCACGTCCAACTACGACATTGCAAACGACGCAACTCTCTTCTTTAACGTAATATCCGGCTACAGCGCAATCCAGCCCATGCACCACCTCTTTATGGCACCTGTCACGCTAAAAAGCCGCCTCATAGAAATGATTGACCGCGAAATCCGCCAGAGCACCCACGACTCTCCCGGCCTGATTGTTGCCAAGATGAACAGCCTCTGCCACACGCAAATCATAGAAAAGCTCTACCAAGCCTCCCAAGCCGGTGTAAAAATCATGCTGAACGTACGCGGAATCTGCACGTTAATACCGGGTGTCGAAGGCATGAGCAAAAACATCAGCGTAGTAAGCATAGTAGACCGCAACCTTGAGCACAGCCGAGCCTTCTACTTTCAGAACGGAGGGAACGAAGAACTCTACCTTAGCAGCGCAGACTGGATGGACCGCAACCTTGACCGCCGCATAGAACTCATGTTCCCGGTACGCGACCAGGAAGTCTTTAAGCAGCTAAAGGACATGCTCTTTTTGTACTTTAGGGACAACACCCACAGCCTAACATTGCAAAGCAACGGAACTTGGAAGGAAAAATCACATTCTGCAAAAGAAAGCCCCATCCGAGTGCAGGAAGAATTCTACACCCACTACAAAAGGCTAGCCGAACAGGTAAAATCTCCCAAAACGGAATTTATAATAAGAAGAAAGGATTAGACAAGAAGAACTATAGGAAGCATAGCCTGCTGAACTTCTGCAAATTAAAGCCTACCCCCGATTGGAAGGGTGGCAGAGTTGCTTGCAACTCGTCGCCAGACCGCCGCAAGGCGGGCCGGAGCGAAAGCGTAGCCCTGGAAAGCGGGTTAGCAAATAAAGGCAGGTCCAAAAAAATAAGAAAAAAAATTCCGTCCTAGACCCTTACCCTGCCCCTAAAGCTTCGCGCAAGAGTAAGCCTGTCTGCATATTCAAGGTCTCCTCCGACAGGAAGCCCGGAAGCAAGCCGCGTAACCGTGCAAGAGTCTCCGGCACTTTCTGCAAGCATCCGCTGAATGTAAAGAGCCGTCGTATCGCCTTCAACAGTGGGGTTTGTGGCAAGAATCACTTCCTTTACATTACCCTCTTTTACCCGCTGAATCAGTGAATCTATCCTAAGCTGGGAAGGTCCAATTCCGTCAAGCGGAGAAATAACGCCACCAAGCACATGGAAAAGCCCGTGGTACTCGTGGGAATTGTCTATCGTAGAAACATCCTGCGCCTGTTCCACCACGCAGATTGTTGAGCGGTCCCTCGTCATATCAGAACAAACGGAGCAAAGTTCACCTTCTGTCCATGAACCGCACACCGGGCATGGCTTTATCCTGCTTTGCAAAGAGGCAATCTGCTTGGAAAAGCGTTCCATAAAAGAAGGGTCTGCCTTTAAAAGGTGGTTTGCAATGCGGGCAGCACTTTTTTTGCCAATACCGGGAAGGCGGGAAAAGCTTTCGGTAATTTCGTCCAGAGCGTTCATCTTTTACAGACCAAGACCGGGAAGATTCATTCCGGCAAACATAGGGCCAAGCTCAGCCTTTATCTGATCCTGAATACGTGCCATTGCGTCATGGTGGGCAGCCTTTATCAAGTCCTGCAGCATGGGAATGTCGCGGTTATCCACACAAATTGGGTCAAGATGAATGTCCACAAGCTCAAACTTTCCGTTAAGGGTAACATTCACCATATTTCCGCCGGCAGAACCTGTTGCGGTAATGGTAGAAAGCTTTTCCTGGGTCTTCTCAAGCTGTTCCTTTAGACCGTTAAGATTTCCAAGGTTTTTTAGCATTTCAAAAGGATTCATTTTTCACTCCATCAGTTTTAGTTTATTCCAATAACGGTGCCTTTGAACGTATCCCGCAAAAGCTGCACTTGCACCGGCAAATCAGCAAGGGTCACTTCTGGTTTGCGCTCTATATGGACAGGCTTAAAATCTATCCTGCGCCCATACGCTTTCTCCAGATAAGATGCAAACTTGGCCGCATTCTGCTCCAGCTGCATAATCTCGAATGTGTTTTCCGTACACAGAACAAGACTATCGCCTTCAAGCTTCCAGTCAAAGGTCTTTTCCAAAAGCCCCGCAATAAGTGGCTCGTTTACGGAAAAGTCAGAAATCATCGTGGCCCTGACTTTTTGAATGTCGCCCGTGGCCACAGAAGAAACAGGAACTTCCGTCTGCGGTAAATCTGATTCTGCCTGTTCTGTCTGCTCTGTCTGGCCAAGAGGGGCTGCTTGCTCTGGAACCGCCTCGCTTGAAGTGCTTACCTGCCCTTCTGGAGAAGGCTGCCAGTCAAAGCCGCCCTGCCATTCACCTTCATCCGGTGCAGGTGGCTGCTCACTGTCCTCCCAAGAAGAAGCTGCGTCTGCCCCAATGTTTTCCGCTGAATTTGTATCCGGCGGTTCAGCTCCGCCATCAGGAAAAGGGTGACTTTGCTCCCCCTCAGGAAAAGGAGGCTGCCCGTAAGAAGTGGAACCTTCCTGCAAAGCCGCAAACTGGGGAACATAAGCGCTGCCCCTGTCTGCTCCTGCCCCAGAAGAAATCGCACCTGCCCCACTTGCCGCAACAGAAGCAGAAGCCCTAATAGACTCGTCCAGCAAAGGCTTAACCGCATCCACCGCCTTTTTTACATCTGCAGGGCTAACATATTCAGAAAGCCAGCAAAGACGGCTAACGGCAAGCTCAAATTCATAGCGGGGGCTAAGCGAATAGCGGATGTCCCTGTAAAGCTGCATGAACAAGCCCAAAGCCCGCTCAATCTGCACGGAATTCCACGCATCCAGAACCTCTGCAGAAAAACGCTCAGCCGACTGTCCAAGAAGGGCTTCCTTTTTTACGCCGTTCTTAATCAGCAAAACAGAGCGGAGGTAATCCGTACAATTGGAAATAAGCTGCTCAATGCTAACACCGTTCTGCATGTAGTCATCAAGCTTCAAGAGCGCATTGGTGGAATCCCCCTTAACGCAAAGCCCAAAAAGCTCGTTAAGACGGTCAACACCAACAAGCCCCAGTTTGTCCCGAATCTTTTCGTAAGTAATCTCTCCACCGCTAAAAGCCGCCACCTGGTCAAAAAGAGTGTAGCTGTCGCGCATACTGCCACCGCTTTCCCTGGCAATCCAGTAAAGCGCCTCGTCATCAGCCTTAATTCCACTCTCCTGTGCAGCAAGGGCAAGCTGTTCCTTAACCTTTTCCACCGGAACAAGACGAAAGTTGAACTGCTGGCAGCGTGACTTTATGGTAGCCGGAACCTTCTGCAGTTCCGTAGTGGCAAAAATAAAGACAACGTATGGCGGCGGCTCCTCAATTGTCTTTAAAAGCGCATTAAAAGCGCTAGTAGAAAGCATGTGAACTTCGTCTATAATGTAAATCTTGTAGCGGCAAGAGTTCGGGGGAAAAAGAACCTCGTCCTTGATTTGGCGCACGTCATTAACGCTCGTATTGGAAGCACCGTCAATCTCTATAACATCAAGAGAAGAACCAGCCGTAATCTCCTTACAAGCCTCACACTCGCCACAGGGACTTGCTGTTGGGCCCTTCTGACAGTTCAGTGCCTTTGCCAAAATTCGAGCCGTGGAAGTCTTACCACAACCGCGCGGCCCCGAAAACAAATAAGCGTGGGCAATCTTCCCGGAAGCAATCGTATTCCTAAAAGTCTCGGCAACAAATTCCTGCCCGACCAAATCTTCAAATCTCTGCGGCCTTCTCCTGGTCGCCGTAACTTCATAAGCCATAAATTAAGAATACCCTAAATCCGCCGATTGGGCAAGGACAGCCCCTTCTTATTCTTTTGGACGGTACCTTTGTCCGCTCTACCATTAATTCCTTGACTAACTCGACCGGCAAGGCCTTTCGTCACCGCCCTCGCTTGAAACTTCGTTGCGAGAACCAGGGTTCCGCGGGTCCCTACCCGCTCCATTGCTGCTGGCTCCGGCCCATCGACCGCGCTCAGGGACCTACGCCATCAGCAACGCTACCGCGCCCCTCCACGGCGGCGTAGGCTTTTTAAAGGCATCCCGTCTTTAATCAGAAGCAATCAATTATTGTCCGGTGGAGATTTAAAGTCAAACTTGAAATCTCCACCATATTATACTATATTAAAACTATGATACAGCGACAAATTTCTGAATACATAAAGGAATGCATGAAAGATTACCCTTCGATTGTTGTTTTTGGCCCCCGCCAGTGTGGAAAGACAACCCTAGTTCAGAATCTTTTTCCTAACTTTGCGTATGCCAATCTGGAAGACATGAACACGCGCTACCTTGCAAAAAGCGACCCCGAAGAATTTTTCACCCGCTATCCAGAACCTGTAATCATTGACGAAATTCAACGTGTACCGGAACTTTTAAGTACAGTTCAAGTCCGCATAGATAAAAACAAAAAAGCCGGACAGTATATTTTAACAGGAAGCCAGCAGCTTTCCCTAAAAAACTCAGTTGCTCAGTCGCTTGCAGGCCGTATTGCAATTATTCAGATGCAGCCTCTTTCTCTTGCAGAGCTAAAACAAAATAAAATTGAACTTGACCGAGATGTTCAGCTTGTCTCTGGCGGCATGCCGTTTTTATTTACAAAAAAAGGATTAAAACCTTTTGAATATTACCGGAACTATGTTCAGACCTATCTTGAAAAAGACATTGCACAAATTGATGCCGTACAGGATTTGTTAAGGTTCGAAAACTTCATGCGTCTTCTTGCAGGTCGCACGGGGCAGCTTGTAAACAATTCGGCACTTGCGGTAGAGGTGGGTGTTTCCAGTACAACAATTGGTTCATGGCTTTCTATTCTTGAAGCGTCCCACATCGTATATATTTTGCGCCCTTGGTATGAAAACCGGACAAGTCAAGTAGTAAAAACCCCAAAAGTGTATTTTTGCGATACAGGGCTTGTTTCATATCTTTTGGGAATACAAAATCCACAACAAATGCAGCGCGACCCTCTTTTAGGAAATGTATTTGAAAATCTTGTAATTTTGGAAGCGCTAAAAACCCGCTATAACTTTGGCGCAGAACCAGACTTATACTTTTTTAGAAACAGCAAGGGACTGGAAGTTGACCTAATTCTAAAGGAAAACCGACAGCTTAGTCTTTTTGAAATAAAAAGTGGAAAAGCCCTTAACGATGAATTCACAAAAAATATGCAGAAATTTTACAATACCTTTGAACCACATATTGCAAAGTCAAACAACAAAGGCACGGTAATCTACAGTGGCGAAACTTACGAGTCGTACAAGGATTTTGGATATGTCAATTTCCATGACGTTTCATCCTTGTTTGAGTCAAAGGACGAACCTTTTAGGCTGGACTTTTAAATTTGTATTTTCCCAGCCAACTAACTCCGGGTAAAAACCGCAAAACGCAATTCCTACCCGGCAAAATATCCTACTCAAGCGTAAGGTCGCCTTCCTTTATCCAGCCAATCTTCTTGAACAAAAGACCGAATGCCCAGCTCAAAAGGCCCGGCAAGACAAAGCAAATAAGAATCAGCCCAAGCCAGTCAAAAGCAGTCGGAGAGTGGGCAAGGGCCTGTGCCGTAGCATCAGCGGAAACAGTTCCAAGCTTCTGTGCAGTCTGCAAAGCCGCATCCGTTGGGCTAAACCAACCAGTTGCAACGCCAATCTGGCCAACAAAACCGCAAGTTCCCATACCGGAGCTTATTGGAGCGCCGTTCATCTGCATCTTAAAGACGCAGGTAGAAATTGGCCCCGTAATAGCAGAAGAAAGAATAACCGGCAGCCAAATGCGC
>JAILHV010000204.1 GCA_024695625.1 Treponema sp.
ACGCAAGGCCATGGGGCGCGAATGGAATTCATACTTATGCTCCACCCGTCCGCAGGCAATCAGCTATTGGCCACCGGTAAAAAAAAGCTTTGAACTTTTGGGAAAAGAAGGAGCCCAGCTTTCCGCAGCCCAGTTTTTTTCCCTTGCACAGTTTTTTACCTGCTGTACAAAAGCAGTCTCCCTTTTGCAAGAAGCATCCACAGAATTAAAAATACCGGAGCTTCTAAAAGCCTCTTCTTCCATAGACAAAAGCCAGCTTGATATGGCCGCAAAGAAAATTTTCAGCGTCATAGATTCAGACGGCAACGTAAAAGACCTTCCTGAACTAAGGGAAATCCGCAACAGAATTTCTGCTTTGCGAAAAGAGGCAGAAAACGCATTAAGGCGCTACACATCAGACACACGGCTTAGCGGAGTCCTCCAGTCAAACGTGCCCGTACTAAAAGGCGGGAAGGAACTCCTTGCAGTCCGCTGGGACAGAAAAAGCGAAGTCAGCGGAATAATCCACGAGGTAAGCTCTTCGGGGCAAACCGTCTTTATAGAAGTAGAAGAAGCAGTAAAGGCAAACAACTCACTTGTCCAGGCCCAGTATGAACTAGAAGAAAAAATCCGCACCATACTAAGAAACCTTACCTTAGAAATTGGATTCTGCAGGGAAAGCGCAAGACAAGCCCACACAGCAATGATTCTCCTAGACACAACCTTCGCATGTGCAAGATGGCAAAAAAGCGTGCATGGCGTCTTTGCAGAAAACTGCGACCTGCAAAAAGAGCCACCAAGCATAAAAGGTGCAAGGCATCCCCTGCTCGGAGACAAGGCAATTCCAGTAGACATAAACTTTATGGACGGAAAGCGGGTACTTATAATAACAGGCCCCAACACAGGCGGAAAAACCGTTACGCTAAAAACAATAGCCTTATTCGCTTTAATGAACCAGGCAGCATTCCCATTGCCAGCAGACGAAGGAACAAGGCTACCCTATTTTGACCGCGTATTTGCAGACATTGGCGACGAGCAGTCAATAGACGAAAGCCTATCAACCTTCTCTGCCCACATGAAAAAAATCGCCTCCATGGAAAAACACGCTACGGAAAAAAGCCTTGTACTTTTGGACGAACTTGCAAGTGGCACAGACCCCCAGGAAGGCGGAGCAATCGCAATGGCAGCCCTGGATGAATTCATCGAAAGAAAGTCATTCGTAATAGTTACCACCCACCACGGAATACTAAAAAACTACGGCTACACAAACCATTCATGCGTAAACGCAAGCGTTGAATTTGACCAGCAGACCCTAAGCCCAACCTACCGTCTTATGATGGGAGTACCGGGAGAAAGCCACGCAATAGACATAGCAATGCATTCAGGCCTAAGCAAAAAGCTTATCCAAAAGGCAAAGGAATACATCTCCACCCAGCAGGCAGACGTTAGCGCACTAATCAAAGGCCTTACCGCCAAGCACGAAGAAATAGATGCCCTTATCCGCGAACAAAAAGATGCCCGCGACAAGCTTGCAATAAAGGAAGTGGAACTTGCAGAACGGGAAATAGAGGCAAAGCAAAAGGAAATAGAACTTAGGGAACTTGAAGCCAAGCAAAACTTTGCATCCCTTAGGGAAGCAAGAAGCCGCCTTGAAAACCTTGTAAGGGAACTCCGCGAAGGAGAAATCACCCGCGAGAAAAACCTTAAAGTCCGCCAGTTTATAAAGGAATTTGAAGAGGAAGCGGAAAAGAAGGAAAGCCAAATAGAAAATGAAAGACTGCTCCTTGAAAAACAGCAGGATGCCCTAAAAGAAAAAGAGGCCTTCTTTGCGGAAAACGGAATAAAATTCACAAAGGAATCAAGAAACTCAAATTCATCAAAGTCATCCAAAAAAACAAAAAGACGCATCTCCAACACAGAGGCACTTAAAAGCGCAAAGCCCATTCCAAGAGACGAAAATGACCGCTACGCAAAAAAAACTTTCGAGCAGCCCAAAAAGATAATCCCCCAGCTTGCACCTGGCGTAGAAGTTTTGGCTGGCAGGGAAAGAAGAAAGGGAACCCTTGTCCAAAAAGAAAAGAACGGCGAAAGCTGGAGCGTACAGTTTGGAGCAATACGCATGAGCGTTCCCACCCGGCAGCTTCAGGCAATTCCTCAAGACAATGGCAGCGGACAGACACAGGCTGTGCAAAAGGCAGACTACGTCCTAGAAAGCGCATCCTCATCGGAAGGCAATGCAAGCCCGCAGTTTGAGCTAAGGCTTCTTGGCATGAGGTACGAAGACGCAATAAAAACTTTGGAAAGACAGATTGACCTCTGCACAATAACAAACTTTGCAAACTTCAGCATAATCCACGGAAAGGGAAGCGGCATTCTTCAGCAGGGAGTCCACGACTACCTTTCGCACCACCCCGCGGTAAAAGACTTTCACTTTGCCCGCCCGGAAGACGGAGGAACAGGAAAAACCTATGTTGAACTTCACACATAAAAAAAGGGAACTTGCACCTCGTCACCCTGAACTTGTTTCAGGGTCTGTTTCCACAAAAAGCTACCACTTTCATTCAATATTCGTAAAACTGGCAACCACAATAATACTCTGCACAACACCCCTAAGTGCCACCAGTGCCCACGCCGCAGAAGTAGCAGGAGCTGCAAGAGCCGCAGAATCAACCGCAAAAAAAGACTTTTTCTCCTCCCCCCACTCAGGCAAAATACAAGACATAAACGGATTCCTCCCCGAACAAGTCTACATAAGAACAAGAACCCAGTCCTACTGCACATACGGAGAATTCACCCTGGTAGACGGAAGAATATACTTCAAGGAAAAAGGAGAAAGCCAATGGAAGCTCTTTAAGCAAACAGGCTTACCCCACCCCGACCCAGCTTCAACAGACAAGTTCACCCCGCCAGCAAGAATAGAAGAAATCTGTGCAGACGGAGACAGCTTCTACGCATGGGACGGCGAAGGAACCCAGTACTACATCTACCTGGCAAAAGACGGCAAGCGCAAAGACAGAAGCTGGCTAAGAAAATTCGGTTTTCCAAAAAACACCTACCTTAGCATGAACGACCTTGTAAAAAACTACAGGGGATGGAGCATGGGAGCGCGCAGAATAGAAGTCCTCTGGCACGAAGACCGCTACGGCAACCCCCACCACTACGGAACAATGGGACTAGAAACAGTCTACTTCCTAACAAGCGACGGCCAGCACATACGGTTTGCAGACTCAGGCCTGCCGCAAGACCTTAGCAGAAGCGTGGAAGTTCCCCTCAACGGAGCATTCATAGCGCAAAACATAAGCGTCTCCGCAGATACCATATTCCTAATCGGAAGCAGGGGCAGCATGTACACCCGCCTGATTGACTTTGACACCATGGGATGCGACCCAATGTTCTTCCAATACACCTACGACAAAGTTGAACAAAAATACAGCGGAAGCGAATACCTTTCAAACTATTCACCCTGGGCACTCCCCGCAGAAGACTGGATGGAGCAGCAAAAGATTCCCCTCTACGGACAGGCAAGGCTCACCAAAATGATAAGCATAGCGCAAAACGGCCACGGAAACGCCGCAAGGGAACTGCGGGTTGCAGGAAGAGACCAAAACGGAAATACAGGCTTTTACCACAAGCAGATTTTTGACGATGAATGGAGCTTTACCAAGACAAACCTTATTCTGGACGAAAGCCTTTTCCTTGACCCATCGCAAGAAGAAATAGGAAAAAGCGACAACATTGAATATTCAGGTCCCCTAATCAAAAACGGAAAACCGCTTGAAGGATTCAGATGCTTTCTTTCGGGAGCAAGCCTCTGCTCAGAAGACGAATGCAGCCTTAACATAGCATACAAAGGCGAAAGGTGGAAGTGCAAACTCTTCGCGGTAGAAAAATGGACCTACATGCAACGCTACGACCCTGGCCGCGACGAAAGCCTAAGGGACTACTTCATCACCCCTGAATTTGACCAAAAGGAATTCGACTCCTACTCCCCCGAATTCTCTTCCATACTAAAAAAACTTTTTGGCGAACGGAACCACAAGCTCTTCGTCTTTTCCGCAAAAGCATCGCTTGAATACTTCCAGATAACGATCAACGGCTCCGAGGGTGCAAGCTTCCTTTCCAAAATTTCGCCCCTTGAACAGCAGCAGGACACATACGTAATCTTTCTTACAAAAAGGGGAATCTTCCAAAGGAACACAATAACCCTAAGAACCGCAACCCTCTTTCCAAGAAAGAACTGGGAAAAATACTTCCAGCCAGAACTTACCCTGCAAAACGGAAAAAGCTATTCCATAAAAGAAAGAACACAAGTTCAAAATGTAATAGACCTAAACAAAAAATGCGCGGACGAACTAAAAAAAGAAATAAATGAATCCAAAAAAACATCCAGCAGCGCAGGCACTTCGCGTTGGGGCTACAGCATCATAGACCTCATTACAAGAATCACCTTCCTCAACAGGCTGAATTTCCCAAAAATAAAACAGGTAACCTCTTTCGGAAACCAGATAATGACAAGCAACGCAGAAAACTTTGCCCAGCTTGCATCCTACAAAGAACTCATCTATTCAAACATACTGGACTTGGTGGAGCGTCGCATTCACAACTACTCAAAAATAATAGAAGACTTCGACGCAAACAAAATAAACTCCACGCTAAATTCAGACGCAAAAGATTCATATGTAGACTACTTTGACACGATTTTCCTGCCCCACTACGCAGAAGAAAAAGACAAGGACGGCGGGGTTATGGCAAGCGTACAGATAGCAACGGAAACTCCCTTTGTACCGGCCTACGTATTCTTCTCCACAGACGGCTCCATGATTATCGTTCTCCTAAAAGATTCAATCGGAACCATAACCGGCCTAGAAAAATTGCCGTCATCCGCAGAAGAAGCAAAAAAAATCTTCGCAGAAAAACCCGTAAAATTCCAAGTTGAACTCTTGCTCACAAACTTCAGCGGAACAGAAAAAGACCGCTCCGTACTCAGCAACAAAAAAAGCCCCGAATGTTTCTACGACACAGGCACCCTCGAATGGAACGGAAAAAAACTCACCATAAAAGCAAGAACCGCCCTCTACAGCTACAAGGAAATCTTCTGCGGAAAATAATTCTATCTCCTATTTTTTTGGACGGTACCGCTAACCGCTCTACCATTCACGCATTGGCTAACTCGACACCCATGCCTATGCGTCACCGCCCTTCCGGGGTTCCGCTACCGCTCCATTCCTTCGGAACGCTCCGCGCCCCTCCACGGCGGCGTATGACCAAAAAAAATCCCTCCATGGATTTTTTTGGTATCGCAGAATTGCTTCACAATTCTGCATGCTGCTAAGCCGCGCCTCCATGCGCTCTTTATTTATTGGCAAGAAAGTGCACCCCCGTCACCCCGAACTTGATTCAGGGTCTGTACCGCGCATCTACGCATTCTTTACGGATGAGCAAAAAAGCACACTCCCCTCTCCCTGAGCCTGCAGAAGGGACTTGTTTGCACAAAAAATATCATTCTTGGGCTTGACCCGCCGTCGGCTACGAACCTTTGTTATGTGTTTTACTTTATTTTCTTTTGAATATAGTTCTCCACTATTTTATCATACTTTACATATTTTGAAGGAACTTTTATTTTATATTTTTGAGTTTCAATACTTATAAAAAATTTATCTGCCATTTCGATTTTTAAAATTTCATTATATGGAATATGTTTATTATTAATGAATAATTCCTCTTTTGAAAAATAACTGTTTTTTAATCTTACTAAATTAATTATATCTTTAACAATTTCGAATCCAATTATAAATATAAAAACATATAATAAATAATTTATTTTATTTAATGGATTTTTAATCAATACTGATA
>JAILHV010000238.1 GCA_024695625.1 Treponema sp.
TGCTTTTAAGAATCCGTTTTTGGAAAGCTTTTCGCTAAGTTCCTTGCAGGCCTCGCCTAAATCCGTACAACCGTCAGCGGCAACATTGTTCCACTGGAAGCTATCAGAGGCAATAGGAGATGGATACATCCACTCGCATCCACTTGAAAAAGTAAGGCATGCCACCTTTAGGTCAACATCAGAACCTCCGGCATCCTTGAGCTCAGGCAACACCTCGCGAATGGCTGTGTTTACCGCTCCGATTTTTGTTCCCTGCATACTTCCAGAAGTATCAATTACAAAAAACAAAACCATCTGTCTCTTTACAATTCCTTCAACATCATCAAACATTCCCATAGTACAATTTCCTTATTTTGTAATTTTGGCGGTAATTCCGTCAAAATGAATTTCCAAATCACTTGCAATAGGCACGACAGAACCATTTGCAATCTTCTTTACCTCTCCGCTTTGGGTTGCAAAGCTCCATTCCTTGTCAGAAAGATTTTTTATTCCCCACAAGGACGGATTGTTTTTGTTCATAATCACTTCGCCGGTAACAGTTGCATAGTCGTCACTGTCTTTTGTTGTAAGGCATGAATACAACCTTGCCCCGGGAAACAGCGGTGTCTTATGCTTTCCGTCATCCAGTGCAAATGGATAGCTGTAAGAACTGCCACATTCAAATTTAAGGCTATCACCATGCGGTACAAGGGCAAGACACAATTCAGATTCGCAGTGGGGGCATTTGACCAAAGTCCCGCGGAAACGAACCAAGAGCTTTTGCCATTCATTTTCTGGGAGACGCTTGTTAGGCTCTTTCATTCCCTCGCAGAAAGACTTTACAAACGCATCCTGCAAAAATTTGGGGTAGCGCGGCCAGAGCTTTATGGGGTTTGGATGGATTCCGACAACAGGCCTGTTTGAATCGTCATTGGGGTCGAATATAAAAACCGGCTTTTCCCCATAAAGTTCCCACTCCCTCTTTTCCGTGATGCAAACGCTTTCCACATAGGATTTTCCCATGAGCGGGTCGTGGCGGCAGAACAATTTGAACAGAATGACAGCAAGCGAGTGGCAGTCAGTAAGGGAATTGGGATAGGCCTTTCCGCAGACAATTTCCGGTGCCATGTAGCCGGGCTTTCCTCCAATGTTACCTGCGTTCTTCATGCCGTCGGGCGTTACGTTGTCATTGTCGCAGACAAGGACTTCCCCTGTTTTTACATCGATAAAGAAATTTCCGTCATTTAAGTCCTGGTAGCTTAATCCCTTTCTGTGCAGGGTGCGGAATGCATTTACAATATTAAGGGCAGATGTAACCAAGACTTCCGTGGAAGCAAAGCGTACCTTGTTGTTCAGTATGTCCGAAAAGTCAGAAAAATTTCCTGGACGCAAATTCATTATATAGCCAAAGCTGCCCTTGACTTCTTCCGTCAAATACAGGGGCCATAAAAATTTGCCGTCTGGCGCTCCGTTTGCAATGTTGGTCTGCAAATTCTTTCTGAATTCTTTTTTGTTCTGAAATCGGAAAGTGTACCATTTTAGGGCATAATCCTTTCCGTCAATTTTTACGGAGTAGACGATGCCCTGCCCGCCCTCACCAAGTTTTGCGATGATTTTGGCAGATTTTCCACCTTCAAGTTTTATTGTCTCACCTTTTTTGAATTCCATAAATCAGTATCCTCCTCCCTGCAAATCAAAACTGTCTACCTCAACAATTCCGTAACTTTCACCACACCAAGGGCAAGCCCGGATTAATTTTTTCTTCTCTGGCTTATAACAAGAAATTTTTCCGCAGGGGCACTCTACAAATCCGTGGGCATTGCAGTAGGGGCATCCGTTATAACCTTCGGTCGCATTAAAAGTTCCTTTCACGCTCTCTTTATCATACCCCTCATTATGCGCCCGTGAAGCATCTATCTTGAATGCCCAAGTTCTCATCCAATCTCTGCCGAATTTCTGAACCCGTATACCAAAAAGATTGTCAGTGCGGGAATGGATATAGGCACATTTTGCCAAAATCACTTTTGCCGTGACCTTTTTGGGAAAATGTTTTTCTTCCGAAGGGTAGCGTTCCTTTTGCATATCAACCTCCAATGATTACGATTTTACCGCAGCTGATGCATAAAATGGTCAATTGCAATTTGACTTTTTTGTTTTTTTCGCCGCAAATTTTACACTACATTCAGCGTATTTTAATTAAATATTACACGGAATTTGTAGTTTTTTCAAGTTAATTATACGCAGGATGAAGTATTCTGTAATTGACCTTTTTAAATTAATACGGTTTAAGGAGATCCTTGCGGGCAGATGGATTCAATTTTTAAGAAAACCCTTCGATCAGAACTTGATTTTCAGGATGTAAAAGTAAAGGAACTTGCTTTTAAGACAGGACTCTCCAAAAGAACTTTGGAAGGATACCTTGGCGCTAGAGCCTCCATTCCGCCGGCTGATGTTGCGGTAAAGATTGCTGGTGCGCTGAATGTTTCAGTTGAATACCTTGTAACAGGAAGAAAGGTTTTTGAAAGTCCAGTGACCGAGCAGGACCAGAGAATTATTGAAGGTATCGGGATGCTTTCTAAAGGGCAGAAAGAACTTCTTCTACAATTCATCACGTCCCTAAAAGAATTTAAGATACAGAAAGAATAGGAAAGCATCAATTTTTCGTAACAAGTAAAAAGGCAAGTGTTAAAAAACATGGATACTGTTTTCAGACCAGGCCCCCTACGCCCGATTGGAGGGGCGGCAGGGTTGCTTGCAACCCGTTGCCGTTGCCACAGGCAATGGAGCGAAAGCGGAACCCCGGAAAGCGGGGAAGGCAAAGTAATTAAAGCGTTTGCAAAAGGGATGTTTGCCCAGACACAATAATTACCGTCCAAAAAATTATCAAAAAAAATTCCCCCTTAACCATTTCCACCTTAACTTTTGTCTTTAAGTTTTTAGTTTAAACTTTTACACTTGTAAACGAAGGCAGAATCCATTATAATCATGCAATGAATCGCCCAGTCGGAGGTATAAACATGAAATTCATCGATGGCGGAGTTACCGCACCAATAGGGTTTACGGCAAACGGAATCCACTCAGGTTTAAAGGAAAGCCGCAAGACAAACGACACGGCACTTATCTTTAGCGACACAATGTGCACTGCCGCAGGAATCTTTACACAGAACCGCTCACAGGCAGAATGCGTAAAATACACAAGAAAGGTTGTGGCAACAGGAAAGGCCCAGGCCGCTGTATGCAACGTATGCTATGCAAACGCATGCACCGG
>JAILHV010000048.1 GCA_024695625.1 Treponema sp.
GCGTCGTGCTTGGGAAGACGGAGACCTTCGCGTAGACGGACGTGACGACGGTGAGGTTTACGTATGATGCAGGCAAACCAAAAATACAAGGGCTTTAGGGTTCTTAACGTAGTTCCTGTTCCTGATTGTGATTCAACCGGCCTTTATCTTGTTCACGAAAAAACAGGCATGGAAGTTTTCCATCTTTTGAATGATGATGAGGAAAATACATTCGCCTTTATTTTTGCCACTCCCAATGAAGAAAATACAGGTGTGGCACACATCATCGAACACAGCGTCTTGTGCGGGTCAAAAAAATATCCGCTAAAAGATCCTTTTATCCGCTTGGAAAACCAGAGTGTAAACACATACCTTAACGCCTACACCACGCAGGACTTTACGGTCTTTCCGGTAGCTTCCGTTTTAAAGGCTGACTACTTTAACCTGATGGGGGTCTATGCGGATGCAGTCTTTTTTCCCCTGCTAAAAAAAGAAGTCTTTATGCAGGAAGGCGTAAGGCTGGAAGTAGAAGGAAAATCCAAAACCATATCCGGTGTTGTCTACAACGAGATGAAGGGGGCATATTCTTCTTTTGAATCCATTGCCATGGACAAGCCCATTGAAGCACTTCTTCCTGGTACCCATTACGCCACGGACTTTGGCGGTGACCCTCTTTGCATACCGGAACTTACCTACAAGCACTTTAAGGAATTCCACAAGAAGCATTACTGCGCCGCAAACTGCCGTGTCTTCCTCTACGGAAACATTCCAACTGAAGAGCAGCTGGATTTTTTGGACAAGAACATCCTAAAGAAAATTTCTTCTGCCGGAAAGAAAACCGTGTGGCCAAAGGAAAAAAACGTAAAGATAAAAAAATATTTCCACGCTTACGGTCCTGCTGATTCAGAGTCAAAGGATGGAACAAACAGCGTAATCTGCTCCTGGAAAATTCCAGAGTGTGTTGACCGCGTAAAGGTTCAGGTGGAGGCCATGTTCCTCAGTTCCCTTTTGTGGTGTGATGACTGTGCGCCTGTGCAGAAGGCACTCCTAGATTCAGGGCTTGGCCAGGATTCTGCACCTCAGACAGGCCATTACATAAGCATGAAGTACCCCCTGCTTTTCTGCGGGCTTCGCGGTGTCAAGACTCAAGATGTAAAAAAAGTCGGTAGCCTGGTTCTTTCCAAGTTGGAGGAACTTTGCAAAAACGGAATCCCCGAAGATGACATCAGGCGCGTCTGCATGGAAGTTGAATTCAGCAACAAGGAAATAGTGCGCATATCAGGCCCGGAGTCACTTGCAGTCCTTTCGCGTTCACTGCGCGGCTGGGGCTACGGGGCAAAGCCTTGGGAAACCCTTTTGTTCACGGCAGAATTTGAAAGGCTCAAGAAAAGAATTGCAAGCGATCCGAACTACATTTCTTCAATCATACAAAAATATCTGCTGCAGAACAAAAACCGCTCTCTTGTTACGGTAACGGCATCACTCGCCTGGAGCAAGAAGCGTGCCCTTATGGAAAAGAAGATAGCCGCAAGGATGTACAGTGAAGCTGACAAGGATGAACTTTATGCTTCAATTCAAAAGATGAGAAAATTCCAGGCCAAGCCTCTGACAAAAAAAGAAGAATCCCTCATTCCCTCTCTAAGGGTGGAAGACCTTCTTGCAAAGAAGACAAAGATTTTGGCAAAAGAAGAGGAAGTGGACGGTGTTACCGTTTTTTCAAGCAAGGAAGCAACGAACGGAATTACCTACGTCCACGTTGCCTTTCCCGCAGACGTGCTTTGTGCCGCCGACTACGAATATCTTCCCTGCCTCTGCATGTGCATGGGGCAGGTAGGCTGGGGAGGTGAGCCATGGGACAAAATCCAGACAAAAATACAGTGCGTAAGCGGTGGAATCGGTGCATACCCCCAGTCTTCACCAGTATCATACTGTGCCACAAGAGAATTTTTGGCCAAGCCCTATGCTGGCCGCGAATGGGTCATCCTCCGCATAAAATTCCTTGATGAATACACAAAGGATGCCCTTTCCGCCCTGTGCGACTGCATAAGAAAAACCGATTTTTCCGACACGGCAAGGCTGAAGGATCTTGTAACATCCCAGTACAACTCAATGCGTACAACGATAATTCCATACGGAAACGCTTATTCTGCAATGCGCTCATCCTGCACTGTCAACAGGTCCAATGCCCTCCGCGAAATTTGGGAAGGCCTTTCCTCCGTGGAGACTGCAAAAAGACTTTATTCAATGCCGGTAAAAAAACTTGCCGCAAAACTGAATGATATTTTTTCAAAGGTAAGGAAGGGTGGTGCCGTCATAAACGTAATTGCGGACAAAAAGGGCCTTTCCCTTTTCCGCTCCGAACTTCCGCTTTTCATAAAGAGGGCTGGAATTCATTCCCTCCGAAAAAGACATGCAAATTCAGATTCCGATTTTTATGCAATGACAAACCTCAAGGGCTTTAAGAGTCTTTGCCCGTCTGTCTCTGCAAAAGGCAGCGGTTCAGGCAATGCGATTCAGGCCGAATACATCGAGGTTTCAGGTGCATCAGGTTATTCGGCCTATGTATTCCCTGGCTCCGAGTGGGGAACAAAGGCTTCCGTTGCAGAATATGTCTATGCCCACCTGCTTTCCACAACAAGCCTCTGGAACGATGTCCGCATGCAGGGTGGGGCATACGGAGTGTCCCTTGCGCCAAGAAGCGATTCAGCCATCATAAAATACAGCACCTACCGCGACCCCAATCCCTTTGCTTCCCTTTCAACCCTGATAAATGCAGTTGAAAAGGACTTTGGCAAGGAAATTTCAAAGGATGTAGTGGACAGGGCAATAACCGGCTGCTATTCATCAGAGGTAATTCCCCGCACACCGTCAACCAAAGGGGCAATGGCTTTCTTCTGGAAACTCTACGGCATAGATGCGTCAGATTCCCTCAGGCATTTAAAGATGCTCCTTAAGATAAAGCCGGAGGACGTTCAGAAGGCGGTCAGCCGCATCCGGGACAATGTTCGCAGCGGAAAATACGTCGTAATCTTTGGCTCCGACATAGCGGAAAATCCCCTCAAAAAGGCACAAAAAAAAGGCAATTCACAGGCACAAGGCCAAATTTGTGGAAAATATGTTAAGATAATGCTATAAAAACAACCGATAAATGAATAGGTGTATTTGATATGGATAAGAAAGCTACTATGGAGAAATTTGTTGGGATGATAAGGCAGCTCGTTTCTGACGTACAGGGGGCGCCTTATCCAGGGCCTGGATTTGAGCCAGAACTTTATTCAATCTGGTACGAGCACGTTCAGATAAATGCCCAGAATTGCTTTGAATTCCTTGATGAAAATTTTCCTGCAGACAAGGATGAACTTTCCAAAACCTTGCAGAAAATGTTTAAATAGAAGCTTTATTCTGCCGAAGATAAATTTAGTAAGCCGGATTTAAATAATTATCCCTTCGCTTTAAGTTCTAAGCTTTGGTTTTTAGGGGCGGACTTCCGGTTAAACTTATTTGCTTTGGGTGGAAAAAATGGCAGTAAAGAAAATCAGCCGTAATGAACGGTACATGCTCAAGGGGGCCTTAAAAAGGAACGGCTTTGACGAGTGGCGTATTGTTACCAATGGTTTTAACAAGACAACAGGCGAAGAAAAAACCTTCCTCATAGAATTCTACGTCGTAAATCCTGCTCTCTCCCCAGACAAATGTATTCTTGGCTTCAAGAGCCGCAACAAAAAATCAGCCTCAGATTTGCAGTATGCGCTTGCTGGAACTCAAGCCGCAACAACCATGCAGACGGAAGAATTCGTCCAACCGTCATTTGCAATGGTAAAGGCCGGAATGCTTTCTGAAAACGGCAAGCAGATGAATTCATACTTTCCCCCCAACCAGCTTGAATTTGGCAAGACAGACTATCTTATAAAGGTTGGCGGTGCAAGCGGTGAAATGTGCATGCTAACCGACGACGCAACCTACGGTTCCGTGTGCGTAACATCAGCAGACCTACAGGAAAAGCCAGAACTCCTCTGCCAGGCAGGCAGCATGTCATGGAGCCTTAAATTCAAAAAGCAGATAGAGTTCACCCCCGACTACCACGGAGCAGGAAACCACTGGGCATGTTTTGGCGCACGCACTTCATTCGAGGGCCGCATAATTTTTGACGGCGAAGAATACGTTGTCATGCCAAAAAAATCCTACGGCTACATAGACAAAAACTGGGGCAAGAATTTTGTCTCGCCTGTCTACCACTTGAATTCCTCAAACTTTACCAGCATCATAAACGGCAAGGTAATGGATCATTCATGTGTTGCCGTTCAGGGTGTGTACAACGACAAGCTTTCCGTCCTTATCTGCCTTGAAGGAAACAAAATTGAATTCCATGCAGACAAGCACAAAAAGTACACGATAACTTACGAATGTACGGAAATGCCGGAAGACGACGAGGGTGTGCGCCTGCACTGGACTGTTAGCATTCACGACAGGAAGCGCGTTGTAGACATAGACGTTTTCTGCAACGCATCGGCAATGTTCATCCGCGACTACGAATGCCCGGAAGGTGGCCGCAAGCTTTTAAAAATCCTTGGCGGTGGCAACGGTACCGGCGAGCTTAAGGTCTTCAACAAAATTAAAAAGAACCTGGAGCTAATCGAAGACGTGCGCATTGCAAATGTGGTCTGCGAATACGGCAACATCGAATTCCCAGAAACTTAATTTTTGAATTTTTTTTGGACGTGGCTGCCATTTTTTACAAGCATTCCTCATAAAAAACTTTCATGCCCCTTGTTACGGGCTTTCCGCCGTTCCGGCTTTCGCCTCCATTCCGTTGGAACGCCTCCGGCGCGGTTCCAATCCCGCGTAGGTTCTCTTAAAAAAAATCAGGCAAAAATCTTGCCTTTTTTACCGTTCGTAATTATTTTTTAAACAGGTGAAGTTTTAACACTGGAGGTAAAAAATGAATTACGACCAGATGACTCTAAAAACACAGGATGCCATACAGGAAGCCAATTCCCTTGCCCAGCAAAAGAACCACAGCGAGATAGGCCCTGAGCATCTTTTATATGCACTTTTAAGGCAAAAAGACGGAACAATTCCTCCTTTGGTTGAACGTATTGGAGTTCAAAGCGAGACCTTGCTTGGCGAAGTGGAAAGGCTTCTTGATTCATACCCACAGGTGAGCGGCAACGTTCAGATGGCATTTTCTTCGTCTGCGCAAAAGATAATTGCCAATGCGGAAAAGGAAATGTCTTCTCTAAAAGACCTGTATCTTTCCACCGAGCACATTTTTCTTGCCATGACCCAAAGCGACAGCCCTGTTGGAAATTTGCTGCAAAGGTTTGGCTGTAGCCACAAGGAAGCACTCAAGGCTTTGCAGGCAGTTCGCGGAAACCAAACGGTAGATTCTAACGACCCCGAAAGCAAGATGCGCTCTTTGGAAAAATACTGCACGGACTTAACTTCCCTTGCGCGTCAGGACAAGATTGACCCTGTAATTGGCCGCGATGAAGAAATTAGGCGTGTTATGCAGGTTATAAGCCGCCGCACAAAAAATAATCCTGTCCTCATAGGAGAGCCTGGCGTTGGAAAGACAGCCATTGTGGAAGGTCTTGCCCGCCGCATTGCAAGTGGAGACGTTCCGGACAGCCTAAAGGACAAAAGGCTTCTTTCGCTTGACATGGGCTCCCTGGTTGCTGGTGCAAAGTTCCGCGGTGAATTTGAAGAGCGTTTTAAGAGCGTAATAAATGAGGTAAAAAAATCAGAAGGAAGAATCATTCTCTTTATAGATGAACTCCACACAATTGTTGGTGCTGGTAACGCAGAAGGCAGCATGGATGCGGGTAACCTTCTAAAGCCTGCCCTTGCCCGCGGGGAGCTTCACGTAATTGGTGCCACAACTCTGGACGAATACCGCAAGTTCATAGAAAAAGATGCAGCCCTGGAGCGTAGGTTCCAGCAGGTTCTTTGCGCAGAGCCCTCTCTGGAGGATACAATAGCGATTCTCCGTGGCCTTCGCGACAAGTACGAGATTCACCACGGTGTAAAGATAAACGACGAGGCACTTGTGGAGGCTGCAACACTTAGCAACCGCTACATAACAAACCGCTTCCTTCCCGACAAGGCAATTGACCTTGTGGACGAAGCTGCCAGCCGCATCAAGATGGAAATTGAATCCCAGCCGGTGGAACTTGACCAGCTTGAACGGAAAATCCTCCAGCTTGCAATAGAAAAGCAGTCCCTTTCCAAAGAGGATGACCAGGCCAGCAAGGAACGTCTTGAAAAGCTTGAAAAGGAAATTGCGGAAGTTACAAGCCGCCGCGACGCAATGAAGCTCCAGTGGCAGAACGAAAAGAGTGCAATAGAGGGCAGCCGAAAGATAAAGGAAGACTTGGAAAAAGCCCGCTTTGAGATGGAAAAGTATACAAGGGACGGTAACTTGGAAAAAGCCGCAGAGCTAAAGTATTCCCTTATTCCATCCCTGGAAAAGCAACTTGCAGCCGCACAGGAAAACGAATTCAAGGGAAGTGCTGCCGGACAGAACATAAGTGAAGAGCGCAAGAGCCTTTTGCGAAAGGAAGTTACGGAAGAAGACATAGCCCGTGTTGTTAGCACTTGGACAGGCATTCCTGTTTCCAAGATGATGGCAAGTGAAAAGCAGAAGTACCTGGAACTTGAAGACGTCCTTCACAAGAGGGTAATCGGTCAGGAAGCCGCAGTTGCATCTGTTTCCGATGCTATAAGGCGTAACCGTGCAGGTTTGAGCGACCCGAACAGGCCTTTGGGTTCATTCATGTTTATTGGACCTACTGGCGTTGGAAAGACCGAGCTTGCAAAGACCCTAGCAGACTTTCTCTTTAACGACGAAAAGGCCCTTACAAGGATTGACATGAGCGAGTACATGGAAAAGTTTTCTGTTACCCGCCTTATTGGAGCACCGCCAGGATACGTTGGATATGACGAAGGTGGCCAGCTTACGGAAGCGGTTAGGAGAAGGCCCTACAGCGTTCTTCTCTTTGACGAAGTGGAAAAGGCCCATCCTGATGTCTTTAACATTCTGCTGCAGGTGCTTGACGACGGAAGGCTTACCGACGGTCAGGGGCGTGTCGTTGACTTTAAGAACACCATCATCATAATGACGAGCAACCTTGGAAGTGACCTTATCCTAGAGGCAAAGGACAATTCAGAGACCGAGGCTGTAAAGCAGAAGATAGACGCTCTTTTAAAGCAGACATTCCGCCCTGAATTCCTTAACAGGATTGATGAAATCATAATGTTCAACCGCCTGGCTAAGGAAAACATAAAGGGCATTGTCCGCATTCAGCTTGACCGCGTTGTAAGAAGGCTGGAAGAAAGGCGCATTCACCTTGTCTTTGACGAAAGCGCAATCGACTTTATTGCAGACGCTGGCTACGATCCGTCTTTTGGCGCAAGGCCTGTAAAGAGGGCAATCCAGACTTACGTGGAAAATGCCCTTGCAAAGGATGTGCTTGCCGGAAAGTTCACGGAGAATTCTACAATAAAGGCAACTGCCTCTGGTGGAAGCATCGTCTTCTCTTAAGGCATTCTCTTTGACATATATGGGATTTTTTGCTATCATCGATTTATGAAAAATAAAAAAGTGATGCTATGCCTTGTGTTTTTAGCTCTTGCCCTTCCTCTTTTTGCTGACTGTGGACTTGGCAGTGAAATTGGCTACTCTCCAATAGGAAGCGATTCTTCTTGGAGGGCAGGGGTTACTCTTAGGGTAAGCGAATACCCCTTGGTCTTTGGTGCTTTTGGAAACACTTCCCAGAATGAATGGAGCCTTGGCGGCTACATAGACTATTGGATGAACAATCCCAAGCTTTTTGGAATGCTACATTCATACATGGGACCAGGCCTTGTTTTTTCTTCCTACATGAATAAGGATGAAGGGCTTGCACATCTGTTTTTTGGAACAAGGCTTGTCCTTGGCGCAAACCTCTTTGTCTTTGACTTCCTAGAGACCTACATGCAGGGGGCTGTTGAATTTGGCCTTAACTTTGCAGGTGATGACGGGCTAAAATTTCCTGCCGCACATTTTCCGCTTACGGCAGGATTCCGCTTTTGGTTTTAACTGCTTGCCACAAAAACACTTGTTCTTAGGCTAGAATTTTTTTGAGGACTGATGCAACCTTTTCCATCTTTTCTTTTACTTGCCAGGGCGGATTGATAAGGAACATTCCGCTTCCGTAGAGGTGGGCATTGCTATCCTGGTCAAGTTCATCCGGATTCTTAACAGTCATTTCAAGTCTTACCGTCTGAACCTGGTTCAAGCCCAGCTTTACGTAGTCTTCAAGCGAGCTTAGCATTTGTGCCGTTTCGTTCTTTCTTCTTAGCAAGAGCGGATACCATACCGCAATAACTGCCGTGTTCCATTTTTTGTGGGCGTTCTTAATTGCTTCCGTTACTTTTTTGTAGTCGGATGCATCTTCGTAGCTTGGGTCACAAAGTATGAGTCCCCGCTTTATCTTTGGCGGGGTAAGGGCATTAAGGGTAGTGTAGGAGTCTTCAATTTTTATTACGGGTTTTACCGGGCATTTTTCTTCTGCAAACGAAGAGTCTTCCTTGCTTTTTAGAAGGGGCATCTTCATGTTTTCCGAAAGGTTCTTTGCTGCCTGGGGATGCATCTCTGTTAAAAAAAGCGCGTCTCCATTCCTCATGTAAAGCCTTGCAATTTCCGGGCTTCCAGCATAAAGTCCGTTCTTTAGATATGGCTCTTCTGCCTTTAGGTATTCCTTCATTCCTTCCGGAAGGGTAATGCTGTGTATGGAACAGAATTCAAAAAGCTTTTTTATTCCGCTTTCGGCCTCTCCTGTTTTTAAAAGACGCTCGTCATTCAGCGAATAGAGTGCCGATCCTGCGTGCATGTCTATTAGGGTAAAGGGCTTGTCCTTTTTGCAGAGGTTTTCCAAGATGAGCGTAAGGCAAACGTGCTTAAATATGTCCGCGTGGTTTCCCGCATGGTATTCGTGCTGGTAAGAAAACATTACAGTCCCCTCTCGAGTTCCTCAATCTCCTTGAGCCAGAGGCTTGCGCTAGAGTCGCTCGGCATTCTCCAGTCTCCTCGTGGGGAAAGGCTTACCGTACCAACTTTTGCTCCGTCCGGCATGCAGCTCCTCTTGAACTGCTGGCTAAAGAACCTTCTGTAGAAACTCTTTAGCCACTTGAGGATTGTTTCTGCAGGATATTCGCTCCTGTCCTTGAATGCAACCCTTGCCAAAAAGAAAATCTTCTTTGGAGAATAGGCGCGGCGCAGCATGTAGTAAAGGAAGAAGTCGTGAAGTTCGTAAGGGCCAACAAGTTCCTCTGTCTTTTGGCTGATTGTTCCTTTTTCTGGCGGAAGAAGCTCCGGGCTTACCGGTGTGTCTAGTATGTCTTTTAGGACTTTGCAAAGCTCTGCGTTGCCGGCTCCTTCTGCTTCGTCTGCAAAATAGTCAACAAGGTAGCGCACAAGTGTCTTTGGAATGGATGCGTTTACCCCGTACATGGACATGTGGTCTCCGTTGTAGGTGCACCAGCCAAGGGCAAGTTCGCTTAAGTCTCCGGTTCCTATTACGATGCCGCCAGTTTTGTTTGCTATGTCCATAAGAATCTGGGTGCGTTCGCGGGCCTGGCAGTTTTCGTAGGTTACGTCATGAACGTTTTCGTCCTGGCCAATATCTTCAAAGTGCTGGAGGACGGCTTTTTTTATGTCCACTTCCTTTAGGGTTGCCTGTGTTTTTTGCGCAAGGGAGCATGCGTTTCCGTAGGTGCGTCCCGTTGTTCCAAAGCAGGGCATTGTTATGCACCAGATTCCGCTTCTGTCCAGTGAGCATTTGTCAAAGGCACGGCATGTTACCAAAAGGGCAAGGGTTGAATCCAAGCCACCGCTAAGGCCAATGACTGCATTCTTTGCGTGGATGTGGCGAAGTCTTTTTGCAAGTCCTTCAGCCTGAAGTTCTATTACTTCCCGGCACCTTTCGCTTCGTTTTTCCTTGTCGGAAGGAACAAATGGGTGGGGATCTATAAAGCCTAAGAATTCTGCTGCATCATTTTTTTTGCCGCCTGAACCAGCAGAGAATCCTATTGAGCCTTGCTGCCCCTGGCTGTCTTTAAATTCAATATAGACTGTATGGTAGTCGTTGGAAGGATCCGCCCCAATTTTTGCGGAGCTTGCGGCATAGGTTGTAGTGCGTAGCCTTTCGGTCTGAATAAGCTCCATGTCCAAGTCGCAGCAGATGATTTTTTCGCAGTCGCTAAAGAGCTTTGATTCCGCCTTGATTGAACCGTTTAATGCTATGATGTTGTGGCCGCCAAAGACCATGTCCGTAGTGCTTTCGTCCCGGCCTGCATCCGCATAGAGGTAGGCTGTTATTGTCTTTGCTGACTGGGCCTTTACCAAAGTGCGGCGGTATTCTGCCTTTCCAATGACTTCATTGCTTGCGCTAAGGTTTGCGATTACGGTTGCATTGTTAAGGGCATGGAGGGTGGATGGCGAAAGTGGCACCCAAAGGTCTTCGCATATTTCTGCTGCAATCTTAATTTGCGGATTGTTTTTGTCTTCTATTAAAATGTCTGTTCCAAAGGGAACTTCGCTGAATTCTTCGTTTATGTAAACCGGCTGCTGGATTTTGCTGTTTGCAGGAGAGAACCAGCGCCTTTCGTAGAATTCAGAATAGTTTGGTATGAAGGTTTTTGGTACCAAGGCAAGGATTTTTCCCCGGTAAACAAAGGCTGCGCAGTTAAAAAGGGCATTGTTCAGTCTAAAGGGGAGTCCCACCGCTACAAGTACGGATGTGCCTTCCGTCTCTTTTGCAATTCTTACGAGGGCTTTTAGTGAAGAGTCAAGCAGCTTGTCCTGCAAGAAAAGGTCCTGACAGGTGTAGCCTGTAATGCAAAGCTCTGGAAAAACAAGGAGCTTTACTTCTTTTTTGTCTGCTTCGTTAATTGCGCTAACGATTTGTCCGGCATTATAATCGCAGTCTGCGATGGCAAGGGCTGGGCTTACGCATCCCACCCGGAAAATTCCATACATCATGTTTTGATTATAGCGCATAAGTATGTATGAATTCAATATTGTAATTTTTATTGTAAAATGCTACTATCTCTAGCAATCACTTGTTGTAAGACTAAAACTAAGGAAAGAACGATGACTTTGTATGAAGATTTAAAATGGCGTGGACTTATTAAAGATGTTGCAGGAGAAGAGAGCGATTTGCAGAAGGTTTTGGACGGAAAGCCTTTTGCCTTTTATTGGGGAACAGACCCTACGGCAGACAGCCTTCACCTTGGCCATTATTCATCATTGTGCATGGCAAAGAGACTTTGCAACGCAGGGCATCATCCGGTCCTTCTTTGCGGTGGTGCAACCGGACGTATTGGTGATCCCCGTCCTACAGCCGAGCGTGAAATCATCTCGGAAGAAGCTGTGAACAAGAACATTAAGTCAATTCAGGCTCAGGTAGACAGGCTTTTGGAAGGCAGGGCAGAGCTTGTAGACAACTACGACTGGCTCAAGGACTATACGCTGCTCAATTTTATGCGCGACATAGGCAAGTACATAAACATAAACTACATGCTGGACAAGGACATAATCCGCCGTCGCCTGGAAACTGGAATCACATGGGCTGAATTTTCATATACGCTTTTGCAGGGCTTTGACTTCCTCCATCTGTTTAAGACCAAGGGCTGCATCATGCAGGTTGCGGGAAGCGACCAGTGGGGTAACATTACGACCGGTGTTGACTTGATCCGCAAGATGCTGAACGAGACTGCATACGCATTTACTATGCCTCTTATCCTTGACCCCAGCGGAAAGAAGTTTGGCAAGAGCGAGGGAAATGCACTGTGGCTGGACAAGACAAAGACTTCTCCCTACCAGATTTACCAGTACCTCTATAACAGCGACGACTCTAAGGTTATTGAATACCTTAAGGTCTTTACCTTCCTTCCCCGCGAGCAGATTGAAGAGATTTGCGCCCAGCAGAAGGAACATCCCGAGACCCGAATTGCACAGAAGACACTTGCTTACGAGGTTGTAAAAGACATTCACGGTAAGGAAGAAGCAGACAATGCCGTAGCCGGTGCAAAGGCTGCATTTGGCGGTGGCGGAGACAAGTCCCAGATGCCGACCGTTGAACTTTCCAAGGCTGAATTTGATGCCGGAGTTAACGCCTGCGACCTTTTCTTTAACACAAAGCTTTGCGCAACAAAGTCAGATGCCCGCCGCCTGATTCAGCAGGGGGGTGCAAGTGTTAACGGAAACAGCGTTACGGACGTTAAGGCTGTCTTTAAGACTTCTGATGCAGACAAGGACGGAGAATTTGTTGTAAAGGCAGGAAAGAAGAAGTTCTGCCGTGTTGTTCTAAAATAGCTTTCTGAATGAATCCTGAAGGGCAAGCTTTTTTGCCTTTCGGGGAACTTTATATATGGCTGTCTGTTGTCTTTGCTGCTGAAAGATGCGGAAAATTGAGGAGGGAAAATGGAATTCATACTTTTGGCACTTCCGGTCATAGCATTTCTTACCCTTGTAGTTTCTATAATACAGCTTTGCAGGACAGGCAAGGGAAATGCTGCTAGAAGAAAATCCTTAAAAAAGCGCATTATAATTTCCTCGATAATTATTTTACTTTGGCTTCTGGCTGTGGGGGGATTTTTCTTTCTTATCATGTATTCAATCGCAGTTCACGGAATGTGATATGAAGAAAAACGCTTTTTTGTTTTTCATTGCCATTTCTTTATTGGGAATGGCTTGCCTTCTTTATTCAGGAATAAAATTTAATCTCTCGCATAGAAAGTCTGGAATGATAGCCGTGGTGGCGGGCAGTAAGGAAGTCATGGACCTTTCAATTGATTTGAATGAATATCTTCCTTTTGACAGCAATTCCAAAATAAATTATACAAAATCAGATTTTCAGATTGATGAAAATATTCCTGTTCTTGACGGGGCAAGTGCCCTGTATCCTGTTTTTTCTGCAATTGCATCTGCAACTTATCCCGAAGATTCAATTTGCTTTGATGGTGAAAATTTTACCAGCGGCAGCAAGCTTCAAATGAGGAACACAAGGGGTGCTTACAAAGCACTTGTGGATGGCCTTTCGGATATTGTTTTTTGTGCAGGGCCATCAAAAGAACAGTTGTCGTATGCAAAAGAAAAGAATGTGGAATTGGAATTTGTTCCAATCGGTTTGGAAGCATTTGTATTTATTGTGAATGCAAGTAATCCTGTCTCTGATTTGTCGGTTGAGCAGATAAAAGGAATATATTCCGGTAGAATTAAAAACTGGAAAAGCCTTTCGGGTAAGAATAGCTTGATTGCGGCATGGCAAAGAAAAGAGGGGAGCGGAAGTCAAACTGCGTTCCTAAAATTTATGGATGGGGAAAAGACAAAGTCAAATCCTTTTGGTATATTTTTGGGAAGTCCTATTGGGTATTCATTCCGTTATTATGTAGAAGGAATAAGACGGAACGAGAATGTAAAAATGCTTTCGTTAGATGGAATTGCGCCCACAAAAGAGAATATTCAAAATGGAAGTTATAAGCTGGTGTCCAATTTTTTTGCGGTTTACAGAAAGAATGACAAAAATGAAAATATAAAAAAGCTGATAGATTGGATTCTTTCTCCCGAGGGGCAAAGAATTATCGATGATAACGGCTATGTATCATTAATGAAGTGAAAAGCGGCTGATAATATTACTGCGAGATTGTGTCGGTAAGGCTTCCCTTTTTTGTTCCGAATATTTTTTTTAGCTTTTCTGCAATAAAGTCTATGAATTTCTTGATTAGCTTCCAGAGCTTCATAAGAAGGGTGGGGTTGCGAAGGCGTTCCAAGCGGTGGTAGCCGTCCAAAAGCTCTTCGTCGGTAAATTCCTTGCGCTGGTTGTTTTCTTCCAGTTCCATCTCCAGTTGGGAAACATCGTCCAGGTCGCGGCCAAGAACTATTGCATTTATGTTTTCCCAACCGATTGCCTTTGCGGCTTCCAGACGGCGCTCTCCTGCAATCAGTTCATATTTTGAGTTGAGGGTTATTGGATTCAAGAGTCCATAGGTTCTTAGGCTCTGCTTTAGCGCATCCAAATCGCCAAGGTCTTTGCGGACTCTTTTCTTTACCTTTATGTCGCTTATCTTTACAAGCATACAAATCCTTTTCTACTGTAAGCACTTGCTGCAAAAAGCAAGGCTGCTACTGCAAGAGCCAGTTGGTGTCGTCATCCTGCGGAGGATAAATCTCTACAGGCTTTGGCGGAGCTCCTTCCCCAGAATCGTCGTCCAAGTTGTCTGAGTTGTTGGAGTCTTCATTGTCCTTTTGCTTGTCCTTCTTCTTGCTTTCGCTTCCACCGCCGAACAAATCCGTAAACCAGTTGGAACTGCTGCTGTTGTCTTCTTCAAGGAAGTCAAGGTCCAATTCGAGGGGGGCATCCGCATCGTTTTCAAATCCCCATCCTGCAATTTGGGCATCCTTTTCCAGGTTGTATGCACCGATTTCCAGGGAACTGTCTGCACCGTGCTTTGTACATGGTTCCGTTGGTTCTGTTCCGGCATAGTAGTAGGCTACGATGATGTCGTTGCCGCATTCCTTTGTATAAACGCCGCCGTATTTTGAGCAGACGGACTTTCTTACGAGTCCCCTCGGAACGTTCGTAAAGAAGGGTTTGTAGGGCTTGTTTTCGTTTGCAATGTGCATAAAGTCACCCCATGCGGGGGCTGCAAGTGAAGCACCTGTTATGGAAAGACCCAGAGACTGTCCCGGGCGGTCAAAGCCGAACCAGAATACAGACGTTACGTATGGCGTAAAGCCTACTGCCCATGCATCTGCCCAGTTCTGCGTGGTACCTGTTTTTCCTGCGACCGGCATGTTGAATGACTTGCCTGTTTCGTCCGTAAAGCGGAATTTGTAGCCCTTGCCCTTGTCTTTCTGAATCGTCTTCATCGTTGAGCTGTAGTTTGAACCGCTTGCCAAGGTTCCGCGGGAAACTGTCATCTTTAAGAGTTCCTGCATGATGAATGCATTCTGCGGCGAAATGACCTGCTTGGGGCCGCCGTTTGAAGCTTCCCTGTCCTTTAGTTCGCGCTCAGGGTTAAGCATTATGTTGCCGTTCTTGTCTTCTATGTAGCGTATTGCTATTGGCGTAACTTCTTTTCCACCGTTTGCAATCGTTGCATAGGCTTTTGCCATTTCTATCGGACGGACGGAGCAAACACCAAGTCCCAGTGCATACAGAGGGGCAATGCTGCGCTCTTCCCATTCATTTTCTGGAATGCCAAGGAGGTCTGTTGCGCGTACGATGGCAGCGTCAAAGCCAGCCTTTTCAAGAACCTGAAGGGCCGGGATGTTGAGAGAAAGACAGAGTGCCTGCCAGACTTCTACATTTCCCCTGTAGTGGCCGCCGTAGTTCTTCGGGAAGTATGGTTCACCGTCTGCCTTTATGAATACCGCGGCCGTGTCGCTAAGGACTGTGGTCATGGTAACTGTCTTTGTGTCGATTGCAGCCGAGTAGTATAGGGGCTTGAATGAAGAGCCCGGCTGGATTTTTGCCTGTGTTGCGCGGATGAACTGGTTGGATTCGTCGTAGTGGGATCCGCCGACGATTGTGTTTATATAGCCTGTATCGTTATCCACGGCAATCATTGTGCCTTCTACAGTGTCTTTTTCAGCAGCGCGCCTTGTTATGTCATTGCCCCTCATTACCATCTGGGTCTTTAGGGTGTCAAGGCCAGTCAAAAGCGACATGATGTCCATGACTGGGTTTGCCTCTTTTGCGTATGCGCTGAGAGCAAGCTGCTTTGCCCGCTTTTCGCTTACCTGAAGGTTCGTAAGGTTGAATGCAAGGGTGATGAGTTCCGTGACGGGTATGTAGCGGCGGAAGTAGTCAAGCCTGTTTTCGTTGAGGGTGCGCTTGTATACCTTGTTGGCATATACTATGTAGTCGGACATTATTTCGTCTGCTGCCCTCTGGTAGTGCAGGTTGAGCGTGGTGTTTACGGTGTAGCCGCCTGTATAGAGGTCTTCGGTTCCGTAGAGCATGTCGCTGAGTTCGCGGCGCACGTATTCGCTGAACCAAGGGGCCTCGTCGCGCCTCATTGCGTATGCGGATGAAGTTGTCCTGTTGTAGTCAAAGTTTGCCCAGAAGGTGTCAAAGCTTTCGTCAGCTTCTTCCTGGGAAAGGTATCCTTCCTGCACCATTTCGTTCAGTATGTAGCCCTGCATTTCCTGTGCGCGGGTAGTGTTTTCGAAGGGGTTGTAGTAGCTTGGGTTTGAAAGCTGGATTACGAGCATGGAAGCTTCTGCCGGAGTAATCTGCATTGCGCTGTGGCCAAAGTAGTATTTGCATGCGGCGTTTACACCGTATGTTCCTCCGCCAAAGTATATCTTGTTCAGGTATATTTCAAGTATTTCATCTTTTGAATAGCGCCTTTCCATCTGGATGCACCACCAAAGTTCCTTGAGCTTTCTTTTGATTGACTTTTCGCGGCGGTCGCAGTAGAGGGTTCCCGCAATCTGCTGGGTAAGCGTTGAGCCTCCACCCAGGCTGCTGTGGGTAAGAACACCGATTATTGCGCGGGAGAGGGCCTTTGCGCTGTATCCGTGGTGGTCATAGAAAATCCTGTCTTCGCGGGTGATGAGTGCGTTAATCATCTGCTTGGGGAGCTTGCTCAGTGAAATGATTTCCCTCTTTTCATCACTGGCAAATTCCGTTATGAGCTCACCGTTTATGTCCAGGAGCTTTGTTGGAAGCGCCGTTGTGAACTCAGTGAAATTTTCTGTGTTTATTGTATTTCTTGTGACTGCAAGTGCTTTTCCGAGGCCTGCTCCTACCAATACGGATGCAAAAAGGAGGAGTGAAAGAAAAATGTAAGGCCATTTCTTGATTTTTTTCATTCTATAATAATAGAAAATTTATAGTTCTTTGTCAATGAACCCAATTCCCGCCGTAAAAAAAAAGAGACCGGCGGAGACCGCCGGCCTTGCCCATCAGGCAACCGGGCGGAAATGGGTGGGAGGGGATAAATTGTCCGCCCGGTAATTTAATTATCGGCAAAGGGGGCGAATTCTTGAACGATATTTGGAAGAGAGGAATCCTTATTCTTCCTCTGTGACGGAGGCTTCCAGCGTAAGGTTTACGGAATAGCTTCTTCCGTTTTGGGCGCTTATTGAGCGTATTATCTCATAGTTTCCCAGCTTGAGGCGGAGTGTGTGTTCACCCTGAGGCAGGGGAAAGTAGGTCTGTGTGTTTGCTATAGGCTGCTCGTCAAGGAATATTCTTGTTCCTTCGGGGGCGATTATCCTGAGCAGTGGAGCAATGTCCCTGAGGGCGATTTCCACGTGGGTGTCCTTTGCCCCCTCTACGGTTACCGCCCTGAGCTCGTTCCTGTAAAAGTCGCTTGTAACGCTTATGTCGTGTATTCCAGGCGAGACAAGCATTCCGTTTTTGTCGAGGGTGCATGGCTTTCCGTCCACAAAAACCGTGCATGGCTGCACTTCCTTTCCTGCAGGCGGCTTTAGTCTTATGAAGAGACGGCTTTTTTCCGCGAATATGGGTTTTGCAGATATTTCTATAGGATATAATTTAAGTTCTTCTTCAGAAAATTGTCTTGCACTCTGAATCCTTACCAAAAGCTTTTCTCCGTAAGAACCGGAAGTGTTGGGTATGTAATAGGAATAGGCATCCCTTTTTATGGCACTGTTCGGTTGGAGGGGAATTTTGAGTACCAGGCTAAGGTAGATTCCAAAGGAACCCATTGCAATGCGTGTTCCCGAATAGACAGGGGAGGCATCATCCGGGGTTATGGGCTGAGTGTCCTTGTAGAGCGACCAGAAAAGATTTTCGTGCTTTTCTGCTATTCTCTGGGGCAGCCTGAAGGTTACTTCGATTCCCTGTATGTAATCTTCATCCTTGGGCAATATTATTTCCACCGCATCGTTTATTCCTGCGGAAACAGATTTTTTGTCCGACAGGGATGAGACCGATAGTGTATGTACAGATATGGCGGTGAAGGTTTCCCCACTTGCCGGACTTAATGCTGAGGCGAGGAGTGAAAATGCCAGTATGCAAATGAAGGATTCCCTGTGCCAGAGACGCTTTTTTCCGCTCATGGGCAATATTATAATACAAGAGGGCCTTGTGTTCTAGGGGTAGCGGGCCTTTTTAAGGTTCCCCCTAGTAGTTCCTCAGGTATTTCTGGGGATCCTGGGCTTCTCCGTTCAGGTGGATTTCAAAGTGCAGGTGGGGGCCTGTGCTCATTCCGGTTGTTCCCACGTGTCCCAAGACCTGGCCTGTAGAAACCTTCTGGTCCTTTGCCACGCTTATGTCGTTCATGTGGGCGTAAAGGCTGGTCATTCCGTCATCGTGGCGCAGCACAACGTAGTTGCCGTAGGTTGGGTTCATCTTTACAACCGTAGTGGCCGTTCCGCTCTTGCATGCATAGATGTTGGAACCTATCGGGGCCGCCATGTCTATTCCCTTGTGGAATTTCCACTTGCCGGATATTGGGCTTATCCTCATGCCGAACGATGAAGTGAGAACGCTTTTGTCAAGCGGTAGCCTCATTCCGGGGATAAGAAAATATGCCCTTTGCGCAGGAGAGAACCTTACGCCCTTCATAAAGTAGAATTTCTTTCCGTTTATGACCAGCGTGGGGTATTTCCCTTCCAGAAGGTCCTTTGAGTGTTCCTTTGCCAGAAGGATTTCGATTGGTGTCTGCGGCTCATGGGGAATGTAAAGGCCGTTTGCCGTTGGCAGGATGATTGTGCGTCCTTCCAGTGACTCGCCGTTTTCTGCAATGGAATTTAGCGTTACCAGGCTGTCGTAGCGGATTGCGCAGCGGGAGGAAAGCAGCATTGCCGTGTCCTTTTTGCCTGCCTTGTATGAGTAGAATTCAAGGGCTGTGGGCAGGTCCCCGCGGATTTCTGCCATGGATGCCTCCTGAACCGCCTGCTGGTACTGCTTGAAGAGCACGTTCCTTGAGTCAAGGCTTTCTATGAGTGGATAGGAAAGCATCTGAAGCGGTGCGGAATCCTGATCTTCCTGTTCTTCCTGAGCGTGTACGCTTCCTGCAAAGAGGCTGAGTGCAAGCGCAAGTGCCGCCGTAAGGGCCGGATTTAATAGTTTTCTTTTCATCTTTCTTTGAATCCTATGGCCAAGAGGCCGTAAACTATGAATACAAGGGGAATCACGGCAAATGCCAGAATCCTGTTTCCCCTGATTACGCTGAATACTAGGAATGCAAGCCCTGCAAGAACTGTGGCTAGCTTTGCAAGGCGTACCAACCATTTTTTTGCCCCGAGATGAATGAATGACCTTATTGCAATAAAGACAGCCACCGCTGCAAGGAGGCAGAGGCATGCAATCGTGTAGCTTTCAGGTGATGAACTTGCCCATTTCCATAGCGGGTATACAAGTGAAAGTCCCAGTCCTGCGCATACTGCAATGAGCAGGAGAATTTTGATTGTAGAAGTGATGAGGCTGCGGTAGCCTTTTGCTATGTTCTTTATCATAAAGCGTCCTTTCTTCTATTATACACTATTTTAAAATAAAAAAACAGTGGGTGGTTACAGGGGTGCAGAAGGTAAGTGATTAAGACTATTGTTCATGGTATAGAGACATAAAAAAAGCTTTCCCAAAAAGAGTGAACTTTCTGGAAAAGCCTTTGATTCCCCGATTGACCGGGGATTTTGAAGACTCCAAAAAAGGAATCTTCTCTTGTCCTTTTTGCAACAGAGCTTATGCTTCTGAAATTGCTTCTACAGGACATTCTCCTACGCAGGAACCGCAGCCGGCGCACTTGTCGGCATCGATGCTGCGCTTGTCGTTTACTTCGCTGATTGCTCCTGCGGGGCAAGCTGCCTCACAAGCACCACAGTTAATGCAGGCACCATCATCAATCTTGTAAGCCATAAATTTACTCCTTACACATCATTTGTTGCATATAATATATCATTGGTGGTGTAAAAATTCAATAAAAAAAGTGATGGCGGTTAACGAATTAGTTATAGCTAACACCAATAAGGCACGGCAGGACTTGGAGCCCCTTTAGTACCGCCGCAGGCGGTATGAGCGTTAGCGAAGGGCGGAAAGCCCTTTGCATAAAAGTCTGCCGCAAGAAAAAGAAGAAAAGATTGTTTAGTTTACTGCGCCAGACCCTTGGTTGCAGACCAGAGCATGCGGTTGTCTTCTATAGAATAACTTACGATTTTTTTGTCCAGAAGGGAGGAAAGGTAGGACTTTATCGTGCTGCCGATAAGTACGTACTGGCCCAGCTTTAGGTCTATGCCGGCAAAACCTGCCACCGCTTCCAAAAGCTCTTCGTGGGTAAGGCTGGCCTTCTGCAGGGTTTTTATGATGAGGATTTCCGTTTCCAGGGTAATCATTATGTTTATTTCTGAAAGGGCATGAATTTTGTCTCCTTCAGTAACGTCCCCGTGAGACGGGATAAAGAAGTCGGCCTGGGTTTCGTCAATCTTCATTACGGATTTTCTGAATTCGTTGGGATCCACCATGAAGGGAATCCAGTATTTTTTTATCATGCTCATGCCAAAGAGGCCGTCGCCCAGAAAAAATGATTTTTTTCCGTCAGTTTTGTCGGTCACGAGGAAACCTGTCTGGTCAAAGTAGTGGCCGGGCAGGGGGATGCAGCTTACACTTGCGCTTGAAAAATCCAGGGTGTCGTTGGCCTTTAGGTGCTTGTCCACAAAGGTCGCTTCCATCTGCATGTAGTGAATCTTGCGGAGGTCTTCAAAGGGACGCGCACCCCAGTACATGGCGAACATGCTTTCCGGGAATTCCATGAGGCGGCTTTCGTTGAAGGGTGCGTAGACTTTTGCACCTGTAAGCCTTTGGATTATTGCGTTGCCCCCACAGTGGTCCGAATGGGAGTGGGTGTTTAGAATGGCCTTTATGCTTGACGAAGGGAATAGTTCCTTTAGGGAGTTTACAATGTCCTCTCCGTCTTGCGGGTTTACGCCGCTGTCTATTACATAAAGGGATTCTCCGTCCTCTATTACACCTATGTTGGTATAGGAAGGAAAAATCCCTATGTGCGTAGACAGTTTCTTAAAGCTTGCGGCATTTATCGGCACTTTCTTTTCCTTATGTCCGGCAGTTCAGCCTTTGGCGGCCTTGGGTAGCGGATGGCAACCTGCAGCAGCCAGAGGCAGCATTTGCATTGTTAGAACTGGGCCTGGGCAATGCTCTTAACCGTGTAGTCAAAGTCCTTGCCGTTGATGTTGAACTTGAGGTTGTCACCTGTGCGGGCTTCGAGCAGGTTGTTACCAAGCGGTGAAAGGTAAGAAATGAATCCTTTTTCCGGGTCTGATTCCCAAGGTCCAAAGATTGTAAGCACTTCTTCCTTGTTTTCCTTGTTGTTCTGCAGGGTTACCCTTGTGCCGAATGAAACCATTGAGGTGGTGACAGTTGTCGGGTCAAAGATTACTGCGCGTGCAAGTTCATCCTTGAGGTTTGAAAGCTTGACGTTGGCGATGTGCTGGGCTTCCTTTGCAGAAGAGTATTCCGCATTTTCCTTAAGGTCTCCCTTTGCGCGTGCGTCGCTGACTTCCTGGGTAATCTGTGGAAGCAGGACTTTTTCGATGTGCTCTGCCTCGTCGCGCTTGATTTCCAGCATCTTTGCGGTAACGAGAAGGCCTTTCTGGGTCTCGTGCTTGATTTCCGCTTCCTGGAATTTGTAGTCCGGGAATTTTGAAAGGATTCCGTTGCGCAGCTGGGTCTTGTCTGCGGATTCCAAATTCTTAACGTCACTTACCATTGTGTAAAGGCGGGTTATTGTATCCTCACCGCCGTTAAGCATGAAGTCGAGCAGGTTGTTCTTTGTACCGTCTGCTGTCTTTTCTGCAAAGAGGAGGTTCCTTGCGTTCTTGATAGTCTTCTTGTTTTCTGTAGTGTTTACGTGGTTGTCCACTTCGCGGTAGCAGAGGGAGATTATGTTTATGAGCGTTATAAGCTGCTTTTCTTCGCTGATTGAAGCTGCCTTGAACCAGTCCTCATTGCGGCACTCCTTAAAGAGGAATACAGCTGCATCGCGGTTGTTGCGGTAGTCTTCGAAGCAGTCCTGTACAAGCTTCTGCACCTTGTCCTGCTTGCCGTTGGAGATGAGCATATTCAGCATGCCCTTGTCAAGAACGGTTGGGAAGAGGTGGATGTACTGCTCGTCCCAGTCGGGAAGCTGCCTTACGTTTGCAATAAAGTCGGCGCGGAGGGATGTGCCCTTTGAGTCCTTGAGCTTGTTGAAAAGGTCGCGCTTGTTGTCTATGTCTCCGTATAGCTGCTCAAATGTGAATGTTGCCGGGAAGGTAAAGCTTGGGAGCTTCTTTGTTATGCCCTGCACCGTGAGGTAGGAGGCTACGACCTGTTCGTCAAGGTTCTGGAAGGACTTGAGGTAGCCTGCAAAGTAGTTGTACATGTCAGCGAAGAGTTCGTCCGTCTTGTCGGTCTCGTCGTCGTCTACATAGCGGGTGATAATTTCTATGCGCTTGAAGAAGTCCTTTTCCGCCTTGAATTCGTTGCTGTAGCGTTCCTCTGCGGAAATCTCGTGGTCGCGCACTGTGTGTATGCTGATGTCCTCTGGGCTTACGCCGAAGATTTTATTCTCCGCGAACACCTTCTGGGCCTTTGCATGCCAGCTGGTCCATTCGCCCGGTGTGAGGATTGAGGGAACAAGCTCTGCCTTGATTTTCTTGTCGTCGCACTTGTTGTCGAAGCTCTTGATGATTGTGGTGAGGGTTCCTTCAACGTCGCCCTTTACCATCTTGGCAAGTTCATCCTTCTTCTTTGTAGCCTTGAGTACCCAGATGTGGTCCTTTGAAAGCGGCTGCAATGCACTTACAGCCATCTTTAGTGACATGGGGTGGATTCCGCTCTTTTTGCCAAAGTTGATTGTAAGCTGGTCGCCCTGAACCTTTGTTATTATACCGACTCCCCATGTGCGGTGGAATACGTAGTTCTTTGCGTCAAAGGAAATGTGCTTCTCAAAGTCGCTGATTGCTTCAAATACGTTGCGGAATGAAGTGTCCAGGTTTGATGTGCGGATGTAGTCTTCCAGGTGGCTGTGGTCGGAATACTTGCCGCGGAAGCATTCGATTATTTCCTTGCGTGCCCAGCTGTCCTTATTGTCTATTGCAAGGATGAGCTTAAGGATGGAGATTGCTGTGTCCCACTTTGCAGTGTCCTTGTAGTACTGGTAAAGCTCCTGCATGAGGGCTGCGGACTTTGTTTCGCTTATTGACTTTGCAATCTTGCGCTGGATAAGGAGGAAGAAGTCGATTTCTTCAGGAATCAGGGACACAAGCTTTGTCCAGATTTCCTTAACGCTGCTGATGTTGTGGTTGCCCACGAAGCGGAGGAGTGCCTTCTTGTAGTAGCTGATGGCAAGCTCCTGGTTGTTCTGGCCTTCGTAGCGTTCTGCAAGTGTTTTTGCAATTTCAGCCTCTTCAAGGTCAATCTTTACAATCTGCTCGTAAAGCTCCCATACCTTGTCGTTGTTTGCTTCCTTATAGAATTCTGCCAGCTTGCGGATTGCAAATTTATTCTGCGGGTCTTCTTCGAGTATGGAGTTGCACAGGTATTCGATAAGTGCTTCCTTGTGGTTCTTTTCAAGTATGTCCACGAGGCTTACAAGCTTGGAGTTGTCCAGAGAGCGTTCGCGCAGGTCAATCATGCCGGAAAGGTAGAGCGCAACGATGCTGTCGTTTGTCTTTGAAAGCTGCTCGTCGCAGATGTCCTTAATCTGCTTGCTGCAGTTCTCTTCAAAAACCTTTTCAAGAAGCTGAGACAACTCTACAAGGTTGCTCTTTGTAAAGTCACGGATTCCAGCGCGGGTCCAGGTTGTGCTCTTAAGCGTTTCCCTTACGGAATTTTCAAGCTCTTCAGACATAAGTTTCTCCTAAAATATAAATTAAGTTGAATTCAGCACCGCAGTCTGCAAATGTCTACTCAACAAATTTCTTATATAACTTTGAATCAAGGAGCTTTATCTTTAGCGTAACTTCCTTGATTCTCTTTACGCTTTCCTTAACCAGGATGTAATAGTCAATCAGACGCAGGTACATGCTGATGAGCCTGGGCTTGATTAGAGCCTCGTTGTTGGCGGGGTTCTTAAGCTCGTTCTCCCTGGCGTAAATGTCCTGCTTTAGCCTTCCGACTTCCTGCGCCCTTAGAGGCCTCTTTATGTTAAAGACCTCAAGCAGAGTGCCGTAGACGGGAATCCATTCCAGAAGCTCCGCACCGGAGTATCCCTCTTCCCCGACCTTTTCCGCAAGCGAGTTGATGAGCGGTGAGTCCAGGTTTGAAAGCTCTATTTTCTGCGCATCCAAAAAGAAAGCCTCGCGGAACATCAGCTTTGCAAACTTTGTCTCGCCGCAAAGATCGTAGCAGTCGGCAAGTTCCGCAAGTACGGCTGGCTGTGACGGGTGAATTGCGTTTGCCTTGTTTAGGCAGCTAAGCGCAAGCTCGTAGGAGCCCAGCCTCTTGTGGCAAAGACCCGCCTTCCTCAGTACCTCCGAAAAAAATACCGGGTCCTTTTCTTCCGTTATCTCGTTGAACTTGGAAAGGGCGCAAGTGTATATTCCCCTCTTAAAAGCATAGACCGTGTTCTTAAGGGAGGACTTTTCCATTTCCTTTTTTTCAAGGGTCTGTTCTTCCCTGCTGGCAAGGGCAGTGAATTTCTTCCACTGGTTCACCAAAAGTTCCCCGCCTTCGTAGGGTGGGTAGGATGCCAGCGATGCAAAGGTATCCGCCCAAAATGAGCAGCAGTGAATGGCAAAAACAAGGTTGTCGTTGTCCAAGTCGGCAGTTAGAGCGTCTTCTAGTAAAACTTTTGCTTGGGCTGGACTTCCGCCTTCTATGAGGTCGTATGCCTGCGCCAAAGCCGATTCAGACTGAATACCCATAGTTTTTAATTATACAAAAATGCCTGTTTTAGTCAAGTAACATTTTTTATAAAAAAAAAGAAATATTTTATACAGATTTACGATGTTCTTGTCAACACCTAAAGGCCGAATTTGCAAAAAAAAAATTAAATTTTTCTTAAGAACTTTTTTTCCTTTATGGACGGTACTTGCCTTTTTTTACGGTATGCAAATTTGCCAATCCAGAACATGCCATTTGTTACCGCCGTTCCGGGGTTCCGGGGGACCCCCTCCATTGCTCCACTTCGTTCCGCAACCCGCCTGCGGCGGGCCCCTCCATGGCGGCGTAGGCTCTCCCGTAAGCCCTGCAAACAGCATCATAATTGAAAAATATTTCTTTACGCGCTATCATACGGTATGCTTAAGATTTTGCTTGACTTGTACTTTACTTTTTTTAAGATAGGAGCCGTAACCTTTGGCGGCGGCTATGCGATGCTTCCCGTTCTGGAGAGGGAGCTTTCCCAAAAGAAAAAATGGGTTACCAGTGATGACCTGCTTGACTACTATGCGGTTTCCCAGGTTACGCCCGGCGTAATTGCGGTGAACGTTTCAACCTTTGTAGGCTCAAAGAAGGCCGGTCTTCCCGGTGGTATTTCCGCTACGCTCGGGGTTGTTTCTCCGTCCGTAATCATAATAAGCCTGATTGCCCTTTTTATTTCGAGCTTTGAACAGATAGAGTGGGTGCAGAAGGCCCTTGCGGGGGTTAACGTGGCTGTTACGGCCCTTCTTACCTATGCAGTTTTTAACTTTGCAAAGAAGACCATAAAAAATGCTTGGGGTGTAGTCTTCTACGCCGCTTCCTTTTGCGCAGTCTTTTTCTTTAAGGTTCCCTCTGTTGCGGTGGTGCTTTCTGCCATAGTGGTGGGGCTTGTCCTTCATTTTGCCTTACGTGCTAAAGGCGGGGAGGGTAAGGAGTGATGTTTACAGGAATCATTGGTTTGTTCCATCTTTTTTGCATATTCTTTTATGTGGGACTTTTTGCCATAGGCGGAGGTCTTGTTGCGGCAACCTTTATGCAGCAGGTCCTTGTGGAAAAATACGGAGTGATTAGTCAGGAAAAATTTTACCAGATGATTGCCGTTAGCGAGAGCACACCGGGGCCAATAGGCATAAACCTTGCAACTTACTGCGGCTGCGAGGTATATGGACCTGTCGGCGGAGTGATCACAACCTTTGGGGAGGTGCTTCCTTCTCTAATAATAATAATGCTGATTGCAAAATTCTTTGCGGACTTTCAGAAAAAGCCCCTTGTCCAGTCGGCCTTTTTTGCCCTTCGTCCTGCTACCGGCGGAATGGTTCTCGTTGCACTTGCAAACGTATTCATTATCACCGTGCTCAACGTGCAGGCTTTTAAGGCCAGCGGCTCCGTGGCAGACCTTGTGCAGATAAAGCAGACCGTCTTCTACCTGCTTGCCGTAACCGTGCTCTTCTTCGTAAAAAAAATCCACCCGGTTTTTGTAGTGGCCGCAGGTGCTGTTTTTGGAGTGCTCTTTCTCTAGCTTTTTTGATTTTTTTAACACTAATGGACATTTTGTTCTACTAGGGATATAATAGTAGAAAAGAGAGGATTTTTTTATGCCCGTCAAATTGATATTTTCTATTGCACTTATGGTTTTGGTAGCCACTTTCACCGGGTTCAACCTGGGCAACAAGTGCGACCTTTGGATTTTTCACACCTTCAAGGATGTGCCGGTATTCGTGACCGTCATTGCATCCTTTGTCTGCGGCGTACTGCTTACGCTGCCATTCACCTTTGGCAAGTCCAACAAGGAGGCCGTTAAAAAGGCTCTGGCAAAGGCTGAAAAGAACCGTGAAAAGGAAGAGCGCATCCGTGAAAAGGCTGCCGCCAAGGAGGCTGCAAAAGAGGCAAAGTCTTCTTCCGAGGCATCCCATTTCCCCCTTTCCTCTGAAGGAGGAAGCTCTGGCACTTTGTCAGCTGACCCTGCATCAGACAGTCTTGCCAACTAGATCCAAGGAGAATTGATGAAAGTTCCCTTTGCAAGAAAAATTGCCTTTGCCGCATTCTCCATATTGCTGTCATCCCTTTCTTTTGCTGCCGGAAAGGCTTCTTCCTTTACCGCAGCCCAGCTCAGGGAAAAGGCGCTGAAGCAAGATTCGGTGCAGGAGGGAATTTCTTTTATACAGGAGCATCTGGAAGAGTGCGCGTCCCCTGCGGACAAAAGGTCTTCCCTGCATTTTCTTGGAACGCTACAGGAGCAGCTTGGGATTTACAGCGAAGCATCCCGTTCCTACGCAAAAGCAGCCGCCATTGCGGCAGGTGATGCTGCCGGTGTGGAAAAGGTCTCTGCGGAGCAGCTGGTGCTTGATGCTGTCCGTTGCTGCCTCAATTCCGGTGACTGGGAAAACGCAGACTCCTATCTTAACAGTGCCGTCCGCTCGTCCAAAGATAAGAAGGTGCTTGCATTCGTTAACCTGTATTCGGTGTGGAGTGCCCTTTGCCGAGCCCAGAGCTATGCCGAAGCCTCCGATTCAATAGAGCTTCTTGCAGCCTATGCCTCCATGGAGTCCATGGAAAGCGTCCGTCCTGCAGTCCTTTTTACTCTCTGGTTTCTTACGGACAAGAAAATATATTCGGAAGCATTGCGCAAGTCCTATCCCAATTCCGCAGAGTATGCACTTATCAAGGGAAGTGCCCAGATTGCAAACGTACCCTTCTGGTATTTTGTTCCCCGGTCAGTCTACCCTAAGTCAGGCTTTGCGGAAACTGAGTATACTGATTCGCCCGCAGAAAATGCGGCTGCTCCGGCAAAGGCTGATTCAAAGGCAGCCGGTAAAAGCAATTCTAAAACTGATGAAAAAGCATCCGCAGCAAAAACTGCTTCTGGCGGTGAAGAGAAAAATCCCCCGCAAGCAGAAAACAAAACTTCTGGCAGCGGAAAAAACTTGCCGCCAGCAGGAGCCGAAGTCCTTGGTGCAAGGGTGCGCTACCAGGTTGGTTTTTTTGGCGTAAATAAAAATGCCCAGGATTTGATTGACCGTCTAAAGGCAAAGGGCTTTGATGCATATTGCTTTACGGAAACCCGTTCTTCCGGCAAAACCTATTACGTTGTCGTAGTGGACGAGAACAAGGCGGGGAATATATCCCAAAAACTCAAGGCCGCAGGATTCGACAACTACCCGATAAAGTAGCGGCCGTCGATTTTTGTGAGCCCTGCAAAAATCATAAGTAAGATTCAGAAGCGAACTTTAAAAACCCTTTTTGTCTTTATATTGCCGTTCTTCCAGTGGGTGCAGAAATAAAAATACCTTGTATAGGACCAATCGTTTTTTTCATAAACAAGGTTTCCTTTCCTGTCAAATTTTTCTTCCCATTTGCCAAGGAATGCATATTCACCGGCGAACACATTATTTTTTATACGCCGTATTTTTTCCGGCTGGTCCTTAAAGTATTCGTATTCTTCGCTAAATTCATCTGTCCAGTTTTTTTTGAGGCTTCCGTTTTCATAATATTCATACATTCTGGTTTTGCCGTCTGAATCCGTTTCTTTAACAAGCTTTCCTTTTTCATCGTATTCATATTCTGTGCACTTTCCGTCCGTGTCTGTTTCCGAAACAATATTTCCTTTGTCGTCGTATTTCTTACTTGTTCCGTCTTTGAACTTTTTCTTGTGGACTTTTACAGATGAATCGTAACTGTCGTATTTGTTGCCGAGCAAATTCCCCTGCTCATCGTATTTGTATACAGACGAATCCCTGATTACGTTTTCCACCTTGTTGGCAAGAAAAACAAGGGCTATAACCGAAACGCAAATAAGTGCCCAGCGAACCATTTTTGCCGTGATTTTTTTCTTGTTCCTGATGATGACGAAGGGGGCATAAAAAAGGGCATAAGCAATTGGTACTGCAAAAATGTGCCAGCCACTAAAATTGTTGGGTATGGCAATAATCAGGTTAAAGACAAATGCAGCCGCCACCGAAAGGAATACATAATCGTTCGCCGCCTCACTTCCAAGCAGGTACAAAATTGCAATAACAACCGGCGGAAT
>JAILHV010000057.1 GCA_024695625.1 Treponema sp.
TTTTTCTTCAATAACTTCCAACGAATCCCCTTCAGAATCATACCAGCAATACACAAAAGAAAAATCAGCAGTATCTGTTGCTACGACTTGAAGGCTTAAATATCTATAAGGAGCAAAATCTGGCCTTTCAACCAGCAATTCACCAGCACATCTTTCCCATTCAATGATTGTTCTATAACAGGATTCATTATCTATAATTACTTCCACCTTATAACACTTGTCCGGATAAAGCTTCAGTTCTTTATTAACCGTATTTTTTGCAAGTAAGATTATATCTGTAAAAAAAGCATTAGCTGCCATTGTTTTTTCCATGCCCTCTTTGCTTGCGGCCTTCTCAAATATGCCCTCCACTTCGTCCAAAAGTTTCTGGCTTTCCATTCTATACGGAATATAGCCCAAAAGGAATGGCAGCAGAAAAATGATTGGAGCAACAATCATGGGGACTGGATTCTTTTCTTTTATGAAAAGAACTATAGGCGTAACAAGACAGAAGAGAAAGTAAACACCTAGACAGATTAAGTCCAACATTTCGGGCCGGATTGTTATGTCCACCTGGGTAGCTCCACCTTTTTCGCTAAGCTTTGCCTTTAGAACGCTGTCAAGATGAATGCGCCTAAGCCATAAGTGCACCTTAAGGGTATCCGAAAGCTTAACCTTAAATTCGTTTTGGTAGACATTGCCACAGAACAAGGCAACAGGCATATTACAAGACGGAGTTGATGTGCATGAACGAATGGCATTCATAAGGGAATAAAGGCTTGCCTTGTAAAAACTTTTATAGTGCAAGAAAAGCAGCATCAGCTTACCCCCGTCGTGTGTATGGAGCTTGCAGTTCCGGCCACGCTTGCAGCCTTCTCCAATGTTACTTCCACCTCGTACTGAAGCTTTTGACTTTCTAGACGGTATGGAATGTAAGCCGGGAGGAATATAAACAGCAAGAAAAAGATATTGAATAAGAATGGGCCGGCACTTCTTTCCCTTAAAGCAATAAACGCCGTCATTCCAAAAACGAACAAAAATAATAAAGAGAGAAAAACAAATTCAAAAAGCCCCGGACGAATCGTCATGTCCACGAGAGTACCACCGTCTTTTTCGTCAAGATTAGCCTCAAGAACTGCATCCACATGAACCCTTTCGTTAAAAAAGCAATATTCCTTAAAGACTTCGGCGAGTTCTATCTTGAACTGGCTAATGAAAACCTCTCCGGTGAACATTGAATTTGGAATCTTGCAAGTAGGAGTGGATGTACAAGCACGGATGGCATTCACAAGCGTGGAAGGAGGAACTTTGTAAAAGACTGACTTGTGAGCGAAAAAATGCATCAGCGTACCCCCGTCGTGTGTATGTGTGTTATGGCCCCGGCCAAAGCGTCCGCTGCGTGGTCTGGTTTTGGCTCCACTTTTAGATTCAAAAGGATTTTTACATACTGTTCAACCGTTTCCTTGTCCGCAGAGGCAGTTCCGGTTACGGCAGACTTTATCTGGTTGGGCGTGTATTCAAAAAGGGGTATTCCCTGCTGGGCAACGCAAAGGCTTATTACCCCCTTTGCCTCCGCTACTGCAAGAGCGCTAGAAGAGTTGCGGGAAAAATAGAGGGCTTCAATCTCCGCCTCGTCTGGCCGGAATTCATCAAGGACAGCAAGCAAACGGTTGTAAATGGCAAGCAGGCGCACTTCATGGCTTTCCGTAGAGGGGGTTTCTATTACGCCGTAGCTTACCAGCCTTAGCCTGCCTGCAACAACGTCTACCACCCCAAAGCCTGTGTTTGCAAGGCCGGGGTCAATTCCGATTACGCGCTTTTTCATAAGATTCCCAGTGGCAACAAAAAAAGCGCCCCAAAGCGGAGCGCTTCTTAAAACAGCTTACGATTTTGCGGAAAGCGCCTGATTATTCAGCGTCCGGATCGAATCCATCAGGATATTCAACTGTTGAATAAACGTTCTGAACGTCATCATCTTCTTCGAGCTTGTTGAGGAGCTTTGCAACCTTCTTTGCTGTCTCTGCATCAACTGCTGTGTAAGCCTGTGGAACCATGTCAACACCAGCTGAAAGTGACTCCCATTCCTTACCCTGAAGAACTTCAAGAATTTCTGTAAACTTTGAAGGATCTGTTGTTACTGTAATAACACCGTCTTCGTTTACAATGTCATCAGCACCGGCTTCAAGGGCAACTTCCATTACCTCGTCTTCTGAAACCTTTTCTGCATCGTATTCAATAACACCCTTGCGGTCGAACATACGGGCTACAGAACCTGTTGTACCAAGGTTTCCGCCGTTCTTGTTGAAAATGTTGCGTACGTTGGCAGCGGCACGGTTCTTGTTGTCTGTAAGAACTTCAACGAGAACTGCTACACCACCGGCTGCATATCCTTCGTATACGAGCTCTTCATAAGTTGCAGCACCAAGTTCTCCAGTTCCCTTCTTTATTGCGCGCTCAATGTTGTCCTTTGGCATGGATGCAGCTTTTGCCTTAACAATAGCTGTGCGGAGACGTGGGTTTGAGTTTGGATCGCCACCGCCCATCTTAGCTGCGATAGAAATTTCCTTGATGAATTTAGTAAAAAGTGCGCCGCGTTTTGCGTCAGCGATTCCCTTAGCATGTTTTATGGTTGACCATTTGCTGTGTCCTGACATTGCAAACTCCTATAAAATAAATACAAATTGTAGCGTATTTTACCATAATTCATAATTTTATGTCAACAGGGCGTCTTAATGAATGTAGAAGGCAAGTGCTACATTCCAGCGCTTCCGCACATTGGTTTGCTACATTGAATTCTCTGTTTGTCGCAATTACCTTCTAGAATTGTGAGGAAGTTGCATATTAATACGCGGCAGGCACTGGAGGGGCGGGCGTAAGCCCGTTCCGGCGGGAGTGCGCAGCGCGACCAGAGGAATGGAGCCGAAGGGCGGAACCCCGCAAGCGCCACACAAAGGGCACTAGCTGTTCTTTAGGGACGCTTGTGTTTTGCAGGAGAAAGTGCCGCCCAAAAAAACTAAAGACCAAAGCCCTTTAGAAGTTTTGATGCTGCCCCAGATGCCGCATTGCCAGCCGCATCGGAAGCTGCATCCGAACCTGTTGCACCCTTTATCTTGTCCTTTAGGGAATCAACGGCCTTGTCCGTAGCCTTGTTTGCCTTTTCCTTTAGCTTGGCTTCAACCTCTGCCTTTTTCTTTTCCAGAATGCCCTGCAAGTCGGAAAGCCTCATGTTCTGAAGGTCTATATCCCCCTCTATGTTAAGGAATTCCTTTGCCTTGGCAAGATATTCGTTTGAGGATGAATTTATTTCATCAGAAATCTTTTTTAGGGCTGCGTTCTTTGCATCCATTCCAATTCCCATTATAACGGTCTTTAGGGAATTGACGAACTGCTCCCCAAAGTTGCCGGACAAATCAAGGAAGAGGCCGCCAGTTTTTGTGTAGCCTGTCTTAAACCCAACGTTAAGATTGTTAACCGCAGACAGGGCAACATTGTAATACTTTGACACAAGCTCGTTTTCAAAGCCGTCAGAACTAAGGGTTAGCGGATCAAGGTTCACATTGCCACCCGCGCTAAAACCAGACGGATCTGCCGTAAGTTCCACGGAAATTACAGCCGGGCCTTTTAGGGAAGGAACACCGCTTTTTACCGCAACCCTGCTTCCGTTAAAGTCAGCCTTGTAGCCGCTTCCAGAATATCCCACTGTAACAAGAGGAGCCTTGCTTGTGGATCGGGTGTCAAACACCGCATTGGCCTTGTGGGAAAGCCCCTTCAAGTCCAGTGAACCGTTAAAGACAGTAGGCTTACCGCGCCAGTCCTGGTCGTTGGTAATCTCGTTCACTTCCGCAGAAAAACCTGTTCCAGATGCATATACGCGTTCCACCAAAAGAGACGGATAGCCTGTGTTGAACCAGAAGGTAGTTCCCTTTAGGCGTTTCCTACCCTGCCTCTTTTCAAGCTTCTTCTTGCCACCCTTTGGCTTTAGGGCATCAACCTTTGCCTTAGCCTCCAATGCCTTGTAATAG
>JAILHV010000076.1 GCA_024695625.1 Treponema sp.
AATATGAAAAAACTTGCACTGGTATTTTTATTCATCCTATCAGGAATGTCGCTTATGTTTCCAGAAAAAGCCAAGACAAATTCCCAAACGGACTCTTCTGAATACGAAGAAGACGGCGATGATTACGATGCTGAACTTAAAGAACTTTCCAAGCTAAGCCCCAAAGAATTGTGCGAGCTTTTATCCACGGAAGAAAATGAAAACTTCATTACGCTTTACGTCCTAACTTTAACAAAGGAAGGTTTTGAAAGCGACAATGAAATTCCTCCGGTAACAGAAAAACGCTTTAAGGAAATCCTAAAAGAAATAGAAAACCTGGAAGGCAAAGTCAAAAAAAAGATAAAAAAGTCCGGCTACTTAAAAAAAGACGGTTATGCTTACAAAAAGGCCTTCGACAACACTTTCCTGGTGAACTTAAAGGCAGACACTCCCTATTCCTATTATAGAATCCGAAACCCGGAAGCAGACAACGGCCTGAATGACTTTATCGGAGTCTTCTATTCGCGCCCCAGCAAAAAAGGCTACATCATCTTTACAGGCTTAAGGCTCAATCTAGAAAACGAACTTGACGACGACCTTAACTTTGACTCAGAAGATTTTGTTGACATGTACAATGAGTGCAAAGAAAAATCAGAATTTACAAGCTCAATAAAAATAGACGGCAAAAAACACACTGTCTTTTTCATGGATATTGAAGACGAATTAGAATGAACAGATAAAGATAGAATAAATGAAAAAAGTTTTTGTATATGCACTTTTAATGCTTGCAGCCTTTCCGGTTTTTGCAGAAGAGGCTTACATCCGCTCAGCAGAGGCAAGCAGCACTTATTCGGAATTGCTTTCTGGAAAAGAAGTTGTTTATGACGCGCTGAATGCTTTTGATGGCAAATTGGACACCGCCTGGGTAGAAGACAAAAGTGATTCTGGAATTGGTGAAACACTAACGGTAAGTTTTTATGAGCCGGTTAAAATTGACGAAATTAGAATCATAAACGGTTTTGCCCACAAAGACTTATACAAAAAAAATAACCGCATAAAAAAGCTGAACATTGGCTGTGTTAATGAAGATTGTGGACCTGCCGCAGATTATACGCTAAAAGACGACTGTGAGGATTTTCAGTCTATTTATCTTGAGGAATCTGCTACTGCTACAGCCGTTGTTTTTACAATTAAAGATGTTTACAGTGGAACAAAATACAACGACACCTGCATTGATGAAATCCGCTTTTATTACAAAGGTTCTTTGATTCCCAATAAAAATGTTGAAAGACTTAAGCAGGCAAAAAAAGATTCTAAGGCTGCGGCTCAAAAGAATTATTCTGCTCTTTTAAAAAAGCTTTCACAAAGGGCAGAGCACAAATATCAGACCAAAGACGGAAAATATAGCGGATATGCTTTTCTTCTTCCTCTTGATCCTGGCGTTGAAAAAGGATATGTCATTAGTATTGACGATGGAATTGGATTTTTTGAATGCTGGTTTAAGACGGTTGATGATTATAAGAGAACGTATGAAAAAAACGACTGGCAGTGGCTTGAAAATCCTTCAATAAACATCAGCGATTATTTTTATATTGTTCCGCATATTGGATACAGGTACAATGACAACCGGCGCTTCACTTTTGATTCAAGTACAAACAGCATTGTAACAGAAAACAGAACTGTAGCTTATACCCAGAATTCTGTTTCAGGCGGCTACGAAACCAGAGATTATCTTTTGGATGCCGACCCAAAAAGTACTTATGAACCCTTCAGTTCTGTTACAGAGCCAAATTACCGCATTGATATAAACGGAATTCCCTATCTTCTTATTGACAGCGAATGTCTTTTCGTTAATGTCTATGACGGAATTTAAGCGCAAAGGATTAATGTATGAAAAAAGTTTTTATAGCCATTTTGATTTTTGTAATGTTGATTGCAATTTCCACAGTGTTCACTCTTGCAGAATTTTCTTCAAAAAAACAGAAAAACGCTTTTAAAACGCTTGAGTTGACTTTCGCGGATTTTCAAAATCACATTAAAGACGACGGTGACAGAGAAAAACTCTCTGCGGCAGTAGCAAAAATTCAAAGCCTTTACAAAAACAAAAAGCAAGACGACTCGCAGGATTATTACGATATTTTTGAAGACGGCGATGTTCAGTTGAAGCTAAGATATTCAGATGGCGGTGCTTTCAAAGGTGCGTTTGGCCATTCCGTCAAGACGGTATTTTACTTTAAGGACGGAAAATCCAGTATTAAGTTTTTCCTGTGCAACGACGACGTTGACCTTTTCATAGACATTGCTGGCGGCGGAAAGCGGGAAAATGTACAGGGCTGGGGGTCTGTGGATTCAGACTTTCAGCCTGATTACGAGCCAGCTCGCTTTTATGAATTTAACTCAAAAACAAAAGAAGTCCGCACAGGCGATTTTTACTGGGAGTAAAATCTGCGTTGATTTGACGCGCTTTAATACAGCCCTTCCAAAAAAAATGTATCGTTTTGACCCACTTGTAGCAGAAGAATGAGGCCGGATTGGAGGGGCGGCGCAGCCGTTGCGGGTGGTGAGCGCGGGCTTTGCCCAAGTGAACCCCCGCAATGGAGTGGGAAGGGCCCCACGGAACCCCGCAAAGCCGTTCTATGATGAATACCTGTTTACATTTTTCATATATCCCCAAAATAAAAATTGCCGTCCAAAAAAAACTTGGCACGGAATATGCTGTATAGTAAGTGTAAATCTAAATATTTTGCCTAAGGGCATGGAGGTATATTATGAACGGACTTTCACTTATTGATTCAATTTTGGATGGTGTTTACGGTGCAAACTGTGGTGGACGCAATAGCGAGCGCAATTTTATTCCGGCAGTTGATATTGAAAAAAACAGCAAAGCTTATGTCTTGTACATGGACTTGCCTGGAAAAGCAGAAGCAGACATAGAGATTAGCGTTAAGGAAAACCTTCTGACTATTGCTTCTGCAAAGGCTGACGGCGCAAATAGCGGTGCAACTAATGCTGCAAATGATTCTGCAAAGAAGGAAGAGGAAAGCCGCTACTTGCTTTGCGAACGTTCGCTTGCTGGTAATTTTAAGCGCACTTTTACGCTTGCAAATGACTGCGATGCCACAAACATTTCTGCCCAGCTTAAAAACGGCGTGCTTACGGTAACAATTCCTGTAAAGGCAGAAGCCGAACCACAGAAAATCCGTATTCAGGCAGCATAAAAAAACTGGCAAGAACCGGTTTGAGCTTTTAAGGCGCATCTTTCCGCTCAGACCGGTTCTTTTTTTTTGCACTTTGCAAAACTTGTGCTATAATAGGAGGTGAACAAGATAAGGAGAAATTTTTATGAAAAAGATAATAACTTTTGGACGTGAATATGGCAGCGGAGGCCGCACTATTGCCCGCCTGGTTGCCGAAAAACTTGGCATTCCCTTTTATGACAACGAAATTATAGACAAGGCTGCAGAAGATTCAGGGCTTTCTCCCGACTTTATAAAAAAGACGGAGCAGAATCTTTCTTCAGGCTTGCTTTATTCACTTTTGCTTGGTGCAAGCTACGCAGCTCCAGGTACGGCTGGAATTTCTGCAGGAGCTTCAGTACCGGCTCTTCCCTTGGCAGACCAGGTTTTTAATGCCCAGCGAAAGGTTATCATTGACTTTGCAAAGAAAGGCCCCTGTGTAATTGTTGGCCGTTGCTCAGACTACGTTTTGCGCCATTGCGATGAAGTGGACAAGCAGGATATTCTTAACGTGTTTGTTTACGCCCCTCTTGCCTTTAAGGTAAAGCGCGCAATAGAAACAAAGGGCCTGGACCCAAAGACTGCGGAACGAGAAGTAAAGCGGATAGACAAATGCCGCGCAAACCACTACAACACTTTTACGGAAAGAACCTGGGGCAAAAGAGACCACTACGACATTCTTCTGAACAGTTCACTCATGGGTATGGAAAAGTCTGCCGACCTAATCGTGGAAATTGCAAAAAATTCCTAGTTGAATCCTATCTAGTTCAGCTTTATTCTAACGCTTTGAATGCGGCGGGAACTCTGGTCTTCTATTATAAAGATTGAATTTTGATTTTTGTAGACCGTGCCTGTTGGCGGGAGTTCCCCAAGCTTTTCCAAAAGCCATCCACCAAGCGTCTCTGAAACTTCGCTGTCCAGATTTAGGCTTAGCACATCGTTAACGTCTTCCAGCTTCATGTCTCCGGGGACAAGGAATTCGTTTACATTCAAAACCCTTACCTTTTGTTCTGCCGGTATGTCCGACATTCCATATTCATCTGTTACGCGGCCAAACACTTCCCGCAAGATGTCGTCCATGGTGACTATGCCTGCCGTGCTGCCGTATTCGTTTACCGCAACCGCAAACTGGGATTTTTCAAATTTGAATTTTCCAAGCAACTCTACAGCGCTCAATGATTCTGGCACAAACATTACCGGAACCATGCAGATTCTTACAAAGTCCTTGCTGCTTGTTATCTCTGGCCCCGCAAAAAGAACCGCCTTGTAATGCAGGACGCCTGTTACTGTTTCTGGGCTGTCTTTGTATACGGGAAGACGGGAATAGCCTGACTTTGCAAAGGCTTCTATAACCTCATCCAAGGATGCACTTTCGCTTATGTAGCTTACGAGTGAGCGGTGACGCATTATGTCGTGTACGCGGAGGTCGGAGAATTCAAATATGCGCTCAAGCATTTTGCGTTCATCCTGTTCAAGCGTGCCTTCGTGTTCACCAACATCAAGCAGGGTGCGCAATTCCTCCTGGGTTACAAGGGGCTGCTTTTTCTTAAAGAATATGCGTTCAATAAGACCTATCAGCTTTCCAAACTGATTGAAGAACCAAACCGCCGGAAAGAGAACCTTTTGCAGTATGCAAAGTGCCGTTGCAGAATTTTGTGATGATTCCTTTGGTTTTACAGCCGCATAAGTCTTTGGGACAATTTCGCTAAAAATTATTACGAGAAAAGTTACGATGAAGGTTGCAGCACTTACGCTTTGCGGCCCAAAGACTGCCATTGCAAAAGCTGTTGCCAAAGAGGACATGAGCGTTGTTACAAAATTTGTTCCAATCAGCGTTGTGGAAATAAGGGAATCCAGGTTGTTCTTTAGCACGGAAACTTTTTTTGCATTGCGTTCCCTGTTCTTTAGCATCTGGTGGATTGTGATTTTGGAAAGAGACGTGTAGGCTGTTTCCGATGAAGCAAAAAATGCCCCGCAAAACAAAAGGCAGAGAAAGGCAAGAACAGGACAAATTATGTTTATAAAAATGCTCATTCCTCCCCCTCAACCTTTAGCTGCCTTATGTGAACCCTTGCAATGCGCTTGTCTTCCATTTTAGAAACCGCAAAGGCAAAGCCGTCTTTTGTAATGCTTTCCCCTTCTTGCGGAATGTGACCAAGGGCTTCCATAATATAACCGCCGATTGTTTCGCAGTTCTGGGAAAGCAGTTTTGTGTGCAGCTGGTCGTTCAAATCAGAAAGGCGGGAAAGGCCGTCCACCTCTGAATTTGAAGGATTCTTTATCTGGTCCTGAATCCTGTGGGCGTAGCTTTTGTATTCATCAGAAATTGGGCCAAAGATTTCCCTTGCAATGTCTTCGGTAGTAAGAACCCCGTAAGTTCCAGAATATTCGTCTATAACAACAGCCATGCTCTGTTTGTTTTCGCGCAGCATCTGCTGTATTGACGACATCTTTTTTGTTTCCAGAATAAAGAGCGGTGGCCTCATTACCTTTTGAACGCTAAAAGAAGAAATGTTGTCTTTGTAAAAGAGCAAATCCTTTATATACAAAATTCCAACAATGTCGTCTATGTCGTCCTTGTAAACAGGAAAGCGGGAAATTCCATAGCGTTCGGAAAGCTCTATTATTGAATTGTAGGATTCGCCAAGTTTTAGTGCCTTTATTTTTTTGCGGGGAATCATAATGTCTTTTGCCGCAAGGTCTGTAAACTTAAAGACGCGGTGCATCATGTTCTTTCCATTTTTTTCAAGAATGCCCTGTTCTGAACTAACGTCTATAAAAGACTTTATTTCTTCTTCCGTAAAAGAAACCTTTGAATTCTTTGCATTGATTTTAAATGGGCTTAGAATGAGCCTTGAAATTTTTGTAAAGATAAAAACCAGGGGTGCAAGAAGAATTTCCATTACGGAAATAAATCCGCTAAAGAAAAATGCAATCGGTTCCGGGTGGTGGGTTGCTATTGTCTTGGGGGTAATCTCGCCAAAAATCAAAAGCAGCATTGTCGTAACAAAGGTTGCTATTCCAACGCCAGCGTTTCCAAAAAGACGGATTGCAATGTAGGACAGAATTGCAGACAGCGAAATGTTTACTATATTATTGCCAATCAGCAGGGTGTTAATCAGCCGCTCTTTGTTGCTAAGAAGCCGCCAGATCCGCATTGCAGTCTTGTTCTTTTTGTTGCGCAGAAAGCGTACCCTTAGCTTGTTTATAGAAAGGAATGCGCTTTCCGTTGCAGAAAATATCATGGAAAACAAAATGAGGACACTTGCGGCAATTATGAGCAGCGGAAGGTTCATCTAGTTTTCCTGTTCAGGCTGTCCTTCGCTTTCACTTTCGCCGTCAGCTTCTTCCGAAGAATATTCTTCCATTATTTTTACCAAATTCTCCGTATAGACTTTTGCTGTCTGAACATCCTTTGCATGGATTCCGTTTGGGGAAGCATCATAGGCTTTTTGCAGCAGGTCAAGGATCTTGTCAAAATCATGGCTTCCCGAAAGAGACAGAATGTATGCCCCTGTGTAGTAGGCCATCTGCTTCTGGTCTTTGTCCAGATGAAGGGCGGGATTGTCCGCAACGGAAGTTATAACTGTTACCGCACCTTCAACATTGCCTTCGTTTGCAATTTCAATGGACTGAATGTAGGCCTGGGCAAGTTCATATTTGCCAAGCAGCCCTGTTTCATTTTCTTCGTCAAGAGCCAGCACCTCTTTGAACACGGGAACAAGAAGCGGCTGGTAGTCAGTTGGCGTGGCTTCGTAAAATGCGTCGATTGCAATAGCCTTGTCTTTTCCCTTTGCTTTTTTAATTGCCTGCGTTAAAGCGTTTGCCTTATCGATAAGCCCCTGGTGGTCATTGAATTTTTCGTGGAAGCTTGCAAAATCGGTAAAAGATGCATCATAGTTAATTGAATCAATGTAGAAACCTTCTGGAGTTGTAATGTATACCGCCGGATACTGCTGAACATGGTATTCAAGCACTAGCTTTTCTTTTGCCCTGTAGCGGGCTGCTATTTCATCTGCGGCGGCCTTCTGCTCGTCAGTAGCATTATCTTCCAATTCAGTCTTTGCATATTCGTCCTGGGAAAAGTCCAGATTCAAAAGGATGTATTTTTTGCCGATTTCCTTTGCAAATTCATCCGTGTGCAGGACATTTGCCTTAAAGCCTGCACTCGTATTATCCCAGTCATCCCCGCTAAAAAGCAGGAAAATGTTCTTGCCAGATTTCTTTGCCTTTGCCGAAGCCTCATCAAAATCCGTGTACCATTTTTTCCCATTGCTGCATGAAAAAAAAGAAAAAAGCAAAAGCGTTGCAAATATGCCCCTAAAAAATGAGGCCCTTAAATTAACAGTCATAAGTAGAATATATATTTTTATTAGACCTTTTTCAAGGTTTATGCTATACTTTGGAAAAACTAAGCGAAGGGGTAATTATGTTTAAGACAATACGGCCTGAAGACATTGCGGACAACTCATTCAAGATGATAGGAAAGGACTGGATGCTGGTAACGGCATGCACGACAACGGAAGACGAAGACGGCACGATAAGGACTGGCAGCGTAAACACGATGACTGCAAGCTGGGGAGGAGTGGGAATTCTCTGGAACAAGCCGGTTGCAACCATCTACCTGCGTCCTTCCCGCTACACAAAGGAAATAATTGATTCTTCTGAATACTTTTCGCTCAGCGTACTCGGTGAAAAATACAAGACCGCCCTCAACTACTGTGGAAGCCACAGCGGAAGGGACGGAGACAAATTTGGCCCCGCAAAGCTGGATGTTGACTACATGAACAACATTCCCTGGGTAAAACAAGCCCGCATGGTGCTCTTTTGCAGAAAGCTCTACGCCCAGCCATTTGACCCCTACTGCTTTACCGACGAAAAGGTGATGAACCAGAACTACAAGAAGGATGACTTTCACACAATGTACATCGCAGAAATAGTAAAGGTCATAGTGGACAAGCGCTAGTCAACTTTCCCTTAGCGCTGCATGGAGCCTTCCTTTATCTTGGTAAATATTGCATCCCCGGTAAGCGTGCGCACAATTTCCATGGAAAACTGCTCTGCTGTCCCGGGGCCTCTGCCTGTAATAAGGTTTGCATCGTGGACAAAAGCCTCATCCCTGCGAGTCTTTACAAATTCCCCGGCCTTTTCCTCACATCCAGGATAGCATGTCCAAGCCTTGCCCTTTAGCGCACCAGTAAGCGGAAGCACAAGGCCAGGAGCTGCACAGATTGCACAGACAAGCTTTCCAGCCTTATCCATCTGGGTCACAAAATCAACGGCGGCACGGCAGTCTGCAATGTTTTTTGTTCCTGCCCCACCAGGCACAACTACGGCATCAGGAAGCTCTTCACCGGCGGAAAGGTAGGATTCAAGGGTCATGTCGGCATTTATGCTAACACCGTGGGCTGCGGTAACTGTACGCGACTGGCTAACAGAAACCAATGTTACCTGGACAGCAGCCCTTCTTAAATAGTCAACGGGAGTTATGACTTCTATTTCCTCCGTTCCGTCTGCAATAAAAACAACAGCTTTTTTCATAATAATCCTCCAAGCCACCATATAATATACCTTGAAATTATACACTTAATAAAGTAAAATGAATAGCATGAAGAAGGTATTGTTAATAGATGCATCCCCCATGTTCCGCGAATTTCTCAAGGAAAAACTCGTTGCGGAGCAGGTGAATGTTGAATATGCAGTCGGAAACCGGGATGCATATACAAAAATGATAACGACTCTTCCCGATTTAATCATCATCGATGTGGAAAGCGACATAAGCACGCTGCAGGAATTCCTTTTAAAGAAGCACGATGACCCCAACGCAAAAAAAATACCTATCATCATAAGCGGTCCAGACATCCCCCGCCACCATGTTGCAACGCTGGCCCAGTTTGCGGTAGTAAAATATTTCACCAAACCCATAAAATTCGACATCTTCTTTGAATCAATCGGAAAAGTGCTCAAGTCCAACTTTTCTCTGGACACAACGCCCAGCATCATGGAGATGCACGTTAACGGCCTGATTGTCTTTACGGAAATTGCCCTTGGCCTAAACAGGGAAAAACTTTACCTCCTAAAATACCGCCTTCAGGAGCTTTTGGACAAGAACAAGATTAGCGACCCAAAAATCATCATCATGATGACAAACATAAAGCTCACTTTCATAGACGGTTCAAACCTGGAAGTGCTCATCGACAATGTTCTTGAAGACAAGCGCATAAAGCCAAAGAACGTAAAGATTCTTTCTTTTGACACCTTTACAAAGGAACTTATTAAGGGGCATCCCCTCTACAAGGACATAGAAGTTTCCGACAACATGAACGACATAATCAACTCTCTGGTAGACGCAAGCCAGGGCGAAAGCATGAACGAGATTGTGTCAGAGAGGATTCTTTCCGTTGACGACCACAGTTCCCAGGAATCTTCTATAGAGATGCGCTTTATGAACGACAATGCGGAAGGCGTTATCTCCGAGCAGGATTCCGGCAACGTTCTAAAAGTGGCAATTGTTGACGATGATGTTGTTATCCGCCGCCTCTTGGAAAAAGCATTTGCCGGCGTAAGCGCAAAGTCCGTACTTTTTTCAAACGGCGTAGATTTTATGCACGCAATCGAAGACCAGGAATTTGACCTTGTTATCCTGGACATCTATATTCCTGACATCAACGGTTTTGATATCCTGCGTACCCTTCAGCGCGAAAATTTCAAGGCACCAATTCTTATTTACTCACAGGCAACCATGCGCGATGCCGTAGTAAAGTCACTAAGCCTTGGCGCAAAAGGCTATTTGATAAAGCCGCAAAAAGCTGATGTTATTGTGCAGAAGGCAATGGAAGTCCTTCATTCATAAATAAGGCTGGCATTATGGAAGTTAATTCAATAGATGCCGGCTCCAGGTTTTTAGCCAGCACGCTGCACGAGGTGCGCACCCCAATCCAGACAATAATCAGTACGGTAGAATTGCTGGGTGAAACTTCGCTGGACAAAGAACAGAATGAATATGTCCATCAGATTGAATTCAGTGCAAACGTACTACTCCAGCTTGCAAACGATATCCTTGACTATACAAAAATCCACTCCGGTGACCTTAAAATAGAAAACATTCCCTTTGACGTGGTTGACCTTACGGAACACGTCGTTGACCTTGTGAGCATAGAAGCAATCAACAAGGGGCTGGAAATTGTTACGGACATAGACCCGACCTTCCCCAAAATCATCATGGGAGACCCTACCCGCCTTCAGCAAGTCATACTGAACCTAGTAAAGAATGCGGTTAAGTTTACGGAAAAAGGCTATGTAGTCGTCCGCGTCTACAGCAAAAACGAAAAACTCTTCTTTGAGGTAATAGACAGCGGCATTGGAGTTCCAAAAGAAAAGCAGGACCTTGTCTTTAACAACTTTTACCAGGTAGACGCAAGCACAACTCGCAAATACGGCGGTTCCGGCATGGGGCTTGCAATTTGCAAAAACCTTGTGGAAATCATGAATGGCGAAATAGGCGTAAAGGACAACCCGGCTGGAGGCTCAGTCTTCTGGTTCTGCATACCAATGCAGGTTTCGCAGATAGATGCCCAGCTGGAAGAATTTACCCCCCAGCTTACAATTCCAGAGCATACAAAAATCCTCCTTGTTGACGACAACGAACTTGCACTGGCAGCCCTTGCAACAAAGATAAAGAACCTTGGCATAGAAAAAATAGACACCGCCCTTTCCGGCGAACAGGCCCTGGAAAAAATTTCAAGTGCAGCAAAGGAAAAGCACCCCTACACAGTCGTCTTTGTAGACATGATTATGCCCAAGATGGACGGCTGGCGCTTTGCATCAGAGGTAACAAGCAGCCTAATCACCAACAAGCTAAAGATGTACCTTGTTGTTCCAGAAGGCCAGATGGGTAAGGATGCAAAGATGAAGATTCTTGACTGGTTCAACGGCTACCTTTACAAACCGGTAAAAAGAAAGCAGCTCTTTACCCTTTTGAACGAAGCCTTTACCAGCCTGCCAAACATCTATCCTGTAGAAATGGAGGCAATAAAGAACATAAACCTTGCTCCAACCAACCTGGTTCCGCTCATAGAAGAAAACGAAATTGCCGGCAACTGCAAGGTTCTTGTTGCAGAAGACCATCCTGTAAACAGAAAGCTCATAGAAACATTCCTAAGGAAATTTGGCGCAACCGTATATTCAGCGGAAGACGGAGAGGCCGCAGTAAAGCAGATTGAGCAGCATCCGGAAATAGACCTGGTATTCATGGACATCCTTATGCCAATAAAGAGCGGAATAGATGCCACAGTTGAACTTAGGACAAAGAACTACAACGGAATAATCATTGCCTGCACCGCAAACAATGACCCCAACGACTTTAAGACCTACCGCGAGCTGGGCATTAACGACATTCTTGTAAAACCCTTCAAAAAAAACGGTGTCCGCGAAATGCTGGAAAAGTGGACGACGGTTCTCTCCATTCCGGCGGCAAAAGAAATTGTTTCCCTTACAGAAGTGAACAATTCGGCCGGTGACAAATGGGACATAAGCGATTTTATGGACACCGTTGGCGGCGACGAAGAGCTTGCGGTTAGCCTTATGGACGACTTTATCAAGCAGACGGAAGAAGTTCTTGCAGACCTGCGCCCGGAACTAAAGAAGCCCCAGAAGGATTTTGCCAAGCTTGACGAACTTTCCCACAAGCTTAAGGGCAGCTGCGCAACGCTCAGCATAAACAGCCTTTACACTTCCTCCAAAACAATGAACGAAGCTGCGCGTAAAAACGATTTTGTTACCGTAGAAGCGTCGGAGACTGAATTTGAACTTGCCTTTATTGAATTTAAAAATCTAGAAAAAAAATGGGCGGATTCACTCAAATGAAAAAAACAAACTATCACACTCACTCAACTTTTTGCGACGGAAAAAACACCCCGGAACAAATTGTGCAGGTTGCCTTGCAGAAGGGTTTTGGTGCCCTGGGATTCAGCTCCCATTCCATGTACCCCTTTTCATCAGACTGGCACCTTCAGTCAAGGGAACATTCAGCATACGCAAAAGAAATTCACCGCCTAAGCACAGAATACAGTGGGCGGCTGGACATAAAGCTTGGCTTTGAGGCAGACTTTATAGAAGGAGTTTGCGCCCCCAAGATGAGCAACTATGCGGAATTTGACCCTGACTACCTAATCGGAGCAGTTCATTACGTTCCAGGCAAGAGGGGATTCATAGAAGCAGACGGAAGGCAGGAAGACGTCATTGAAGGAATAAAAAACTACTTTGACGGAGACACAAAAAAAGCCGTGCAGGAGTATTTTTACCTTGAGCGGCAGATGCTAAAAACATGCGACTTTACCATAATTGCCCATTGCGACTTAATCAAAAAGCAGAACGGTCCAAAGGTAAAAGCCCCACTTTTTGACCAAAACAGCGAGTGGTACAAAAAAGAACTGGCCCTTTTAGCAGATGAAATTGCAAAAGCGGGTGTGGTTGCAGAAGTAAACCTGGGCGGAATGGCACGCGGCTACATGGCAACCTCTTTCCCCCACGGAGAACTTCTTTCGCTCCTGATGCAAAAAAACGTACCCCTAACCCTAAGCTCCGACTCCCATTCGGCAAAAACCTTGGACTTTGCCTTTGACGAAACAGTTCAAATGCTAAAAAATGCCGGTTGCAAAGAACTTGCCTTTATAGAAGGAAAAAATTCGTTCAAGATGCAGGCAATCTAGCAGCAAGCGGCCTGTGGCTAAAGAATCCTCTCCTACCTGTTGCGTCTTTCTTCTGCGGCCTGGCAGTCAAGGCAGAGCATTGCATAAGGCATGGCTTCAAGGCGGCCTTCGCTAATGTCATCTCCGCAGTTCTGGCAAACACCGTAAGTTCCCTTTGTAATGCGCTCAAGGGCAGAATTAATCTGCTCCAGGCGGCGCATATCTTCGTCGCCAAGCTTAAGGGCCAAATTACCGTCTATTCTGTCGGATGCAATGTCCGCTTCGTCACCCGGTTCTGCTGCTTCTACAAGGTTGGAAAGCTGTTCATTGCGGCCTTTCAAAGTGTCCATTATTTCCTGACGCTTTGCAAGGAGCATTTTTTTCTGACTTTCTATAAAGCTTTTCTTCATACTATTCACCTTTATTGACAATTTATGTTTTTTTGTACATACTAGTATACATACAAATTCAGCAAAAGGCAAATAAATTCTGGAGGAATTT
>JAILHV010000089.1 GCA_024695625.1 Treponema sp.
GCTTATAGAAGCAGCGGAAAGCCGCTATGTAGTACAAGAGCCACCTGCCCTTCCGCTAACCACAGAAGAATTTGACGCAATCTACGAGCTTCCCTTTACAAGAAGATGGCACCCAATCTACGACAAGCCTGCGGAAAACGGAAAGCGTGGCATACCGGCACTGGAAGAGGTAAAATTCAGCCTTACAAGTTGCAGGGGATGCTTTGGAGCATGCAGTTTTTGCGCAATAACTTTTCACCAGGGAAGAAGAATCCAGTCAAGAAGCCACCAGAGCCTTTTAAAAGAAGCCTCACTGATGACACAAGACCCGGACTTTAAGGGCTACATACACGACGTAGGAGGCCCAACCGCAAACTTCCGCCACGATGCCTGCCAACTTCAAGCCAAAAGAGGAGCCTGCCCCAAGCGAGATTGCTTAGGAACGAACCCCTGCCCCAACGTAAAAGTTGACCACACAGACTATGTGGAACTTCTACGCAAACTAAAATCTCTGCCAAGGGTAAAGAAAGTTTTTATCCGCTCAGGAATCCGCTTTGACTACCTTATGATGGACAAAGACAAAACCTTCCTCTACGAACTTTGCAAAGACCACATTTCTGGCCAGCTAAAAGTTGCCCCAGAACACGTAAGCGATTCAGTCCTTACACTCATGAGAAAAAGCTGCCATTCGCTTTACGAAAAATTCAGTTCAGAATATGCGCGGGTAAACAAAGAACTTGGCAAAAAGCAGTACCTTGTTCCCTACTATATATGTGCCCATCCCGGAGCAGGTCTTAACGAGGCCATAGAAGTTGCACTCTACCTAAAAAAGACAGGCTTTGTCCCAGACCAGGTTCAGGATTTCTACCCAACACCGGGAAGCCTTTCAACATGCATGTACTGGACGGGGCTGAATCCCCACAAAAAAAATGCCGACGGTTCCCTGCAAAAAGTCTACGTTGCGCGGGGTGCAAGAGAAAGAAGGCTGCAAAGGGCACTCTTGCAGTTCAACAAAAGGGAAAACAAAAGCCTTGTAATAGAAGCCCTGCAAAGTGCCGGCCGTATGGACTTGCTTCACGTATTCTATCCACGCGGCTAGAAAAAGTTAAACAGAAGCCCTGTCTATTGCAGAAAGTTCCGCCGCGGAAAACTTTGTGTTCCTAAGAGCCGCAATGTTATCCAAAATCTGCGAAGTCTTTGAAGCCCCAATTATAACGCTTGTAACATCACCGTCCTTCAAGAGCCAGGCAAGCGCCATCTGGGCAAGCGACTGCCCCCTCTTTTGCGCAATGTCGTTCAGCCTCTTTATCTGAAGAAGCTTCTCTTTGGTAAGGTTTGACTCCTTTAAAAAGCGTCCGTCCGTCTTTATGCGGGAATCTTCCGGAATGCCGTTAATGTAGCGGTCAGTCAAAAGCCCCTGGGCAAGCGGACTAAAGCAGATAATTCCCTTGCCAAGCTTGGCCGCCGTTTTTTTAAGGCCGTTCTTTTCAATCTCGCGGTCAAAAATATTGTAGCGGTTCTGGTTAATCACAAAGGGAACCTTTAGTTCATCCAAAATTGCAGCCGCCTTTTTTAGCGTTGCACCGTCATAATTTGAAAGCCCGGCATACAAGGCCTTTCCGCTACTAACAGCCTGGGCAAGAGCACCCATGGTTTCTTCAAGCGGAGTATCCTTATCCATGCGGTGGTGGTAAAAAATGTCAACGTAATCCAGATTCATGCGCTTTAGGCTCTGGTCAAGACTTGCAAGCAGGTACTTGCGGCTTCCGAAGTCCCCGTAAGGTCCCGGCCACATCGTATAGCCTGCCTTTGTGCTTATAATCATCTCGTCGCGGTAGTGCGGCAGCTCCTCGTGCAGAATCTTTCCAAAATTGCTTTCTGCCGCCCCGCCAACAGGACCGTAATTGTTTGCAAGGTCAAAGTGGGTTATACCGTTGTCAAAAGCAGTAAAAATCATCTGCTTCATGTTCGCATAAGTTGAATTGTCCCCAAAATTGTGCCAAAGTCCAAGCGAAACCTCCGGCAGCTTTAATCCGCTCTCCCCACATTTTCTGTAGACCATAGTGTCATAGCGTTCATCCTTCGCCAAATACATAAACTTTCCTCACTTTAAAAATATTCCACCCTCAATTCTGAATTAACAATAGCCATAAGTCAAGTTTTTTTTCTTTAAATAATGCGGCACTTGCCTTTTGAATCCAGCTAAATCATCCGCTGCCCAACAGGCCCAGTGGGTGGCGCTTGCGGGGTTCCGGCCCGTATCTGTAAACAAATAGCGCCATGGAGGGCGCGTCAATATGTTGACAATCAAAACAGGTGAGTTTTCCATCGGAAAACTCATGGTTAAAAATTGCATGGATGCAATTTTTAACCAACCGCCCCTCCAGTGCCTGCCGTGCTTTTTTCTGCTGCATCCTTAAAGCCCAAGACCCACCGCCACCATAGCCGAGCATCCCAGAACAGAGCAATAGGATACTTCGGTGCGTACCAGAAATGACGAAAAAGAAAAGCGGTTGCCTGCACAGACTTTCCAAGCAAAACCCAGGTTCTCCATGGAAAAAGTGTCAGTCCATTTTATTCCGGCAAAAGTTCCCACATAGGGCTGCAAAATAGCATTCACGCAGTAGCCCACATCAAGACCGGTAAGAAATACATGCTCCTGATGTTCTTTATCTCCGTCCGTAATGTAATCTGTAGCAAAGATTAGAAAAAATCCGTTCTCATAGAAAGGAGTCTCAAAGGCAAACTCAATTCCATATTCCTGAAAATTCAGCCAACCAGAATCGGAAGAATCTTCTGAGGCTAGGCTACCCATATAGCCAAGGGAAAAATATGCACCACAAGCATTCTCTCCAGAGTCCCCAGCAGAAGAAGCACTATTGTAATAAGATGAGCTACTGCCATTATGTCCTGCCATGGCAAAACCCCTGGGTTCAGAAAGCCAATAGTCAGTCTCGTTGTAATAGCTGTATGCATCATTGCTGTACTTACCCCGGGGCCAGTTTTCCGCCATACGATAATGCTGCGGTGAATAGGCCTGCGGTTCCACATCAATATAGCATGAATTATCATCCAATATATTTACAAAAAGATGCCCTACATCATTCGGGGGAGTGTTACGCACAAGAATGCAGCGGTATGCCTCATCTGGAAACTTTCTGTCCCAGGTTATCTTAAAGACGCATGAATAGTCGCGGCAGTTAACCTGGCCGTCAAGATTGTAGTCATAGACATTGGCCTGAGCTTCCTTAATTGTTGCAACAATCATCCGGTGTATGCGCGGAGAAATCTGATTTATTGCTGTCTGGGCAAAAATTTCCGCACTCAGCAAAGCAAATGCAAACAAAACCCTGATTCTCTTTTTCATACGCACCTCCTCTAACTTCAATTGCCAAAATCGCCTTGACAATTCCGTCCTACGATATAAAATATAAAACAAGCGCATTCCCAACACACGGGAATGGAGGAGGAAAAAGATGGCCGTAGACTTCACGGAAAAAGCAAAGCGTTACCAGGCGATGGACGAAATCATAGCGTCAGGCAGAAAGCCCAACTGGAAAGAAATCATCGCAGAACTCCAGAACAAATACGGCATCAAGACAAGCCGCACATCTTTCTTCCGCGACATAGAAGACCTGCAGGAAAAATACAATGCCCCAATAGATACAGACTTCGAGACGAACGGCTATTTCTATACAGACCCGCACTACCGCCTGCCCCGCTTCTACACCGACGAAAATGCTGCCAAAGCGGCAAAAGTAATCAAAAGCCTCATGGACATGGTAAAAGGGAATCCGCTTTACAAAGAAGCGCAGGAAGTCTTTGAATCCCTTTCAATAGAAAACCACGACTTTTCCATAGAAAACATCAAAATCAACAAGAAACCCGAAAACGACAGAATCATATTCGTAGGTGCCCCCAACAAATCCATTCCCGCAGAAACATGGCGCCTAATCGACAAAGCCCTCAAGGAAAACCTCATAATTACATTTTCCTACCAGTCGCTCACAGACACAAAACCTTCTGTCCGCCGCGTTCAGCCATGGCAGCTCATCTACGACAACGGCAACTGGAACCTGCACGCATTCGACATCATAAAAAAAGGCCACCGCCGCTATTCGCTCGGAGAAATGAAAAACATCAAGCTCACAAGCGAAATTTTCAAGCTGCCCATAGACTTTGATTTCCGCAAAATGACGGTCGGATCATTCGGCTGCATGTGCCACGACTTTTACCTGGACTTCAAAATCCACCTGCACGGATATGCCGCCCGTTTTGCCAAAAACCGCCTCTGGGGCAAAGCGCAGACTATTGAAGCCGACAAAAAGAACCCCGGCCCCGATGGAGACGGAATAATCCTAAGCTTCCGCAGCAACCAGCTCTATTCCATCCGCCGCTGGACATGGCAGTGGGCAGACGAAGCCATTCCCCTTTCCCCAAAAGAGCTCACGGATGACTGGCTCGCCCGCAGGGAAAGAGTGAACCAGATATCAATATGATTTTTCATCTGAACTTGCATATTCCATCTTTTCACCTAATGCGCTATGATGTTTTCCATGGAAGATTACAAGAAAGAATTCATTGATTTTATGGTTGAATGCAATGCGCTCAAATTTGGTTCATTCACGCTAAAAAGCGGGCGCAAATCCCCCTTCTTTATGAATGCAGGTGCCTATGTAACAGGCAGCCAGCTTAGCAAGCTGGGAGAATTTTATGCCAAGGCAATCCACTCAAACTTTGGTGACGACTTTGACGTATTGTTTGGCCCCGCCTACAAGGGCATTCCCCTGGCGGTAACAACGGCAATCGCATACTCAAAGCTATACGGCAAGGAAGTGCGCTACTGTTCAAACCGCAAGGAAGAAAAAGACCACGGTGCAGACAAAGGTTCCCTATTGGGCAGCCCAATCAAAGACGGGGAGCGGGTTGCAATCATAGAAGACGTAACCACATCCGGCAAATCTATAGAAGAAACCTACCCAATCGTAATGGCACAGGGAAATGTTAAAATCATAGGGGAAATGGTAAGCCTTAACCGCATGGAAAAAGCCCTGGACACAGACAAATCCGCCTTGGACACAATTACGGCAAAATACGGCTTTCCGGCACGCGCAATAGTTTCCATGCAGGAAGTGGTTGAATACCTTCACACACCGGGAGGTCTCATAACCGATTCCATAAAGGCAGAAATAGATTCCTACTACAAGGAATGGGGAGCAAAATAAGCATCCTTACAGCAGGCAGGAATTCCAATGGACAGAGCTACTTTAGAGCAAAGGCACGCAAACATGGCCGCCATACGCAGCACAAACACCGCTCCAGAAAGGGCCGTGCGCTCTGCCCTCTTCAAATTGGGATTCCGCTTTAGAAAAAACGATGCCCGGCTTGCAGGAAAACCGGACATTGTTCTGCCACATTACCACGCAATAATATTTGTAAACGGCTGCTTTTGGCACGGACACGTCCCCTTTGCAGTGGAAAAACTTTTGAGCCTAAAAAATCCTTCGCAAAAGAAAAAAGTTTATTCTGCAAAGGCCTGCCCAAAATACCACATTCCCAAGACCAACAGCGAATTTTGGGTCAACAAGATAAAGCGCAACCGGGAACGGGACGCAAAAGAAATCCAAGAA